>CAZCPL010000279.1:0-7281 GCA_964500255.1 uncultured Solibacteraceae bacterium | reverse complement strand
ATCCGCGCCGGATCTCCGCCCGCGAAACCGAGCCCTGCCAGGCCCTGGAAAGCACTGCTCACCCACCGAGGCCTTTGGTTCTTCAATGCGGGGTCGATCGGGCTCAACATCGGCTGGGCGTTTCTCATCACTTGGCTCCCGACCTATTTGCACGAAGTCCGCGGCTTGGATCGAGTCACCGCCAACCGTTATGTATCGATCGCGCTGGCATTCGGCATCGGAGGCATGCTGTTCGGAGGCTGGTGGTGCGACACCCTCACGGCGCGCTTTGGAGTGAAGTGGGGCCGCAGGCTGCCGTTTTTGATGGGTAGCGCGACCTGCGTCGCTGCCTATCTGGTGTGCCCGCTTCTGACGGATCCGATAGGGGTGGCTGCGGCTTGCGGAGTCGTCGCCTTCGCCAGTGACAGCGTAAACCCCGCAGTGTGGGCACTCGCGCAGGATATTGGAGGCAAGCACGTTGCATCCACGATGGCATGGAGCAACATGTGGGGCAACTTCGGCGCTTCGGCCGTGGCCAAGGTGATCCCGATGATTCTTGCTTCAGCGATCCACTTCAGCGATTGGCGTGAAATCTTCTGGCTCTGCGCTGGCGGATTCCTCTTGCTAGGTGTTTCCGTTTTGTTGGTGGACAGCACCAAACCGTTGGCTGCGGCATGATGCTTTCCAGAAGAGCCTTTCTTGCTTCCACCGCGCTGTTCGCTTCCACCAAGCGGCGGCCAAACATCATCTTCATCCTCACCGACGACCAGGGCTATGGCGATCTCGGCTGCCACGGGAATCCCCATCTCAAAACGCCAAACCTCGATCGCCTGCATCGCGAGAGCACGCGGTTCACGCACTTTCATTCGTCTCCACTCTGTTCGCCCACACGGGCGAGTCTGATGACCGGGCGCTACAGCTATCGCACTGGCATTGTGGATACCTGGGTTGGCCTGGCGCAGATGCGCCCCACCGAAGTTACGTTGGCGGAAGTGCTGCGCAACGCCGGATATCGCACAGGCCTGTTTGGAAAGTGGCACCTCGGCGACAACTATCCAATGCGCGCCACCGATCAAGGCTTTGAAGAGACTCTCGTGCACACCGACGGAGCAATCGGCGGCATCGCGGATCCAGCACCGAACACTTATTTCGATCCTGTCCTGTTTCGCAATGGACGAGTCGCAAAGACCGCTGGCTATTGCACCGACGTCTTCTTTCGAGAGGGGATGCGCTTCATCGAGAAGCACCGCAATGACCCTTTCTTTCTCTACCTGCCGACGAATGTCCCACATGGTCCACTGCAGGTTGCCGATTCCTACACGGAGCCGTACCGCAAGCTCGGCCTTCCAGACGAGGCTGCGCGCATCTATGGCATGATCGCGAATCTCGACGAGAATGTCGGGTGGCTGCTCGGGCTGTTGACGCAAATGTCTCTAGAACAAAACACGATTGTTTTGTTTATGAGCGACAACGGGCTGATAGGTCTCGACCGGTTCAATGCGGGGTTGCGCGATCAAAAAGAGTCGGTCTACGATGGTGGCATCCGCGTCCCGTTCTTCATGCGGTGGCCTGGCACGCTTGCCGCGGCGGTCGACGTCGACCGAATCGCCGCGCACATCGACGTCTTCCCGACCTTGCTCGATCTCTGCGGTGTCCCATTGCCCGGCGGCCTTAAACTAGACGGCATCAGCCTGCGCCCGTTGCTGCAGGCCAAGTCGCCTGACTGGCCTGACCGGACTTTGTTCGTCCAGCAGAGCCGACCGGATCCCGCAGGCATTGACGAACCCCGCCTCTTTACGCATTGCGCCGCCCGAACGCAGCGCTTCAAGATCGTGATGACCGCGAAGACCGAGGAGTTGAGTTACACGCAGGCGATCGGCGAGCAGGAAACCGAGTTATACGATATGCAAGCCGACCCGGGCGAGCGCACGAACATCGCGTCACAGCATCCGGAAATCGTGAAACGGATGCGCGCGGACTATGAGGCCTGGTTCAAGGATGTGACCCAGAGCCTGAAGGATCCCGTGCCGATTCCGTTAGGTGACAAGCTGGCGAATCCGGTGCTGCTTACGTCGCAGGAACTGCGGGGACCTCGAGCGCCTGAGGCACCATGGAACCATAATCGTGCGGCCAGATATCGCAAAAGTGAGCCGGATGGCTACGGCTACTGGGAAGTGGATGTGAAGCGCGCGGGCCGCTACGAATTCACAAGTCGGCTTGGGATCCCAGGAGATCCTGGGCCGCTAAAAGCAGGCAAAGCGCGGTTGCGGATCGGGGCAGCCTCGCAGGAACAACTCGTCACGGCGGGCGATACGGTTGTGAGGATGACGCTGCGCTTGAAGCCCGGTCCTGCGAGGTTGGGAATCGCAATAGAAGGCCAACGCAAAGACTCTAAACTCATCTCGCCGTTCTTTGTGGACGTCCGGTATTTGGGGAGATAACGACTCGGCTGACGGAAGGTCGCTACCATTGGACCTTTCCGTCAGCTTGTCGATAAGGCCGTCTTATCTTTCGCGAGGCTGTTCCAGGCGCTGCACGATCAGCTTCTTCGCCGATTCCAACAACTGCTTCGCCTTGGGCATCGCTTCGATCCCCTTGATCACGGTGGGATCGTTCTCGATACCGACACGCTCGGAAGCTTCCTTATTGAAAGCCGTGATATACAACTCGCGGCGAAGTTCCTGCTTCAGCCAGTCATTGTGCGAAGCCCAGTCGGCCTCCGTGAACTCAAGTTTGCTGTCCAAGGCAAACTTGTGCAAATCGTTCAGGATATTCAGATCGGGAACCCAACCCTGCGGCAGCTTCGAGTCACCGCGGTCGGCGAAGAACTTCGGCGTGTAGTTGAAGAACGCGTTCTTGCGAAGGAACTCGATCTGAAACTTGTCGTACTTCGGAACCGTAAACTTCTCGTCTGGCGCAATACCACCGCCGCCGTAGACGGTGCGACCGGCGTCGGTCATCTTCACGTCCGCCGTATTTTTGGTCTCGAGGTTCTTGTGATAGTAGTACTCGACAAAACTGATGCTCGAGTAATCGCGCTGAATGAGGCGTCCGCTGGGCGTGTAGTAATGCGCAGTCGTAAGCGCGAGGCCAGTATCTTCGTTGAGAGGATAGACGGTTTGCACCAAGCCTTTGCCAAAGGTGTTCTCACCGAGAATCCAACCCCGATCATGATCCTGCAATGCGCCCGCCACGATTTCCGCAGCCGAGGCCGACGAGCGATCGACGAGCACGACGACCGGATAGTCTTTGCCCGCGCCACCGCCGCGACGCGCCTGATAGGGGCGTTCCGGGGAAGTGCGTCCGCGATGCTTCACGACGACCTCATTCTTCTTGAGGAAGTGTCCGGCGACTTCGACGCCTTCGTTGAGGAGTCCACCGGGGTTGCCGCGCAGATCGAGAACCAAGCCTTTGATCGTGCTTTCGCCGAGCTTCTTGAGTTCGTCTTCCATCTCGCGGCTGGTGTTTTCGTTGAAGCTGTTGACATCGACATACGCGATGCCGGGGCGGAGCCAGAAGCCTTCGCCAACGCTCTTGCGCGAAATCTCATCGCGGATCAGGTTGAAGGCGAGCGGTTTTTCGACGCCCTGACGCTCTACCTTGATCTGCACCGGAGTTCCGCGCTGACCCTTCAGCAGGTCAGCGACTTCGGTGGTGGTCAGTCCATCGGTCTTCTTGTCGTTGACTTCGGCGATGATATCGCCGCGGCGGATGCCGGCCTTGTAGGCGGGGGAGCCAGTGAACGGCTCGATGACCTGTGTCTTATTGTTCTTCGGACCGACCTGCATGCCGACACCGTAGTAGTGTCCGCGCTGGTCTTCGCGAAGGAGCTTAAACGCGCGAGGATCGAAGAAATTGGAGTGCGGATCCAACGTGCGGAGCATGCCGGGAACGGCGCCGTTGTAGATGGCTTTGTCGGGATCCACCTTGGTGGCGTTGTTCTCTTCAATGGCGCTATAAACCTTGGAAAACGATTTCAGCGTGATGGCGATATCGTCTTCACCTGTGCTCGCGGCAGCGGCGACTTCGGTCGCGGGGCCGAACAGGCCGCCCACAAGCGAACAAAGCACGACAGTCAGAACGGCCCAAATGTACGAACGTGCGCGTGATGCCATTTTGAAGACACCGCCTCCTTGCGGGATGCGTTTCCCGATGATTCCAGTCTACACCTTTGACGTCACCGGGGAATTAGGGTTTCGCAGTAAGTTTTTCACAACCTTACCCATGGCGTTCCTCGGTAGCCTTTCGATGCGTTCAAACCGCTTGGGGACTTTAAATGACGCGAGTTCCGCCCGGCAGGCCTCTTCCAGCACGGCAGGGTCGGCATCGCCCGCAAAGAAGGCCACGGGCAGTTCGCCACGGATGCGATCGGGGATCCCCACCACGGCGGCCTCGTCAACCCCCGGCTGATCCTGCAGGAACTCCTCGATCTCGCGTGGATAGATATTGAAGCCGCCTGAGATGATGAGATCGCTTTTGCGTCCAGACAGTGTGTAGTAACCGTCAGGCGAACACTCACCCATGTCGCCAGTCTTGAAGTAGCCGTCATCGGTCATCGACGCCGCGGTCGCCTCAGGTCTCCGCCAGTATCCCGCAAACAGGTTGCCACCCTTCAGTTGCAGTTCGCCGTCGACTACGCGAACTGAAACGCCAGGAAATGGGATGCCCACGCTGCCCGCGCGGCGTTCGCCAGCATAAGGATTGCCGATGTTCATCAACGTTTCGCTCATGCCGTAGCGTTCGAGAATCGTGTGGCCGTTGAACTTGACGCGAAAGTCCTCTAATGTTTGCGCAGGCAGTGGCGCGCTTCCGCAAACGAAGAGCCGCATCTTTTCGCCGATCTTTGCGGCGGTAGCGTCGTCGAAGTCCAAAAGGCGAACGTACATTGTCGGAACGCCGAAGAACAGGGTTGGTTGAAAGTCCAGGAACTCGGCGGTTGCCTTCTGGTGTTCGAAGCGCTCCAGCAGGCGCGTGCGGCATCCACTCACGAGCCACGCATGAATGCCGTTGCCAAGTGCGTGGACATGAAATAGCGGCAGTGCCAGCAGGAACCGGTCGCGCGAATCGATCTGCCACGACGTCACAATGTTCACCGCGTTCACTGCAAAGTTGCCGTGTGTGAGCACGGCGCCCTTCGACTGGCCCGTCGTTCCCGACGTATAGACGATGCCCGCCGGGGTGTCGTTATCGAGCGTGACGCGCGGACGATCGGCGTCCTGGTGTTCCGCTTCCGCTGCCCAGTCCGAAGCCTCGACAGGAGTGAGAAACGCCTTCGGATCCGCATCCGCGCGGATGTGCGCTGTCTCGCGGTCTTTGTACAAAATGTTCACCGGCACAAAGATCACCCCGGTTTTCACGCAAGCGAGAAACAGATCGATCATCTCGATGCAGTTGGCGAGGTGGACGCACAGCCGATCGCCCTTAGTGAATCCTTTGGCAAGCAGCAAGTGGGCCATGCGATTCGAGCGCGCGTCGATATCGGCAAACGTGTAAGTCTTGCCGCGAAAATCGAGTGCTTCCGCGCTGCTTCGAGCGGTGAGTGAGAGATCGAAGAGATTGGTGAGATTCATTCCGGCAAACCTTTGCCCTTGGTTTCCTCGCCCCAGGGCAGCAACAGCAAGCCCAAGAGGAAGGCAAAAGAGGTGAACGCGACGGGTGTCCCGATGCTGCCGTATTTGGACACGCCCGCGCCTACCAGAAACGTCACCCCCGCGGCGATGAAGCGTCCAGAAGAGGTCGCAAAAGCGAAAGCGGAGGCGCGGCATTCGGTGCGGTACTGTTCCGGCAGCCAGAGCGTGTAGACCGCAAAGTTCGCGCCTCCGAAGCCCAAGAAGAAGAGGCAGACGAGGAACCCGTAGAGTCCGTCGGGTTGGTAGAAGAAGTAGCGAAAGGCGAGTTCGATGAAGACGAACATGAACGCGAAGTAGATGCCGAGGGTGATGCGACGTCCGAACTTTTCGGCGAGATAGGGCAGCAAAAGGCATCCGAGGACGGTGGCAATCGATAAGATTGCGGCGCCGGACGAGGCGAGTCGCGTGACGCTCGCTGGGTCGAGCCCTTGTTTGTTGGCGAGTTCGGTGATCGACGTTGGGACGTACACCGATCCGGCCCAGAGTCCGATCATCGAGATCAACAGGAAGAGCGAATTCAGGATCGTGCGGCGGCCGTACTCTTTGCCAAACAACTGAAAGAAGGCTGCTGTCGCCGCGGGCTTCTTCGCGTCCCTCCAGCGCTGCGGTTCCGCGACGCCGTGACGGATGAACGCGACGAGTAGCGCAGGCGTACCGCCGATAGCGAACATCACTCGCCATCCGTACTCTGCGCCAACCGTGTAGTTGAGGATCGCGGCCAGCAGCGTGCCGACGTAATAGCCAGTGTGCATCCAAGCAGCGCCTTTTGCGCGCCGCTCTTCGGGCCACTCTTCCGCGACGAAAATGCCACCGAGTGTCCACTCGCCGCCGATGCCGATGCCGGCAAGAAAGCGAAACGCGGCGAGCATCCAGACGTTGGTGGCAAACGCACCGAGAAAGGTGAACAGTGAATACCAGAGGATCGTCGCCATCAGCGTCTTGACGCGGCCGAAGCGGTCGGCGATGGGTCCCCAGAGAAAGGCGAATCCCCAACCGATGAGGAATAGCGCGAAGAGCAGGCCGCCATAGAAGCCAATTGTGGCTTTGTCGTTGGCGTATCCGGAAGCGGGCAGCAGTTCCTTGAGGGCGGGCGTCATCACGAGGGCGTAGATGAAGGCATCCATGCCGTCGAGCGCCCAGCCGCCCCAAGCGGCCCAGAATCCGCGGACCTGATTTCGTGTGAGTTTGGTCAAGAGGGCATTTTACCAGCATGAGGTCCGAGGAGTGGCGTGCGGTGTGCCTGCTCGCTTACGGCCGCGGCCATAGTGGGGCGGAACCAAACGAACTATTTCATATCGGTTGCGCACTTTCAGGGTTTTCGTAGTGCTCGGACCAGTGCGCCAATCCGTATCGCCTGGATCCGGCTCGGACCCGGACCGGAAGGATTAGGCCGTTGCAACTGCTGCCCGGCTCGGCTTCGGAAGCGTGTAGACTGTGGGCGAGCCAGTGTGCAGTCGGCACAGCGGGGCCTACCCGAGCACAGGTTCACCCGTGTTTGTTAGTTAGAACGGTCTGGTTTTCCCAACCGGACGGTGAGGGCGACCGCGAGCAAAGCCCCGATTTTCTCGGGTCCGGTGAATATTGGATCCACGGTCGCGCCTTAGAGATATTCAGTTGTCAAAGATCCGCCGGGTGAGGCAACCTTTACAGGGTCCACCCGAGCACAGGGTCA
>CAZCPL010000278.1:1606-7306 GCA_964500255.1 uncultured Solibacteraceae bacterium | reverse complement strand
GATCCAGAGTTTCTTGCGCGATGGGCGTCAGGTCAGATTCTCGGCGGTCTGCATTGACCGCGAAGATTTCCGGCTTCTGGTTCGCCCGGCGGACTTCGTAGAAGCCCTCGCTGGGAAAACTGAAGCTTCGCGTCTTGGTCGAATCGGCGAGGCTGAGTTCCGATTTTCCCGTCGGCCCGATGACGTCTACAGCAGCGACGGACTTCGCGCTGCGCAACTCAGTGGAGGATCCGACCGGCGAGGCGGCGGGCTTTTCACTGGTTCCGCCCATGTAGTTGAACAGCCGCTCGATGAACGGCACAAACGACGCGTGCAGGGGGAAATCGTTCGAGAGGTTGTCGAGTGTGGACGTGAACACCAGCACTTTGCCTTCGCCGAACGAGGATTCGACGAGCAGCGGTCCGCCGTCGCCCACACGCGCAACGGTGCGGCTGGGGCCCGGAGTGATGCGCACGATCTGATAGAACCGGATCGCTTCGAGCGCATCCGCGCGGCGCGTGATGGGATGTCCGGAGTCAACCTGCGAGGCCACAAGGAAGCGTTCGCCTTCGCGGCCGGCATAGCGAGAGGATTCAATCGTCCAGTCGGTAAGCGGAACCTTCGGGCGCGAAGCGGACGAAGATCCGAGAGTGACAAAGACCGAGCCGCCCTCTTGGACGTAGGTCCTCAGATCGTTTTCGAAAGTGTTCGGAAGTGTGCCGCAATCGCCGAGGATGACGAATGCGTACTTGGCTGGCGACGCTCCGCTGGTCGTCTCGCAGCCCATCGGTTCGAGGGTAAAGGGAGTATCGCCGGCAGCTTCCAACGCGGCTCTTACATAAGTTAAGGCGCGGGCTTGACGTGAATCATGTGCGAACAAAACCTTGCGCGGTTCGACTCGTTCGAAGCCGATCAGGAAGCGGTCATCGGCTGGAAGGGCGTCGCCGCCATCGATCTTGACTTCGCCGCGATTGAGTCCGAAGGATGCGTCGAAGCCTGAAAATTCCACGCGGGCGCGTCCAAAGGGTGCGATTTCCACCGTTTTCGATTGCACTGTTTGACCGTTGACGACCAGAGAGGCCGTCTTTGTTGCGCCTTGGGTCTGATATCCCGCGACGGTTGCTTCGATGCGTACTTTCCTGGGATCCGTGAGAATGCCGGGCATGCGAACATTCTCTACCGCGAAGTTCGCACCCTTGCCGTCCGTTACCGTGTGGACGGTCAGCGCGGCACCCAGCGGCAATTGCAGATCCGCAAAACCAGAGGGCAGGGAACTCTTCTGGGCGTCGCCGATGAGGTGTAGTTCCAGCGGTGCCTGTGAGTTCTGGGCGTAGGTTCGGACATAACGCGCCAGTTCGCCGTACGCGCTCCTGCCGTCTCCCGGCGCGATACCCGCGACCGCTGCCTGCAGTGCCGCAGGATCGTTCAGCACCTGAGTCAGCACTTCCACACCATTATTGAGCGCGAGAATCTGTGCTTGTCCGCCTGCTGACGGAATTAGGCTGGCCGCTTCGGCCTTCGCTTTTTCCAAGGCACCGGGGGCGCGCATGCTGAAGGATCGATCGATAGCGATGATCCTCAGTTTGCTGCCATTCAGGGGCGGGTTAGAGGTTCGAAAGTAGGGCTGTGCAAACAACAAAGCGATGAGCACCAGCAGTGCGAGTCTCAAGGCCAACAGCAGCAGATAGCGCAACCGGCGATGCTTGACGGAACTCTGCGTGCGTTGCTCGAAAAACATCAGAGAGCTAAACGGCTTGGGAACTGTCTTGTGCCGCTTCAGTAGATGGAGCCATAGGGGCAAGCCCACGCCCAACGCGCCCATGAGGAACCACGGTGCAAAGAGACCCATGCTTACATGCGCCCCTTTCGGATGGTCAGATACTCACGCAACGCCGCATCGAGTGGGCGATCGGTTGAGATCAAGTGATAATCCATGCCAGCGCTCTGCACTTTCTCTTTCAGCCTCGCGATATGGGCGTTGATGCGTTCGGCATACTCGTTGCGCGCATAGTCTGGCGAAACTTCGAGCGACTGCTGGGTTTCCATGTCGAGCAGGATCACGGGTTCGCCGAGTTTGGGCTTGATCTCTTCCGGATCGAGAATGTGAAAGACCACGACCTCGGTTCCCTTGGCGCGCAGCGGCAGAATCGCTTCTTTGATCACTTCGGGATCTTCGTAGAAATCGGAAAAGATCACCACCACCCCACGGCGATGGAGAAATTCCTGACAGTGGATGAAGGGTTTCGCGAAATCGGTTCGCAAGCCGGGCTTTGCATGTTCGATGGCATGCATGATGCGATGCAACTGCCCTTGGCGTGCAGATGGCGGCACGTAGTCGCGCACTTCATCGTCGAAGACGAGCAGCCCCACGGCGTCGCGCTGTTGACTCGCCAGGTATGCCAACGATGCCGCGAGATAGCGCGAGTATTCGAGCTTATCAGTGCCATGCGATGAGAACTTCATCGAGTTGCTGGTATCGAGAAGGATGGTCAACTGCGAATTCGTTTCGCCCTGAAAGCGCTTCAAATACATCTTTTCGCTGCGGGCGAAGACGTTCCAATCGATGTGCCGCAGGTCGTCGCCCGGGTTGTAGGCTTGATACTCGGCGAACTCCTGGCTGAAGCCGAAGTCGGGCGAACGGTGAAGGCCGGAAATGAATCCGTCCACCACCGTTTTCGCCACCAGATCCAGGCTGGAAATGGAAGCGAGCACCGAAGGGCTGAGGTAGCGTTGCTGCATCGTATTTACGCCTTGGGTACGGGGACCGTATCGATCAGGCGCTTCAACAAATCGTCAGAGGTCAGTTTCTCGGATTCCGCGTGGAAGTTCAGCAGGATGCGGTGACGCAGCACGGGGCGCACCAACGCCTGCATGTCGTCATAGGTGACGTGATAGCGGTTCTTCATTAGCGCGCGGCACTTCGCCGCAAGCACCAGGAACTGTGCACCGCGAACGGACGCGCCGAAGTTCACGTACTTCTTAATGAAATCAGGAGCTTCGTTGGTGTTGGATCGGGTTGCGCGAACCAACGTCAAGGCATACCGGGCGACCGGCTCGGCGATCGGAACCATGCGCACAAGCTGCTGGAAGTCGACAATCTCTTCCGCAGTGGTCACAGCCTGAGCCTGATTGATTGCCGTCGTAGTGGTCATATCGATGACCTTCATTTCGTCTTCGATCGGCAGATAGTCGAGCATCGTGTTGAAGAGGAAGCGATCGAGCTGCGCTTCAGGCAGCGGATAGGTGCCTTCGAGCTCGATCGGATTCTGCGTCGCCAGCACGAAGAACGGTTTGTCGAGTTTGTGCTGCGTGCCGCGCACGGTGCACGAATACTCTTGCATCGCTTCGAGCAACGCGGCCTGCGTCTTGGGGGGCGTACGGTTGATTTCGTCAGCCAGCAGGACGTTGGCAAACAAGGGGCCGGGAACGAAGGTCCACGTGCGGCGCCCGCTGTTGGGATCTTCTTCGATGATGTCGGTTCCGGTGATGTCTGTGGGCATCAGGTCGGGCGTGAACTGAATACGCTTGAACTTCAGGCCGAGGGTGTCGGCGAGCGTCTTCACCAGCAGTGTTTTGGCCGTTCCGGGGAGGCCGGTGATCAAGCAGTGGCCACCGACAAAGAGCGCGATCATCACTTGTTCGAGCACTTCGTCCTGGCCGACGATCACGCGGCGGACCTGGCGGACAATATCTGCCTGCACCGTCTGGAAGCGCGTGACGCGATTCTTGAGTTCCGAGGAGTCGATTGAAGTAGTCAAGGCTTAGTTGGTCCTATTGAGTTCTAACAGCAGTTTCTGTGCGGGGCGAAATCCGGGGGCGGCTTCGAGAGCCAGTAGCACTTGGTCTTTCGCATCGTCGATGCGATTGACGGATCTGTAGGCGGACGCCAACCCGTAGCGTGCGCCAGCTTGGTCTTGCGGCTTCATGGCGACCAGCGCTTCATACTCGCGAATGGCACCTGACTTGTCGCCAAGTTCGGAGTACAACCCGGCTAGCTTGCGGTGAAGCTCTTCGTCGTTCGGATAGATGTAGTTGATGCGGTTCAGCGTCTTTGCAGCGGCCGCCTTCATGTTTTCCTGCGTCTGCAGGTCGGCCAGTTTCTTGAGGACGTTAGGCTTGCGGCCCCCGATGTCGGAGTATCTCTGCAGTTGCTCAATCGCCTTGCCTGATTCCTTGTTCTTCACATAGAGGTTCGCGAGAAGTTCGTAGGTGTTGCCGGCCTCGACGTAATCGGGATAGAGATCGCGGGCTCGCGCGCCCTCTTTCATGATCAGCTCATCCTGTTTTGCTTCTGAAAGCGTTTTCATCGACGTCTTCCATTCGTCGAAGTTCTTTACTTGACGGCCGACTTTAGTATCGAGCCAAGCGAGGAACTGCTTGTCGAATTCAGCCGGTTCCATGCCGAGATGTTTTTTGACGACTTCCACGGTTGGCGTGCGCTTGTCGAATTCCTGAATCATTGCCAGAATCTTGTCGAAGCCGCCGTGCTTTTCGACGATCCAGTCGCAGATCTTGCCGGCTTGAAAATACGAGACCACGACTTGCGCGGGATACGACGGGCGGATGAAGCCGCGGTCGAGTTCGGCGATGCCGAGTAGCTTTTTGTCTTTGATGGCTTTGATGGCTTCCGGGTCCAAACGGTCGCCCCAGTCCGGATAAATCGCTGTTTCTTCATGCACCGCGATGCCTTCTGTGAACCAGCGTGGAATCTTGTGATGCGTCGCAGCCAAGGTGAAGACGTGCGAGAGTTCGTGCCAGAGCGTGGAGGCCCAGTGGAAGTCGCCGGGCTTGCGAGCGGTGGGCGAATCCATGGCTACCGAATAGCCAAAAGTGACGCCAAGCGCTCCGAGGCCAGGCATGCCCATGGTGCGAACCGCGAAATCTTCATGATTGGGAAACAGTTCGAGTTGAACGGGCGCGGTGAGCTTGAACTTGTACTTCTTTTCGAAAACCGTGATGGCGCGTTCGAGTTCGGTTTCCATGAGGGGGCGCAGAAGCTCGGCTTCTTTCTTGTCGAGACGGACGATCGTGCGCGGAGTTCTGAACGTGTCGTAGCGCTTGTAGCTATCCATCAAAACAAGTGAGTTCTTGACGGAATTGCCTTGGTATCCATTGTTCCAGGCGGTTTCCAACTGCTGTCGGGCTTCCTCCTCGCGGCCGAGGCGCATCAGGTTGATGCCAAATTCCGCACGGATGGACCACAATTTCGGATCGAGTTCGAGTGCCCGGCGGAACTGCGCGATGGCCTCGTCGTAGCGACGATTGAGCACCATGATGTGGCCGATGAGTCCGTGGGCTTCGCCGTAGACTGGGTTGATCTTGGCGATTCGCGAAATCCACGGAGAAGTGTCTTTTTCTTCCAACTGAAGAATGGCAGCATGAACGGCCATGGCGTTCAGAGCTTCTGGCGAGAGCTTGAGGGCTTTGTCCGCTTGCTCAGTGGCCTTGGTCGGGTTGCCGTCTTCGAGCGCCAACCTTGCGATGAGTTCCTGCGCTTCGAGCAGTTTCGGATCGCCGGCCAGAGCTTTTTCCGCATATTCCACGGCCTTACGATCGAAGCGTTCGGCGGCGACGAGTGCAATGCCAAGGATGGCTGGCGGGTATTCCTTCTTGATTTCCATCGCCTCTTCAAAGAGTTGGGCAGCGTCGCTGCCCTGATCGTTGGCGAGGAACAAGCGTCCCCATCGGGTTTTCAAATAGGGATCTTTGGGATTGCGCGCG
>CAZCPL010000278.1:0-1596 GCA_964500255.1 uncultured Solibacteraceae bacterium | reverse complement strand
CCCCAGAAGGCTTCGGCGCGAGTCAATCCATCTGGGCTCGTCGCCAGCGAGGTGTAGCAGGCGCTGGATTGCTGCATCCGCCCATAGCGGCGATGGCTGTGGCAATCATCCAGCGTAGCTGCGGTCAGCAGAACAGAAGCAAGCGCGATCACTTATCCAACTCCTCCTGCACTTTCGCGAGTTCGAGCAATAGAGCGTTGAGTTGACGGCGATAATCGCCGGTGGGCATGGCGGCTTTCTGATACTTGAGCTTGTCGATGGAAGCTTCGAGTTCTTCTTTGCGTGTGAAGAGAGCGCGCTTGGCTGGATCTTTGGTGGAAGCTTGCCCTTCGCCAATGCGGATGAGCGCAAAGCGCGCCGCTACGAGACCTTGGCCGTTTTGCGGATTCGGATCTTTCACTGCTGTACCGTGTCCGGTATCTTCGAGCAGTGCGTGTTCGGTGGCGAGCCGGTTCTGCGTTTGATAGAAATTCGCGGTCTTCGCTTCGGCGTACTTGAAGGCTTCGAGGGCGGTGATTACTTCGTTTTTGTCGACATCGGCAGTGACGTCGCGCATTGCCTCGATCCAATAACGGGCGAAGACTGTCGCGTTCTTCTCACTGCCGGATTTGGTGGAAACGATGACCGTTCGGTTCGGCTTTTGTAACGAGGCTAGAGCGCCACCGGATGCGGACGTCATGTTCACCACAAGCTGCTTCTGCACAGGCACGCGGTCGAGGATCGACGCGAGTTCCACGGCCGATACATCCGGGCCTGTCACATTGAACTTGTATTCGGTTCCGTCAAAGGTTCCGTGGCCGATCAACATGACCACCAATAGATCGTCCGGCTTGGCCCGCTTGGCGAAGTCCGCGGCAACTGCAGCGATGCGGGCCTTCGTGGCGTCCGCGCCCTTCAAGACGACGGAATCGCCGGAAGACTTGAGTAATTTTTCAACGTCCGAAGCCCAGCCGCCGAAGCGCTGATCGTATTCGGGTTCGCCGCCGAGTCCTGCGACGGTGAGATAGAACGTGTTCGCCGAAAGGCAGGTCGCGAGCAGTATTCCCAATGCGAGTCTCAAATGACACCCCACTTGCGGCGCAGCATCCATTCGGATCCTCTGAGCGCGAGGGCCAAAAGGAAGAAGAGCGGCATGTTCCAGAGATCTTTGGTTTCGCGCATCGTGATGCCGGCGTCCGAATACGAAATGTCGGCACCCAGCTTGCGGGCATCCGCGACTCCGCGATGCGTGCCGCCTGTCTGCTGGGCGAGCTTTTCGAGTAACTCGCGATTCTGTTCGACGTGAAAATTTTCGGCGACGCCATCTTCGCGGCGGAAGGTGGCGACGTCCCGCCCGAGTTCTTCCACACCCTTCCTGGCGATCATTTCCACCACATAGGATCCTTCGCGCTCGGCGTTGTATTCGGCTTCGAAGACGCCAGATTCTGTGGGCACGGGCGTCATCGTCACTTCCGATCCTGTGCCGTTGGGTCCGATGATACGAGCAACGATGCTGGCATCGCCTGCGGGTTGATAAGACTTATCCCGCACTTCCGCCCGGAACCGGACCTTCGATTCATCGGCCAGCATCGACTTTGAAAGCGATGCCTGCACCTG
>CAZCPL010000277.1:0-7337 GCA_964500255.1 uncultured Solibacteraceae bacterium | reverse complement strand
ACAAGTGGCGCGCGGTGCGCTATGGCTTGGACGGTAAGCTGATCGATTTCGGCAAGCGAATCGAAGTGCCCGTCCGCGAGTTGATTTACGAGTATCTGCATTTCATCGACGATGTTGTCGATGAGCTAGGCAGCCGCAATGAGATCAACTATATTCACCGAATTCTGGAACATGGAACGGGTGCCGACCGGCAACTCAAGGTGTTCAGAGAAACTGGAGATTTGAAGAAAGTGGTCGATTACATCGTGTCGGAAACCGAGGCGGGAGTGTTTGAAGAATCCGGAGCGGCTAAGGCATGACGACGGATCTTCGCTCGTTCCCCTTCAATCCGGAATATCGTGAAGGCGCGCGGAACGCCATCCATACTTGCCTGCGTGTGGAAAAAACCGAGAAAGTGACGGTCATCGCCGACCGCGCCTGCCAGGATATCGCGGCGAGTATCGTCGCGGAACTAGAAGACCTCGGATGCCCTTATTCGAGCTTCGTGCTTGAGGATCTGGCTCCGCGCCCGTTGGTGGACATGCCTCCGCCAGTGCTCGAAGACCTTGAGACCTCGCAAGTGTCGATCTATTCTGTTTACGCGCAGCAGAACGAGTTGAAGACTCGCATGCAAATGACGGATGTGGTGAATCGTCAAAAAATCCGGCATGGACACATGGTGAACATCGAGCCGCGCATCATGCTTGAGGGCATGCGAGCGGACTTCAATAAAGTCGACGATCTCTCGAAGCGGGTGATGGAAATCGCGGCTTCGGCGGAGACGATCCGCGCGACAACCCCGGCTGGCACGGACATTACGGCGACGATGAACCACAATTACCGTTGGATCAAGACTAGCGGTATTATTTCGCCTTTGAAGTGGGGCAACTTGCCGGGTGGCGAGATCTTCACAACTCCGGGAGAGGTCAATGGCCGCTTTGTGATCGATGGTGTTGTTGGCGACTATCTATGCGCGAAGTATGGCGATATCGGCAAGACTCCGCTGACCATCGACATTCAAGGCAACCGGTTGGTGAAGTGTTTGTCGGAGAATAAAGAGCTCGAAGCCGAGTTTTGGGAATACTGTCATCGCGATGAGAATTCAGACCGCGTGGGCGAGTTCGCGATTGGTACGAACATCGGACTCAGCGACGTGATCGGGAACATTCTGCAGGATGAGAAGCTGCCTGGGATTCACATCGCGTTTGGGAATCCGTATGGGTTTCACACCGGTGCGGATTGGTATTCGTGCACGCATATCGATGTCGTCGGTCGGAAGTTCGATATCTGGGTCGACGATCGCCAGATCATGGCCGCTGGGCACTTTTTGGTCTAACCGCGAGTGAATTCAGCCGCCCGTCGGATCGCTTCCACAAGGGTCTTCCAGTGGGCGGAGAAGGTGCGTGCCTGTTCGACCCAACTGATCATGTACGATTCATTCAAGCCGCTGGATGATTTCAATCCGATTTCTGCATAAGAGCACAACCGGGATCTGAAAGTTACTCTTGAATCTTATGTCGTGCGATCCGTCTTTGTTGGATTTCGCCCAGGCATGCGAACGATTTCCGCGTCTCCTGCATCTGAATTGGATGGCGGAATACTCAAGCAGAGCAAAGTGATTCAATCGATCGTAGTAGACAAGAAAGACAAGAAAGACAAGAAAGACAAGAAAGGTAGGAAATAGATAGATATCCCCTCCGTTCGCGTTGCCAAGCCGAGGAATTTCCTCTAAAAGATTAGGGCTGCGCCGCGGGCCATCACTTTGTTCGGTGCGCGGACGATAGTAATATCTGCGTTCGTAGCGAGCAGAGCGAGCAGGCGGGTCAGCGGGTGATGGAGAGCATAAACCGAGAAGCTCAAGCTCAAGGTAGATGAGACCAGGAGTGCGGTGGCACGACCGAAGGAATGGAAGTTTCTCGGGGTCAGTTTCTGCCATCGCTGAAAAGCTCTGGATCGGTTCAAGGTTCAAGGTGGGGCATTTCGAATTGATACCCGCCTATCTGAATTTGGCAAGGATTCAGATGCATTTCAAGCTGGGGGATTCGGCAAACGCTGCCCTGGATAGGTCCCGGGCGATCACGGAGACACAGCTTGGCCCTGAGCACAGATTCATGGTTGTTGTCATCCTGGAGTCATCCGCTTTCGTCTCGAGGAAGACCGGCCGTCGCTCCGAGGCCAAGGATCAGTCTCGACGCGCCAAGGCGATCGCTGCGTCGCTTCCGCTCGCCACGCGGGTCGGCGAAACCTTGATCCACGTGTCGGACCTACGACGGTAGTGTTCGCGTGCTTCCCCTCCCATTTGCCTGTACCGGGACGTTCAAGGTCATCCCTTCTGCACGGGAACCTGCCAACAGAGACGACGGATTCCACCAATGCGCTACTCCTCCCGATCATCCTCCACCACCCGAGGCCGCACCTGTTGCGGCCACCCCCAAGGTGATGACCCCGACCCGTAAATCGACTCCCCAAACCCGTTGTTCTGAAACCCAAACGGCTTCCCCTTCGGCTTCGCCCCAGCCGGAACCAGCGGCGCAGGCTGCACCTTCCGCGCCCGCCAACAGGCCAACGCCAAGGCCATCGTCAAATCGTCGTGTCTCCCAGATCCATCCGATCGCAAAGACCGCATCTCCAGCAACTCCTCCCGCAACGCCGGCGCATGCTTCAAATCCGCTCCAATCGCCAACTGCCTCGTCTCCAACATCACCTGCAACCCCGTCAATAGATCCTGCCGCGAGACCCGCCAATCATTCTGCCCCTTCCGCCCTCCCGAAACACTCGCCGCTGCCGTAATCACCACCGGCACCATCACCGCCCGCTGCGGCGGAATCATCTCCTGAAACATCTCCATCACCGGAGCGCCTACCCCCGTCGCATCCACCACCAGCGTGCAGTCGTACTTCTTCGTCACCCGCCGCAACAACCCCTGCACCGTATTCACTACATCCAGATACTTCGTCCCCAGTGGGATCCTCGCCAACTGCCGCACCGAGTATTCCACCAGTTCATCTTCCGGATCCATCCCATACGTCACCGCATTCCGCACCAAGTTCCACGTGCGTCGATATTCGAGCGCCGCCAAAGCCGAAAAATCCTGGCTTTTCCCCAGATCCAGCCCCAGGAACAGATGCGTCTGCTCCTCATGCCGCAAATCATCGCTGTTATATTGCCTCATAGCTCCAACTCCGGTATCACCGTCACCCTTCTCTGAAACGCCCCATCCACTGACTCCACATCGAAAACGCCCCGGTCGAGTTCCACAAACTCGCACCCAAACTCCTGCGCAAACTGCCTCTCGCCAAGCTTCTTTCGTTGCTTTTGCAAGAAAGCCGGTGGAATCCTCCCGCACTCAGCCGCCGTGACCCGCAATTTCACCCAATCGCCGGAAATCCACGCTTTATAGAAATACCCGCGCCGCCCATTGGGCGTTGACACGATCCACAACGCCCCTCTTGAGACGGCCAACATCGGCTCCGCCGCCTCAAACACCGCATCGTCCACACGCGACGCCTCGTCCACCACCAGCAATGCAATGGACGAAAACCCGCGAATCGTATCCTCATCCGCCGCCACGCCCACAATCCGCGAGCCATTCGCCAACTCCACGCAATACTTGCTGCCGCGCTTGCTGTGCAGCAATCCCGCCACCCTCCCAAATTCCCGGACTTTCCTTAATAATTCCCGCGTCTGCTGCAACACCGGCGCCGTTACGACAACGGTGGACTTCGGCCTCCAAAACGCCGTATGCAAAATCTTCAACGCCGCCAGTGTCGACTTTCCGGACTGCCGCGAACAATTCAGCGCCACCTGCTTGGACTCCCTCCGCAACAGATCCCGTTGCCTGTCGTCGCAACGAAACCGGCACCGCGCTTCGGCAAAATGAGCAATATCCAGCAGTTGGAGGAGCGCCTCGTCGCTGGCCGCCGTCCGCGTGGAATTAGGCGCACTCTTCATCCCGCACCTCGCCCGCCGTTGCGCTCTGAATTCGCGCGTTCAGCAATTGCAGAATACGGATTTTGAGATCTGGATGCTCCGCCAGAACATCCAGAATCATGCCCAACGGCGACCCGTCAGCGAACATCGTCATCTGCGTCGCAGCGGCATCGACGGCAGAGTTCCAGGCAGCCGGCGAATCTGCCGGGCCCTCCGCGACAACGGCGGAACAGGCGGAGGGCTGGGAATTCCCAAGGCCCAGCCGCAGGCCCACATAAGAAGTAGATGGGGAGGTAGAGTGTTTCATCCTGCCCCCATATTCCAGAATCGGTCCAAAAAGTCGAGTGGACTCACTCTCTCAAGTGAGTCAAAACAAACGAAAAATAAATTTCGTCCAGTTGTGGATTGCGATTGTGGAACTTTTCACTTTCGATTCCGCCCGTGTCGTGACCGTCGTGACCACTCCCCGTTCGCTCGTTTCCGAGACTGCGGAGAGAAGCCTGCCGTGCGGGAGCAATCCGATCTTTAGCGGAACGGGCTCCAGAATCCGCCCCAACGGGCCGGTTCTACAAAACCCTGGGCAATCGCGACGGATTGCACGGGGGCTTGCGTACGATATCCGGCGTTTATACGCCATTGGGCTTCGGGTCGAGGGAACTCTTCGCCGAGCTTGCCGTCACCGAACGCCGCTTCCATTTGCCATCGCGCGACGTTGATATCGGGTGACATGCCAGCTACTTCAAGGGGTTCCGGTACTGGCGGGAATGGCTACGATGACTTCGGCGATCGGCTCAAGCAAGGGTTGCAGGTTGCCTGGCTCTCAACCTGTTTCGGCTTGTCCAGCAGGCGGTAGATGATCCGATAATTGTGTGGCTTGTTCCCGTAAAGCAGGTACCGCAACTCAATACTCTCCGGCCTCGGAATCCTGGACGTTGACCTGCAAAGAAAGCAGAGCGAGGTCCCGCTCGGTTCGATCGGTAGGGTCGACGAAGGCGACCTCTTGCGCTGGTGCTTGACTTGCCGCACGGGCGCGCCAATCTCTTGCCCCTTCGCTCGATTTTACGTCGGCCCTGACCAGCGGCCCCCCACTTTATACCGTGGGATTTAAACATTCGTCCAAAATGTTGAGCCATTCCTGCAACATCCAACCAGTATCGTCACGAAGAATCTCTTTGCCTCGTCGCCTTGACGCCTGTCAGAATTGCGAGGCCGACCAGAACGAGCGTACCGACTATAATCCAGTGGGTGGCCAGGTGAATTAGCGTTGCGCCGTAGATCAATCCCGCGATTACGATAAGGTAGCCGATGATGTAGATACCGAATGACATAAGCCCTCTTTCGTTACAAACTTGCTGTCAGGCGACGATCCTGAGTCGTCACCTGACTAGCGGCGGTCAGCGCCATCTGCCCTCAATAAAGATCCAACCATTGCGCTGACGCGGATGGCGCCGCTGTACCCAGCTGGCACGGCCGTGGGGCCGTTTCGATCTCGCTGCGGCCCAGTCTGTAGGTTCCACCGACCCGGCGTTGATAGCCGGGCGCCCAGACATGGTCTCGGTTATGAAACACACCTTTTCCACTTGCACGTGAGTAGCCACCTGGCTCCCAAGCATCTGCCACATCCGCCCGATACCGAGGGAGAGCAATTGAAAGCGATCGCCGGGGCTTGAATCGGGCCGCGATCCGGAGATCACGGAAAGCCGGAAACGGGAGTGGACGAGCAAGTGGCTATTGCGCTTCATGAAAGTCACATTCGAGCATCCGTTCGCCGGTCCACTATTGATGGGTGCAGGGCGACAATGCGGTTTTGGTGTCTTCGCTCCCCTATAAAGCTATTCCACCCCGGAAATGTTGAATCTGCGGCGCGCGCCATGACGGATATGCAAAATCTCAACGTGTTTCCGGTTCTCCAGCACGCGGTAGATAACTCTAGAAATGTGTGGCTTGTTCCCGTAAAGCCGGTGCCGCAACGCAGCACTCTCCGGCGTCGCTGGGCACCGGTTCGGCTTGGACTCCAAACTTAGAATCGCCTCTTTGAGACCCAGGTACCATTGCAGGCTTGCCTCGGAATCCGGACATTGACCTGAAAGTAAAACAGAGCGAGATCCCGATCTGCTCGTTCGGTAAGGTTAACGAAGTAGTCCATGCTTGGCTTCGAAATCAGCGAAAAACTCTCTCGCTGCGCGCACCCTGCCATGCTTGGCATCCTCTAAGCCCTGACGGATACCCTCTTCAGCCTCCGCGCTCGCGGCGATGTCGACCAGTCGCTGGTAAGCCTCGGCGTCCTGCACCACTGCTGCGGCCTTCCCCTTTACCGTGAGCACCACTGGTCGCTTGGTCTTCTTCAGTTGCTTCATGAAATCCCCGGACCGGCGGCGGAAAGTTGTGAGAGATTTGATGTCACTCGTGATATCGAGCACAGGTGGGCACCTTAGGTGCCTTTAGAATAGCGCCCTGGCGGAGGCGGAAACGCTCCTTTGGATCAGACGCAAACAGTGAGTGGAATCGCGCCTGGCGTATCGTTGGCGTGCAGGTCCATCAACGCTCTGGTTCGTTCGAGTGTGGACGTGTCAGATCCGGTCGTCTCACCAACAGCGCCGATATCCACTCTTCGTGCACAGCCGCTGACCACTTGGCTCGAAAGAGCCCAGTGATCGCGAGGTGCATGAGCACGTTCCGCAACTCCGCTGGGTAAAGTACGTTGGCATCGTAGAACGCGGTAAACGTTGCCAACGTGTTTGCAACCCCAGTTCCTGGTCGTACGGTGCGTTCGATTGCGACGGCGTCCTCGTCGACAGCGAAACCCTCGGAAATCGCGCCATCGCCGAAACTGCCCAGGACCTCGGACTCTCCCTCACCTACATCCAATGCATCCACCTCTTCCGCGGACTCAAAATGTCCGAAGTCGTTCGCACCCTGGAACAACTCCTGGGCCGCACCCTCCACGACACCTTCGTCCCGGAACTCCGTGCGCGCATGGCAGTCCTCTTTCGCGCCGAACTCCGTGCCGTCGATGGCGTCGAAGCCGTCCTCAATAGCCTAACCACCCCCTACTGTGTCGCCTCAAACGCTCCCGTTGAGAAATTACGTCTGACACTCGGTCTCACCGGACTTCTGCCACGCTTCGAAGGCCGTATCTTCAGCGCGTATGACTTCAACATCTGGAAGCCCAATCCAGGGCTCTACCTGCACGCCGCCGTAACCATGGGTGCCAGTCCGGAAACCTGCGTCGTGATTGAAGACAGCGTGCCCGGCGTGGAAGCAGGCATCGCTGCCGGGATGCGCGTGTTGGGATTTGCTCCGGCTGGCGATGCCGCGACGGCAGCGGAACTCACTGCGCGCGGAGCTCAGGTATTCTCCGCTATGGCCCAACTTCCACAACTCATCTCATCGCCACCTGAAAGAATAGCCATCGCAATCCCCAACAC
>CAZCPL010000276.1:0-7428 GCA_964500255.1 uncultured Solibacteraceae bacterium | reverse complement strand
CACTGCCATACCACTACGCACCCCAATTCCTTGACATCGTCTGCTACAAAAAGAATAGAAGGAGACCAACACAAACATGTCATCGGAAGCCCAAATCGTAGCCAAAGGGCGCAACGCAATCGAACATGGCATCGATTCCCAAATCAAAGTCCTCTATAACGAACACCATGCGGATTACAACGACAATACCCAAGTCTTTATCGCCAAATTCCAACCCCAGGACGACGTCGAGCGCCGCCTCGTCGAACGCATCGCCGATTGCGAATGGCGGCTGATCCGCGCACTTTACATCGAAACCGCCACCGTCGATCTACAAGTCGCGGAAACCGCGGAACTCATCGTCGAAACCTTCGAAACCATCCAGGAACCCGCCCGCGTTGCCTACGAAAACGTCCAACGTCAGGAAGCACGTCTCCACCGCCACTACGAACGTGCCTACAAAACACTCCCCGAGATCCAGAAGGAAACGCACAAAAAATATCGCAAAACGAAGCCACCTTCGTCGCCAACCCCGAGCACCTGCAGCACTAACCGTTCGAGCCACGAGCGTTAGCGAGCGTGCAACCTGAGAATGCGCGGTTTGTTCTTTGACAATCGAAGACACTGGCCCAAGACCGGGCTGGTGAAACGGAGCGCCTGCGAGGCCAATACCGATTGCTGAAAGTTTGCGGAGCCCGTGATCGTCGGCACAGCGGCGAAACTCGCCAAAGGCAGCCTCGTGATCGACACGGGCACCTTTACCCAAGGTGATTGGCGCGGGCCGGGCCGCGATGAGCCTTGGATTTGTGGATGCTCCGGTCTCGAGAGGCAGCGAAAGCGCTGCATTGGGATCGCCGCCGATCATGACTGGTGCGTGAAATCGGGGCCGCGGGCAGTCTCTCGGGTTCATGATCGATCTGCACCCGGCTTTACTGTACACTGCGGAAAGATGGCAACGGCCGGCTTGGGAATCACTCGTTGCGTTCGTTGCCACGGCCCAAGAGTGGGGCAAATTTCGCGGAGGCAATGGATCTCGGCGGGGCGTGCAAAGAGAAGGCCACTAGTCCGCCGATCTTGTCGAGGCGTCTGTGGTGTATGCTCAAGTTTCGACCATGCTCCATCTTGAAGAAAGTCTTTTCCAACTGATCGCGCAGACCTCGTCCAACCTGCCGCCGGATGTTCGCAAGGCCCTGGGCGTGGCGATCGCGATCGAGACGCCAAACACCCAGTCTGCGCAGGCGCTGAGCATCATCGCGACCAATATCGATATGGCACAAGGAGAAGAGTCGCCGATCTGCCAGGATACCGGCATGCCGACGTTCGTCGTGCACACGCCCGTTGGGGTGAATCAGATCCTGATCAGGAAGGCGATTCGCAGCGCGGTGGCTGAGGCGACGAAGAAAGGCAAGCTGCGTCCGAACTCCGTGGATTCGATCACGGGTACCAATTCCGGCAACAATCTCGGACCCGAGACTCCCCTGCTCCACTTCGAGCAGTGGGAAGAAGACGAGATCGAAATCAAGCTGATATTGAAAGGTGGCGGCTGCGAGAACAAGAATATCCAATACTCGCTGCCCTGCGAGGTTGAGCATCTCGGCCGCGCGGACCGCGATCTGGCAGGCGTCAAGAAGTGCCTACTGCATTCCGTCTGGCAGGCGCAGGGCCAAGGCTGCGCGCCGGGTGCGATCGGTGTCTGCATTGGATCGGACCGCGGGCATGGATATGCCGTCGCCAAGGATCAGTTGTTCCGCACGCTGGACGATTTGAATCCCGACGCCGTGCTCGCGAAGCTTGAGGCCGAGATCCTGGAAGAGGCCAATAAACTGGGCGTCGGAGCGATGGGCTTTGGCGGAAAGGCGTCGTTGATCGGATGTAAAATCGCGGCCGCCAACCGCTTGCCGGCGAGCTTCTTTGTGTCCGTCGCCTATGATTGCTGGGCTTTTCGACGCCTGGGTGTGCGGTTGAATCCCGAAACCGGCGAGATCGTGCACTGGCTCTATCGCGATCCCTCCGAAGATGTGAAGAGGATGTCCGAAGTGGAGGGCTTCCCGCTTACCGGAAAAGAAGTTGTGCTCACCTCCCCTGTCACAGAGGAACAGGCGCGCTCCCTGAAAGTAGGCGATGTCGTCGTGATCAACGGCGATATGTATACCGGCCGCGACAACGTCCACCACTATCTGATGCATCATCCCGCGCCGACGGATCTGAACGGCGCTGTGCTCTATCATTGCGGCCCGGTGATGTTGAAGAAGGATGACAAGTGGTATGTGACGGCGGCCGGTCCAACGACGTCGATTCGTGAGGAACCGTATCAGGCCGATGTCATCAGGAACTTCGGCGTGAGAGTAGTGATCGGCAAGGGTGGCATGGGTCCCAAAACGTTGGCGGGGCTGAAGGAATCCGGTGCGGTTTATCTCAATGGAATCGGCGGCGCGGCACAGTTCTACGCGCGGACGATCAAAGAAGTGAAGGGCGTTTATCTGGAACAGTTCGGCATCCCGGAATCGATGTGGCATATCCGAGTCGAGGGCTTTGCGGCCATCGTAACGATGGATTCTCATGGAAATTCATTGCATGCCGACGTCGAGAAGGCCACCGGAGCCGCCCTCCGCGATCTGTAGCATGACTGAGTTTTTCGACTTCGTGGATCTGCGGGAGCGGTTCGTGTCGGCGACGGATTTCTCTGCATTTTGGGAATATTTTCTCGATACTTACGCCGACAAGTCGGCGTTCATGAAGATGGGCGGTCCTGCGGAGACTGCACAGGTCGAGGTGCTTGTCGCCTTCATCGCTGGTAAGATCCATGGCCGCATCGTGGAACCGGAATCGATGCGCCTGGCAAAAATTCCTCAGGCCGGGATCGTGCATGGCGCCTGTATGATCGATGGTTGCATCACTTGCATTCTCTATTTCGAGAGCATCGAAAAAGGCCTCATCGTGTCGTCGAAGACCGATGGCAAGACAGCGTTTGCGAGATTTGCCTGGAAGTTCGACCGAACGAATGCGATGTCGCCGGTAGACACCAGCGGCGGCAGCAGCGGGTTGCCCAACTAGCGCCGTGGGCACACGCTGTTCGAATCGGCGGAATAGCTCGTCAGCGGACAAGTGTGTTGCCGGGCTTCGAGAACCCTGCATTACCCTTCCCGCTCGAAGCCAAAACGATCGTGGGGTGCGGCTCCGCTGACGCTTGCCATCGGCATCGGTAGCATCGGCTGCTTTCTGATCGGGCTTCCCGATCGGACTCACGGGTCGCCAACTGCGCAATAACGCAATTGCCTCGTGCGGTTGTCTTTCGCTCTCGAAATTGTGCCCCCCAGTCACGTTTCAGCGCATCTAAAAGTGACGTGTAATTGAGACGAGGAAAATTTCATCGAAAATGGGTTGGATCGATGCACTGGTTCTCGGAGAACATTAGCCGGTCCGGCCGATTGTGTGGGCCGCAATCCCAAAGTGTTGATCTGAAAATAGCCGCGACTTGACAGCGGTTCATGCGCTTGAAATGGCCATGCGATAGTCTAGGGTCGATGCGCATCCCGATCCTACTTGCAACTCTCTGCGTGCCAATGCTGCTTGCACAGCCAAGTCTGCCCAAGCTGACTGCGGCCGGTGCCGACCTGCCCAATGGCTGGAAGTTATCTCCCGTGGGACGCCACACCAGCACACCAGACTACGTTCTCAATGTTCAGAATGCTCCCGATCAAAAGGCCCTCATTGGCCTTCATTCCGGATTCAATGCCCACGGACTCGTTGTCGTCGACCCGAAAACCATCGAAGTTGTGCAGCGCGTGCCGCAGAAAGCGGCCTGGTTCGGTCTCGCTTGGTCCCCCGATGGATCGCAGATCTTTGTCTCCGGTGGAAATTCGAACTCACGCCGTGATCCTTCCGTCGCTCCAGTCTATGCTTATGGGTACAAAGACGGCCGTTTGACGGAAAAGCCGGTCCGCGAATTCAAGCATCGTTTGAACGCCAACCAAATCTACTGGTCGGGACTGGTCCATCATCCTTCGAAGACGCTGCTCTATGCCGCGAACCGGCACACCGAGCGCGTCACGCCCGGCGAGGTCGTCGTTTTCAATACCGAGACCGGCGAACGTCTCGCGGAAATCAAAGTAGAAGTGGCTCCCTACGATCTGGTGATCGACGCCGCCGCAAACCGTATGTATGTTTCCAACTGGGCGAGCCGATCTGTGAGTGTCATCGATTTGACGGCGAATAAAGTCATCGCCAGTATCGCTGTCGGATACAACCCGAACGATATGGTGCTGGGCAGAGACGGAAATCTCTTTGTTGCTTGCGGCAACGAAAACTCGGTCTACGTCATCGACACCAAGCAACTGCGCGCCACCGAGGTGATCAATACGGCGATGTATCGCCGGGCCCCGGTTGGGTCGACGCCCAACGCCTTGGCCCTTGATCCAACGGGGAAGTTTCTCTTCGTGGCGAACGCGGACAACAACAACGTCGCGGTGATTCACGTGGGCGAGCGCGAGGAATCCAACGTAATGGGCTTTATTCCAACCGCCTGGTATCCATCCGCGTTGAGCGTCAGCGCCGATGGTAAGTTTCTTTATGTCGGAGCGGCAAAGGGCCTTGGTGGATATTCGAACGAGCGCGGACCGCACAGTCCACTGGCGACAGCGGATAGCGACAAGATGGGACGCGGCAGCGTGAAGAGTCTCCAGCGCGGATCGATTAGCGCGATTCCGTTAGCCAACCTGAAGACCGATATCAAGGAATGGACCCGGCAGGCAATGGCGAACTCACCTTACCGTGACGAGTTGTTGTCGGTCGCCAAAGCGCCCGCTGCCGGATTCGCAGGCAAAACCGTCGTACCGCGGCAGGTCGGAGCGGGTTCTCCGATCAAGCACGTGCTTTACATCCTGAAAGAGAACCGAACTTACGATCAAGTTTTTGGCGATATCCTGAAAGGCAATGGCGACCCGCGCATCACGATCTTCGGCCAGAAGATCACTCCGAATCAACACAAGATTGCCGAGGAGTTCGTGCTGCTCGACAACCTCTATTGCGACGGCGAAGTGAGCGTCGATGGCCATTCGTGGTCGAACTCCGCCTACGCCACGGACTTCAACGAAAAGCTGTGGCCACCGAACTATGGCGGTATTTCCAACGCTCAGCCGAATGCGGCCTACGCTCCGAGTTCCGGGCACTTGTGGGATCTGGCCGCGCGAAAAGGCATGACTTGGCGCAGCTACGGCGAATACGCCCAGCGCGTCAGCGATGGTTCGCGCCAGTTCATGGACGCGGCCTCGGGCGTCGGCGGATTGGTGGGTCACGTCAGCCCCAACTTCAAGATGCCAAACATGCGGGATACCGACAACGCTCGCGTGTTCATTTCCGAATTCGACGAATACGAACGCAATTACGACTCGCCGGATGCGGAAAAGCGTCTCCCCAACTATATGATCATGAGTCTCGGCGAAAATCACACGGTTGGAACCACGCCAGGTAGACCGACGCCCGTCTCCGCGGTCGCGTCCAACGACTATGCTTTGGGCATGATCGTCGACCGGATCACTCATTCGAAATACTGGAAGGAAACGGCGATCTTTGTCATCGAAGACGATGCGCAGGATGGATCGGATCACGTCGACGCCCGGCGCACGATTGGCTTGGTGATTAGTCCGTATACGAAGCGGAACGCCAAGGATTCGACTCTGTACACGACATCCTCGATGATTCGAACGATCGAACTATTGCTGGGTTTTCCGCCGATGACGCAATATGACGCCGCGGCGATGCCGATGTACGAGAGCTTTTCCGATACGCCTAACCTGACGCCCTATACCCATATGAAACCGCTCGTCGACATTCAGCAGATGAATTCCGAACGGGCCTATGGAGCGACAGATAGCCTGAAGATGGACTTTTCGGAATACGATAAGACCCCCATGTTCGCGCTCAATGAGATTGTGTGGAAGAGCGTCAGAGGTGCGAATTCGGCGATGCCACTGCCCGTACGCCGGTTCCATTTCCGGCCCTGAGTGCGGGCTCACGAGGCAATTCCCGAGAAGTTGGGACGCGGTGCGTGGGCGAGGAAAAGCAAGTGGTGAGCGTGGCGTCAATCCGAGAGAAGTAGAACGGGCCGGTTCCCTGCGCAGGGAACCGGCCCGTTCTACAAGTCTACGGCTTGTAAGCGACTGCGTCGATCTCGACCAACATGTCAGGACTGGCGAACTTCGCCTCGACCGTTGTGCGGGCGGGGCGATGTTCCCCAAAAAACTCAACATAGGCTTCGTTCATCGCCGCAAAATCCTTGCCGTCTTTGAGGAACACACCGCAACGAACGATATCCTTGCGATCGGCTCCCGCACCGTTGAGGACTGCCTCGACATTCTGAAGCACCCTTTGGGTTTCGGCCTTGATATCGCCGTGGATGAACTGATTGGTGACGGGATCCATCGGAATCTGTCCGGAGACAAAGATGAATCCGCCGGCCTTCATCGCGGGCGTATACGGTCCGCGCGGGTTCACGACGCCGGCGGGAAAGATCCGCTCGATCATTGACTAGCTCTTCCTCTTTCTGGGAGCGCCGCCAGTGCCGCCGCTGCGGCTACCGCCACCGCGAGATCCGCCGGTAGGCTTGTCCCCGGAATGCTTGACGGTGGTGCGTTTGCGGGTTGCAACCTTCCTCGGCTTTGCTGGAGGAGGATTGGGCTCGAAGATAGTTGGCTGACCTTCGACGATGGGTTGGGGGCCGTCATCTTCCTCTTCTTCGGGAGGCAGTTCCACGGGCGGCGGCAAGGCCGGCGGATAGAACTCGGCACCGAGATAGACAAGCAATCCGCGATCTTCATCGGGCAGGATGCGCGCGACGCCTTTATCCTGCGAGTAGTTGAGGAACTCGGCGAACGATTGGAAACCATAGTTCTTCTGCTCGAAACCGTTTTTCTCTTCCTGCATCCAGGCGGCGAGTTGATCGACGAACACGCCTTCTTCGACTTCGAGGCGGTGGTTTTCCAATACATCGCGAAGTAGCGGAAGTGCTTCTTCGGGTTGCGGCAACGGCTTGCCCGCTCCGCCTTTGCGCTCAATCAGGAGGCGTCCGCCGCCACCGGTGACGGTGACGAGGTCGGCCTTCTTGAGGCGGTCCACGAATTCAGAGAAGCTGTGGGCACCGTAGGCGCGTTCGTTGAAGGCGGAATCCAACTGCAGCATGGTGGACTTGAGAAGTCCGAGTTGGGGCTGGACGCCGCGGCGTTCGAGGACCTGCAACGCGCGTTCGACGAGGGGCATCGCTTGTGTGAGATCGAGAGCGGGTGGACGTTCGCGACGCTGTTGCTGTTGTTGGAGCGCTGCGCCGGACGCAAGCGTGACAGGCGCGGGGCCAGAGGTGGGGATATTGGTGGGAATGACGACAGCACCCGCCGCGGCAACGACGGCTCGCTCTTCGCCGGGCAGGGTAATGGATGCAGGGCCCGCGGCGGGTGC
>CAZCPL010000275.1:0-7465 GCA_964500255.1 uncultured Solibacteraceae bacterium | reverse complement strand
TGCATATCGTGACCCAAGGAATACGTGTCATCGAACGGGCTCGACTGGGCTGACTCGATTCGCTTTCACAGCTAGGTTCATTGACACTCATCTGGATTTCTTTACGCTACTCGATGAAGTCTTGGTGCAGAATCGCGGGCGGATTCATAAGTCCGCCCGCAGCCCCTCGGTCCCTAGGAGGCGGACCTCTTCTGCATAGAAATATTGGACCGGTCGGTCACAACGTAACGGAAGCATGGGTTGTCTTCCGTAGGACTGCGAGCATTGCCTGGACTGGGACTCAGGGTGCTGACAGGGACAGCTTTTTCTGGAATCGACTCCGACCAGAAGGCTTCGATACTGTCGCCCAGGATATTCTCAATCGCAGCCGCCGGGGGCACCATCGCGGTGATGTACTGGAAGCCTGGTTTGCCTAGGGCGATCCGAATGTGCCGCAGATGGCTGTCGTGATTCGGATTTGGCTCGGCGAAGGTAGGCTCCTCCGAATGGAACGCCATCTTGAAGGATCCGCCCTCGGCGGTCACCACCTTCCGAAAGCCACCGGGTCCAGTCACGATAACGGACGTGACATCGCTATACGATAAAACATGCGCGGTCGGTAATTTGTCGGGGTTGTTGGGTGAGCCCTTGAAAAAGTCCTTTCCAGACATTTTCTGGCAGAATCGAACACCTGTAATGTGTTGCGGCGGTGGCAACGAGACAACGACGTGGGAGTGTTTAATCGCAGTTTCTTTCGCAAACAACACATTCTCGGCGGCTGAAAACTCTGCCCTCCCGGTGCCTGCGGATGCGACCTCCACCAGATAGTCACCTTTGAGTGTTTCAAAGGCTTCCCAATCGCTGGATGGGTAGAAACGGTAAGCGTGCTCCATTCCGGCACCCACTTCCGCAGGGGTCTCAGGCATCTTGGCAGACACCGCCTCATCTCGATCGTCGAACACCATCATCCCGTGAAAAACGATATGCAGATTCATTTACTTCTCCTTGAATAGACTCAGACAAGTCGATATACCTGGAACGCAGCCCACCAGTAGGGGTGGCTTGTCTTTGGCTGTGTTCCAAACTCTGCGTTCACACCTTGGGTGGCGGCTGAAGGGCTTGCCCCTGCCGCCAGCTTTCGATAGAACGAATTCGTCCAATTGGCGGATGCGGCAGCATCAATGTTCCACAAGGCCGCAACGACAGCACCAGCGCTACGGAGGAGGAATGCTTCCGCGAGGTGTTGAGGTTCACTCGTCTGTGCTTCTTCATAACGAGCGGTTGAACAAGCGGTGAACACCGCGAGGCGCAAGTGTTTCAGCGGAGGACCGTCGGCTGAGGGAAGCCAGATGCCTTCTGGGTACTTGTCCGATGGAGCCAACAGCAAGCCAACTCCGTCGGGTGTGGGATAACCATGCCCCGTGAATTGCAGCAGATGAGTGCTGGTCAGTGCTCGGTCCAAACGCTCTCCCGTTGCATCAAGACCCTCAATCGAGCGCCAGACAACGGATTGAGACCCGACAACGGATAACGAATTCTCAAAAGCATCAAGCGTCCCAAACTGGCGCGTAAAGCGCGGCGCAATCCGATTTGCAGTGACAAGCAATGCCGGTCCTGAAGTGTGCTCGCTGGAAGGAGGGGTTTCTGAAACCCATGGAGTAACACTTACGCTTGAACCGGTCAGCGGAGATAGCATGGTCCACGGGATGCGCGCCATCTCCAGATCCGGTTGCACGAGGATTTCGCGTCCCTGAAATCCTGCGAGCAACTGACTATGCATCCAGCGCAACTCACCCTCTAAGCTTGCGATTGGAGAGTTTCGTTCAGATGCCAAAACAGCGATTTTCCGGGATCTTTGGTAGATCTCGGATGATCGGGACGGAAGCCACTGAAACGCGACTCCTGATGCGTCCACGCGCCATCTCCCCATCTTTCCCCGATAGTCGAAAAACGTGAACATCGAAGTTCCACGACTCATTCCTTTGACACGGATCAATCCTGGGTGGTGAGTCTGTTCCAACCTAGCAGAGGAAATGGCAGTTGCAGGCAAAGACAGAAACCTCTGCCAGATGGCAAGGGCGCGCTCAGGTTCCCTGGCGTCGAGATACGCTGCGACAAGCGTGCGCCAAGCCTGCGCCGTCTCCCTTTGCCATCCAAGGCGGGCGCTTGTGTGCAAGGATGTGGCCGATATGGTGGCGAATCGGACCGCCTCGGTCAGATCTCTCAACGCCTCCGTTGAAAGGCTTCCGGCTTCCAGCAGTAATTCTGCCCGAGTCCGGAAGTATCGGAGGCGCATAAACGGCTCGTCGTGGCGACGCATCTGTTCTAACCAGTTATCCAGCGTGTGCGGATCACGAAGCGCGTCGGCCCGGCTAATTTCGAGCAGCATCCTGTATGTTTGAGTGAAATCGCTAGCAGGCATTCGAGAGATCGCTCGGTCGGCAGCCTCAAAGTGGCGTGCCGCTTGTTGTGCTTCGCCAGACTTTACCAGCCATTCGGCCGCCCTGACTGAACCGGCAGCCATTTGCGGCGCATAGTCTGCTGGAGAGCAGATCTCTACGGCGGTTCTTACGGGAGGGTAGGCGGCGTGGGAGCGGCCGGTTGCCTGCGCGACCCGCATCGAATCGAATAGAAAGTGGTAAGCCCGCATGGCATCCGCCGGCTCGCGCCAGTATTCCGCCATCCCGTGCACAATTGTCTCCATGGCATGCTTGTAGTCACCTCTCCGAATGTAGGCCGATCCGAGAAAATTCAAAGACCGCAAATGCAGGTTTCCAAATCCAGCTCTGCTTGCAAGTCCGACAGCGTGCTCCGTATCGGAGATGTTGGCCGCCTGCTCTCCGAGAAACGCATGATGGCTTGATCGCTCGAGGAGCAACTGAACGGCAAACCAGCGGTACCCCGCGAGTTCAGCCATCCGCACTGCTTCGTTGATCGAAACCGATGGCCAAGGCTTCCCCTCCGTAGCGTGTGTTTGCCAGTAGGCGTATTCAAAGGCGGCCCACACCCGAAGTGTGCGCGGGGCCAATCGGTTTGCAACTAGGTTGGCAACAGGTTCCACTACGGACCAGTTCGGGAATTCGACTCGTTTGCGGCCTTCTGCCATTCTCCGCAGCGCGGGAACTATCGGGTGAGCTGGGACGATTAGATGGTCCCTTAGCCAGCGGTCATCGTGCTCAACTATCAGGAGTTCGGCAAGCCGGGTGTTCGGATCCAAATTGCCTGTCAAGTAGTCCTGTAATCCTGACTCGGCACTCGCTTTGGGTTTGGTTTTCAGCTTGTCCTCTTGTCGCAGCTTGCGCTCGACAGCTTCCTGTTTCCACGCCTCATCGCCTTCGATACGGATCAAACTATTCCAGAACGCGACCGCTTCCAAGGGGTTTTCGAGTTTGCCTTGAACGACTGCTCGATTGAACAATGCTTCTCGATGAGTTGGCATGGCTTGAAGGATTTCACCCAGGAGTTGATCAGCAGCCTGGTAGTCGATTGCACGATGCAGCATATCTCCACGCTGACAGTAGGCGATTGCAAGCGCCAGTTTAATCGGCATCGGATCTGACGCCGATGATGCATCCAACGCTCTCTTCAATTGGGAGATCGCGGCTTCGGGTTGATTTTCAAGGATGAGCGTTTGGCCATAGACAGAGAGCCACTCCGCGGTGGTATCTCCCTTCTCTATCTTTCGTAAGACTGCTTGTTTCGCACCGTAGAAAGATTCTGGTAAATCGGCCCCCGATGCGCCGCTGCCAAGTTCGACGCGCATTGGGCCGTGCTTTGCTCCCAGCCAACGCAGTTCAATACGGCGTTTGCCCGTGTAAGCAGCGGCCAACTGTTTCTCAGGTTCCGTTACCGAAGGGACGAGATATTGCCATGCACCGAACAGCACGACAGCCGCTGCTGCGGCTATTGGCCATTTCGTCCAAATACCTAGCGTTGTACGGGCTGGAGGTTGTAGTCGTTCCGCGATCATTCGTTCAGAATCGCTCAACTCACTCTGGGCTGCTTGGAGAGCTTGAAGCAATTGTCTGGCGCAAGGCTGACATGTGGAAACATGCCCCATCCAGCCCTCTGCCTCGGATTCCGACATCAACCCTGCGGCCTCGCGGCCCATCGCCAGCATCGCGATGACCTCGCCAGGCGCGCAACCGGATTGGAGCGGATTCGCCATCTTTTACGCCAGCTTCTCCCTCAACGCTCGAATCGTCCTGCCCAACAAGCTCTCAATGCCCTCTTCCGACAACCCATGCAGGCCAGTACGCGCGATCATCGGCACCGTAAACTCGGCCTGGCCATATCGCAACCAAAAAATCGCTTTGTCCCGAACCCTCGTCTTTTCAGGCAGTATGTCATCCAGAAAAGCGTCGATGCGCGCGATCATGATGGTCGTTTCCAGTTGATTTTCAGGAGCTTTCAGCGATTCGATTTCAGAGGTCAGTGCCTCAAGCGAGACCGTGCGCGAGTTACCCCCACGCTTGACCCTCGAATGCTTACGGATATGATCAATGACGACACCTGACGCGATGGCCCCAAGATAGGCATAAAAGCTATTCTCATGCATACCGCGCATACCGCGCAGAGCCTTGTAGTTGCCGTCGCACAAACGCACATAGACATCCTGCACGAGGTCCTCAAGCGTTGCTTGATCTGCCGAAAATGAGCGCGCCGATCTCACCACGTTGCTCCTAATATGCCCGTGAAAAAGGTCGCAAAACCGCTCCCAAGCTCCTGTTTTCTTGGCTTGGCAGTCGTTGAGCAGCTTTGCAATTTCTTCGGGAGCCAGAATGGTAATATACCACGCGGTATGAGTGACTCATACCGAAATGTCCGCCGCGCAGGATCCACCTGCATGCATTTCCGGATCAGCCTGCGCCACCGCATAGGGACCTCGCCCCCTTCAAACGGCAGCTTCCCGGTACAAGCCTCAAACAGCACCACACCCAACGAAAACACATCCGATGCCACAGACGCGGAACGACCCGCGAACAGCTCTGGAGCCATATAGGGCAGCGTACCGATGAACTGGCGTGAAGTTGCACAGCACCCGGAGGATACCTGGGCGAGTCCGAAATCCGTCAACACAACCCGCCCCGAAGAAGTCAGAAAAATATTCGCCGGTTTCAAGTCGCGATGCAAGACACCGGCCGCATGCGCCGCCGCAAGGCCCGCGCAAAGCTGGCGCACCAAGTCGTCCATCTCCTCCCCAACCAAAGGACCCCGCGTTGCCAATCGCTGTTCCAACGTCTCGCCTTGCAAAAGCTCCATGATCAAGTGACGCCCATCCACACAATCGAAAACCCTGCAAACATTGGGATGCGTCACCGCGCGCGCCGTGAGAAACTCACGCGAGTCCTCAATTACCTTCAGTGCCACGAGAATTTTCAGATCCGAATCAAAGGCTTCGTAGACGCCGCCGCACATACCGCCTTTGCCGATCAGTCGTTCGATACGGTAACGCCCTGCGACAATCGTGCCCAATTCGAGCGCTGACAACTGAACCGGCGCGGCCATCCCAAAATCCAACGGATCGCTCAAAAACGCGCCCGCTTTCTGATCGAAGCCAATCAGCCGGTGGACCTCATACAGCAACTCGGGATCTGACGAACAACGTCCCATCAGAAACGAAGAACGCTGCGAAACCGGGCGTTCCAACGCCTCGGCGAAGATCGTTTTGACTTGTGCGTTCACTTGCTGAGTTCTCCGAAGAGCCAGGCTTTGGCGAACTTCCAATCGCGTTTCACGGTGCGGGAACAGATGCCGAGAACCTCGGCGATTTCATCTTCTGTCAAGCCGCCGAAGAAGCGCATTTCCACGATTTTCGCGTGACGCGGTTCCACCAGCGCCAAGCGTTCGAGCGCCTCGTGCAAATCGACGAATTGGGATGAGCTGGCGAAGTTGTAAAAAGGCAGTTCGGGCGACGATACAATCGCGTCGCGTTTCTTGGCGATACGGGCGCGTGCGCGATCCACCAGGATCCTGCGCATCGCCTGCGAAGCGATGCTCAGAAAGTGCTGGCGGTCAAAACCCATCGGTGCCGGGCCTAGACCACGCCCCAGTTTCAGGAATGTCTCATGGACCAGCGCTGTTGCCTGCAGAGTGAGGCCGAAACGCTCGGAACGCATGTGGCAGGAAGCGATCCGTTTCAGTTCTTTGTAAACGGCGACGAAGAGGTCCTGCTCAACGCTGCCGCGGGTCCCGCTCGGAGCCAGTTGCCGATGGAGGATTTGCATGGAATGTCCTTCTGTTGTGATTGCTCGCAACGTTTGTATTCCTGTTGCGTTGTCCTGTCACTTGAGACGAGATTCCTGAAGGTTTCCCTTCTGCGCAGCGCGAATTTTCGGGAAAATCTTTTACGGCGTGACGCCGGCGCGTCGGCCAAGTTCCAGCAAATCGGCGGGAGCGTCGACGGAAGGATCACCGAGCTTCGAGCGCACCTCCTCGCGGAACTCCTCCGTCCGCGGATTCGCACCTCGATCGATCAGATACAGAGCGGCATCGAAGCTGCCGGAATTCGTGGCGAACGAAAGAGGCGTCCCGTATTTGGTCGGTTCCTTGAAACGCGCGCCCGCTTCCACAAAGGCTCGAGTTGCCGGTAACGATGAGCCTACGACCATGCCGCCCCCTAAGCATCCCAGAAACGCGCTGCTGCCGTATTGATTGACGAAATTGGGATCCGCACCATGCTCGAACATCAGCCGCAGCAGCGGTTCGGACTTCGTCCAGCAGGCGATCTCCAGCACCTCATTGGGCTTGGCACCGTTTTCCAGCAGAATTTTGACGATCTCGATGTGACGGTCGGTCTGTGCGGGCAGACGGGTTCTGATCTCATCCACCATGCTTTGGATCACGATGCGCAGCGGAGCATCGACGCGGCCTTGATCGATCTCCTTATCCATATTGGGCGCCCATTTGCGGACGGCTTCGACGTCGAGTTTGGAAACCGCGCGTACGGTTTCGCGCATGGCGGGGTTGGCGAATCCGTTGGTTGGATCGTTGACCACGCGAAGGCCAAGCTGCGCGACCCCGACGTACGCGTAAAATGCGCCGGGGACTGCGAGAATGGCGAGGCAGACCCAGCGTATCGCGTTTACTGGGACCAGCCAGAACGCCAGACAGTCTACGGCCAGAATCAGCAGGGGCACGAGCACAAAGAAGAGCAGCCCCATCTCCCGTCCACCGTCGTTGTGGCCTTTCTCGTTGATCCCGAGGACGAGTAGGGTCATTAGCGCGATGCCGTCGAGAGCCGCTAGAATCCAGAATGCGTGAACCATCACTGACCCATGCGCGAATTCCGAAGCGAACCGATCAAGTTGCGGAACATCCGCGCGAACGAATGCGTAGTTTCCAGTGGAGGAACTCTCATGTATTGCACTCGATGCGGAGTTCAGATGGAAGACGCGGTCCGGTTCTGTTCCGCCTGTGGAACGGCAACCCCGGCCGCGGCCGCACAGACAGTTGCGAGCGGCGGCAATGCTGGCTACACACCACT
>CAZCPL010000274.1:5359-7473 GCA_964500255.1 uncultured Solibacteraceae bacterium | reverse complement strand
ACAACAGCGTAAAGAGAAGCAGGAAGAGAAGCGCGCAAAGCGCTTGCAAGGCAGCAACGAACCTAGCACCGGCCAGTTCGCTGGCTTGGACCTGGATGCAGTTGGTCCTTTTCCGGTTGAGTTTGACGACGACGAAAACGCTGTCGAAAACGAAGCTTAGAGCCTGACCAGGCAAGAGCTTCGTCGCACTGAGAACACGCGACTTTTCCTCTTCAATGAGGAACGAGACCGGCATGTGTTCCCGATAAATAGCAGAACACAAGCCGGTCTCTGTTCGCGATTGAACGAAACGACTGAATGAACGAATTTTCGAATCTGACTTTGAGCCCTGTACTGCAGGGCAATCTGGCGAAGCATCGCTTCGTCACCCCCACGCCTGTGCAAGCGCAGGCGATTCCCCCGGCTCTCGCCGGCCAAGATGTAGTGGCCACGGCGCAAACTGGAACTGGAAAGACCCTGGCATTCGCGATCCCGATGATCGAGCGGATGCTGACCAACATGGACAAGCCCGGAACGGGCAAGATTCGCGCGGTGGTGCTCAGCCCAACCCGCGAATTGGCGATCCAAATCAATGAAGCTGTGATGCAACTGACCGTCGGATCCCCGATCCGGTCGGCGGTTGTGGTGGGCGGCATGGACGAAACCCGGCAGTTGCGCCAGATTCGCAACGGTGCGCAGATTGTGATCGCGACACCTGGCCGCCTGTGTGACTTTCTGCAGCGTCGCCTGGTTGACCTCCGAGGCGTGCAAACGATGGTGCTCGATGAAGCGGACCGCATGCTGGACATGGGCTTTCTTCCGTCCATTAAGCTGATCCTGCAAGATCTGCCCGAAACCCGCCAGACCCTGTTGTTTTCCGCGACCATCGAGAAGAGCGTCGCGCATCTGGTGGCTTCTTACGTGAAGAATCCGGCGCGCATCACGATCGGTATTTCCACCAAACCGGCGGAACACGTCGATCTGCACGTTTACGAAGTGGACCAGGATCGCAAGCTCGAACTTTTGACCAGACTGTTGCGTGACGAACCTGGCGCATTTCTGGTTTTCGCACGCACCAAGCATGGTGCGGACCGCCTTGCCAAGCATCTCGGACGCTTCGGCCATGACACGGCCCGCATCCATGGCGATCGTACGCAGGGTCAGCGCAATCAGGCACTGCAAGGCTTTAAGGATGGCACCTACCGGATTCTTGTGGCGACCGATGTCGCGGCGCGCGGCATCCATGTCGACAACATCGCGCATGTGGTGAACTTCGACCTGCCGCAGGTGCCGGAAGATTTCATTCACCGGGCAGGCCGCACGGGCCGCGCTGGAGCGCGCGGTGTGGCATCGACCTTCCATACACGCAACGAACGCGGAGACATCCGACAGATTGAGCGGGCACTGCAGATTCAGATGAATCGTCGCGAAACGCCGGGTGGCGCGGCTCCAGTGGCGAAGTACCAGCATGTCGACGATGTGCCGGTTCTCGAAAAAGTTGTGGTTCTGCCTGTGAAAGCAGCGAGGCCATACGAACGGGACAAGCCGCGATTCAAGGCTTCCGGCGGATACCGGGGCGGCGGCGGATCGTTCGCGCCGCGCGGCGGATCGACTTCAGACCGGTCGGACAGGTCGGCAGGGGTGGTGAAGCCTTCGGCGTCGGGTTTTAAGCCCGCAGCCGAGGGGTACAAACCTGCGGCTGCTGCGGAATCCGGATATGTCGTCAAGCCTGCGGAAGGGTTCAATGCTGCGGCATCCGGATACAAGGGTAACGACGAATTCAAGGGTTCGGGTTCCAAGGGCTTGAAGCCGGCATCCGATGGATTCAAGTCCTCGGATTCTGGTGGAGCGTCCTCCGGTGACGGATTCCGGCCTGCGGCTGGCGGCGGTGGATTCAAGGGTGCTGGCTTCAAGCCTGCGGCTGGTGGATTCAGCAAGTCCGGTGAGGGGTTCCGGCCTGCGGCTGGCGGCGGTGGATTCAAGGGTGCTGGCTTCAAGCCTGCGGCTGGTGGATTCAGCAAGTCCGGTGAGGGGTTCCGGCCTGCGGCTGGCGGCGGTGGATTCAAGGGTGCTGGCTTCAAGCCTGCGGCTGGTGGATTCAGCAAGTCCAGTGACGGATTCCGGCCTGCGGCTGG
>CAZCPL010000274.1:1710-5259 GCA_964500255.1 uncultured Solibacteraceae bacterium | reverse complement strand
GGCGGTGGATTCAAGGGCGCTGGCTTCAACAAGCCTGCGGCTGGTGGATTCAGCAAGTCCAGTGACGGATTCCGGCCTGCGGCTGGCGGCGGTGGATTCAAGGGCGCTGGCTTCGCAAGAGCGGACGCCAAGGCTCCAGCGGCTAGCTTCAAGTTCCGTGGAATCGGCAAGAGCGGCGCGAGCAAGTTCTCGCCGTCGAATCGGCGCAAGGTAGCAGGACGCTAGTCCGCGAAGAGAGCGACAAAGGGATACAGGGCCACCGCTTCACAGCGGTGGCCTTTTCCGTTGAATCGCGTCGGTCCTACGAACCCTTAGGTTGTCGCGTGCCGGCTCCTATTCGCTCAATAGAAAGTTTCTTGAGCGCCGATTACAGGACTATCGATGCAGTCTATCGATTGTTTTGATTGGATCGAAACGTAAGCAAGACCCATACTGAATAGCAGACGCCCCGTCGGCATCGGCAGCCACCCCTGTTCGTGGCAACACAAAACTAAATAATTTAAGGGTTCGACGATATGAATCTCATGTTTCGAGGAATGCTCTCGCTGGTTGTCGCAGGCTGCGTCGCAGTCGCTGCGGACGAAAATACAGCGGCAAACAGTACGACGGTCAAGGCTGATGAACAGGCCCAGGCTCCTGCAACGGCGGCCCCGGCCCCGGCTCCCGCCTCGGCGGCGGCTGCGGAGACTCCTCAGAAGTCGGTGAACAACTTTACCTGGAAAGGTGTCAAGCTGAGTGGCATCCTGGACGGATACTATCTGAATAATTCCAACGATCCGGCATCGGGCAAGAACGCGACTCGCGCCTTTGACACAGAGGCGAACGCGTGGGATCTGAACATGTTGAAGTTCGCCATTGAGAAGAGCGCCGAACCGATCGGGTTCCGCCTGGACTTGGGTGTTGGCCGTGCGTTCGACGTCTTCCAGTTCTATGAGCCGACGCGCCGCGTCGAGCAGTTGAATCCGGTGATGCAGGGTTATATCAGTCTCAAGCCGAAGTCGTGGAACGGCGTGCAGATCGATGTTGGCAAGTTTTACACCTGGGCTGGCGCGGAACTGACAGAGACCCATCTGAATTGGAATTATTCACGCGGGTTGCTTTACAATAACGGACCGTTCTACCACTTCGGTGTGCGCGGCACGAAAACGATCGGCAAGAGTTTCACCGCCGGTATCGCACTGGTGAACGGTTGGAACAATGTGGTGGATCAGAACCGCGGCAAGACGCTTGGCTTTACCGGTATCTATACCAAAGGCAAAGCAACCTGGGCGCAAACCTACTATGTCGGTCCGGAAAAGTTCAAGGTCAACAAGGGTTACCGTCATTTCTACGACACGGCGCTGACGGTGAATACTTCGGACAAGAATAGCTTCTTCGTCAACTTCGACTACGGTCTCGATCGTGGTGTCCAGATGAAGGGCAACAAGTGGGTCGCCTTGAGCTTCGCCGATCGTTTCGCGATCACCAAGAAGGTGGCGGCGGCGGCGCGGTATGAGTGGTACAACGACATCAACGGCTTTATCACCGGAACCGCGCAGAAGCTGCAGTCGTTCACGTTGACCGGCGAGTACAAATTCATTGATGGACTGCTGACTCGACTCGAGTACCGGCGGGACTTTTCGAACCAGGCGTTTTTCGACCGCCGTCCAGGCTTGGCGAACGTCAAGAACCAGAACACCGTGCTGATCGGATTCGTGGGTTACTTCGGGCCGAAGTAACGGCATTTCACTTCGATACAAAGGGCGCTCCTCGACAGAGGAGTGCCCTTTCCTTTGGATAGAGGGCCAAGCGCCGGCCTCCATAGGTGCCGTGACAGAGAGCGGGTGTGGTGCGATTCCGCCATGACCGGCCCAAGCGGCTTCCACCACGGGCGGCGGCGCTCTCAAGTGACGTTCGTTATTCTTGAAGGGCCGTGCTTTTCACGATCACTTCGACACATTCACCCGCCACCGACCTCGGCTACTTGCTGCACAAGAATCCGAGCCGGGTGCAGGACGTGGAACTGCCCTTCGGTTCCGCGACTGTTTTCTATCCTGAGGCCAATGAGTACCGTTGCACTGCCGCGGTGCTTCTTGGCATCAATCCCATCGAACTCGTCCGCGGACGCTCCGTCCACTCTCTCGACCAATACGTCAACGACCGGCCTTATGTCTCGTCGTCCTTCACCAGCGTCGCCATCCGCGTCTTGTTTGGAACAACGCTTTCCGGGCGTTGCAAGGACCGTCCTGAACTGGTGACGGTAGCCATGCCGCTTGAGCTGAAGCTCAGCGTCGTTCGTGCCCGCGCAGGCGTCTTGGAAAAGCTCTTCGAACCTTTGGGCTATGAGGTGGAATCGGAAGTGTTGGCACTCGATCCGGAGTTTCCGGATTGGGGGCTGAGTCCCTATCGGCGAGTGACGTTGCGAGGCAAGCAGACAGTGCATGATGCGATCACCCATTTGTATGTTTTGTTGCCCGTACTCGATGAGCAGAAGCATTACTACGTCAGCGATGACGAAGTGGAAAAGCTGATGCGGCATGGTGAGGGCTGGCTGGCGGCGCATCCCGAGAAAGAGTACATTGTCGGCAACTATCTGAAGCGCAGGCGTTCGTTGATTGAGGACGCAATGCAGCAGTTGCTGGCTTCCGAAGAGTCCGCCGATGTGGAAGCCATCGAGGAATCGCGCGACCACGCAAACGAACAGGAAGAGAAGATTGAACGGCCATTGAACCTGCATCGGCAGCGCCTCGATGTTGTGGCGGCAACGCTAGCTGAATTGGGCGTGAAGCGAGTGGTGGATTTCGGTTGTGGATCCGGCAAACTGCTTCAGCGATTGCTTGAGAATGCGCAGTTTTCTGAGATTGTCGGCGTGGATGTCGCGCATGGTGAATTGGAACGAGCTTCGAGGAAGCTGAAACTCGAAACCATGCCCCAGCATCGGCGCGATCGTTTGAAGTTGCTGCAAGGGTCGCTGGTCTACAAGGATTCGCGCCTCGCTGGTTACGATGCGATGGCCATTGTGGAAGTGATCGAGCATTTGGATCCACCACGGGTTGCGGCCTTGGAACGCGCCGTGTTCGGCTCGGCGAAACCGCGTTATGTGTTGGTGACTACGCCGAACCGTGAGTACAACGTAAAGTTCCCAGGCATGGAGGAAGGGCAGATGCGGCATCGCGATCACCGCTTTGAATGGACTCGTGCCGAGTTCGAAATTTGGGCTGGCGCGACAGCCGCGATGTTCGGGTACGCGGTGGCGTTTGCACCGCTGGGTCCTCGTGAAGAGATCGTGGGTGCCCCTTCTCAGATGGCGGTGTTTACACGTGCGAATTGAGCTTCCTGAATATTGCCTGGTCCTACTGATTGGCGCATCCGGATCGGGCAAGTCGACCTTTGCGCGCAAGCATTTCAAGGCGACTGAGATCTTGTCGTCCGACTACTTTCGCGGCTTGGTGAGCGACGATGAGACGGATCAGAGTTGCACAGCCGACGCGTTTGAGGCGCTCAATCATTTGCTGTCGATCCGGCTGCGGCGTATGCGGCTGACTGTGATTGACGCCACGAATGTACAGG
>CAZCPL010000274.1:0-1700 GCA_964500255.1 uncultured Solibacteraceae bacterium | reverse complement strand
AAGTTCGTGGAAATCGCGCGGAAGTTTTATACAATGCCGGTGGCGCTTGTCCTGGAAGTCCCCGAGAAGGTTTGTATCGAGCGAAATGCCGTGCGCGCCGACCGCGACTTTGGCTCGCATGTGATCAAGCGGCAGGCGCATAGCCTGCGACGCAGCATTCACGGGCTGGATCGCGAAGGCTTCCGCTATGTCCATGTGCTCGATCCGGAAGAGATTGCGAGCGTTGAGATCACCCGCATTCCAGTGTTCAACAACAAGAAGAGCGAGACCGGCCCGTTCGATGTGATCGGCGATGTGCACGGCTGCTGCGATGAACTGGAAGAGTTGCTGGCGAAGCTGGGCTACATCGACGGCAAGCATCCACAAGGCCGCAAAGCAATCTTTGTAGGCGATCTAGTGGATCGGGGCCCGCGCGTAGTGGACGTCCTGCGGCTGGTGCAAAAGATGGTTGCGAGCGGCGATGCGTTTTGCGTCCCCGGCAATCATGACTTCAAGCTCGCGCGTTGGATGCGCGGACAGAAGGTGACGGTCGCGAATGGCTTGCAGCAGTCCATCGACGAGATCTCTTTGCTCGATGACACAGAACGCGCGTCTCTGAAGCGGTTTCTGGACGGACTGGTGAGCCACTACGTGTTCGACGGCGGTGGGCTGGTTGTGTCCCATGCCGGGTTGCGCGAAGAGATGCATGGGCGCACGGCGGGGGCCATCCGTGAGTTCTGTCTCTATGGCGAAACGACGGGTGAGACCGATGAGTTCGGCTTGCCTGTACGCTACAACTGGGCGTCTGAGTATCGCGGAAAGGCCATGGTCGTCTATGGACACACGCCCGTGCCGGAACCCGAGTGGTTGAACAACACGATCAACATCGATACGGGCTGCGTCTTTGGTGGCAGGCTGACGGCATTGCGATATCCGGAACGCGAGTTGGTGGAAGTGGCCGCGCGCCGCGAGTACACGCCATCGCTGCGTCCTTTGGCGAAGCGCGTGACGTTGACGGCGCAACAACAGCACGATGATCTGCTCGATATCGCGGACCTCATCGGGCAACGCCGCATCGAGACCGAATATGGCAATGTGACGATTCGCGAGCAGAACGCGATTCCGGCGATTGAAGTGATGTCGCGCTTTGCGTTGGATCCGCAGTGGCTGATTTATTTGCCTCCGACGATGTCGCCGTGCGAGACCGCGCCCGTGGGTTCCGAAGTGTTGGAACATCCGCGTCAGGCGTTCGAGTACTTCCGCAAGCAGCGTGTGAAGCAAGTGGTGTGCGAGGAAAAGCACATGGGTTCGCGGGCGGTGATTGTGCTGGCGCGCGATGCCGCGACGGCTCGTCGGCGCTTTGGACTCGCGGACACGGACGAGCGTTTCGCGGTTTGCTATACACGCACGGGGCGACCTTTTTTTACCGACGGTTCAATGGAAGCAGCGTTCCTGGCGAGGGTCCGCGGAGCCGTTCTGCGGAGTGGTGTACTCGATGAGTTGAAGTCGGACTGGCTGTGTTTGGATTGCGAATTGATGCCGTGGTCTGCGAAGGCGCAGGAGCTACTCAGGCATCAATACGCGGCAGTGGGCGTGGCGGCCGAAACGAGCCTCACCGATGCTGTGGCTTCGTTAGTCGATGTCGCAAAGGGGCCTCTGGCGGCGATGCGGGCGAAGCTCGAGGCAGTGCAACGCTATCGCGCGGCTTATCGGCGCTACTG
>CAZCPL010000273.1:6080-7474 GCA_964500255.1 uncultured Solibacteraceae bacterium | reverse complement strand
TTGCGGAAGCGCGCGATGTATCCGCCGCCGCCCATGAGTCCTCTAGGTGCGGTGCCGCCCTTGGCCTCGGGCACGATTGCAGTCACGACGTTCTTGACGTAGAACTGATCGAACAGATAGTGTCCGAGGGTTCCGCTGGAGTTGGCGAAGTTGCCGGAGTTGAGGAGAATGCGGATGCTTTCGAGAGTCGATGCGCCAAGAACCACGGCGCGGGCCGGGACATGGAAGTCGCGTTTCGAGAGGCGATCGATGAAATGCGCTCCGTTGACTAAGTTGGATTTGGGGTCTCGTGAGAGTTCGCGAACCACGGCGTTGGGAACGATGGTCAGGTTGCCGGTGGCGAGCGCATCGGGAAGCAGCAGATTTACCGATGACGCGAGTGTGCCCTGTGATCGGCGCTGCTTGGTGGTGGGCACTTCGTGTTTTTTGCAGGCGCCGAGAAAGCGCTGGACGCTGGACGAATCCGTCGATTCGTCGGGCAGAAAGATGCCGTCGGGGAGTTGCGGGAATCCTTCCTTGCGGCCGGAGACGTGGAAGATGGGCTCGACGCGGTCATAATACGGAGCGAGATCTTTGTATGAAACCGGCCAGTTGTCGCCGAAACCATCATGATCTTTGCACTTGAACTCGTAATCGGACAGCCGCCAGGAGGCGCGCCCCCACCGCGTGGTCTTGCCGCCGAGGGAACGGATGCGAACCCAATAGAAAGGCTCGTCGGGGGCGTGGGTGTAAGGGTTCTCTTTCTCGTCTGCCCAGACGTTCGCGTCGAACTCCGAGGCTTGCGTGACGTGCGGGAAGCGGCCGGGCCGTCCGAAGCCCCGGAACGGCAGATCGGCGACGGACTTCATGGTGCGATGGCGTTCGAAGTCGATGGCGGGCCCGGCATCGAGCATCAGGCACTTGATGCCGAGTTTGGTGAGCGTGTAGGCTGCCATGCCTCCGGCAGCGCCGGATCCAATGATGAGGACATCGTGATCGGATTTCATTTGATCTTATTCGATGGTGAAGTAGTAGTAGTTTGACCCGGTACCGGTGCGGGACTTGTTCGAAGCGGCCCATTCGCGCGAGTTTGTGGTGGCGAGCAGGATATCGTCTTTTGCGGCACGCAGGAATCGGGCGACCGGATCGGCGGGGGCGTCGTAAGTCCAGGCTTGGTGCAATGGCGTCAGGACTTTTGCAGCGTCCGCGGCGGTCATTTGTGCGAACGATTGCGCCGCGAGAGAGCCGAGGCCTTGGCGGTACAGCGATTGACGATCGGAAGGCGATTGCGAAAGCAGGAAATCGAGGAAGCGAGGCACCTCGGCTTCGATGGCTCCGGGGCGTCCGTTGGCTGCGGGGACGAGAGTTCTGGCGAGCGATTCCAGCGTTTGCAATTCCGTTGAAGTGAAAAAGTT
>CAZCPL010000273.1:865-6070 GCA_964500255.1 uncultured Solibacteraceae bacterium | reverse complement strand
GTTCAGGGATCCATCGGCGACCGCGTCAGGAGCGGAAAGCCTAAGCTTGGGCGTGTCCTGATTGGTGGCCGGTGGTGTTTGGGCAACTGCCGGAGGCGCTTGGGTGGTGGCGGCCAGCGCGGATGTCGTGATCGCGTTGCGAAGCCAATCTCGGCGTTTCATCTTCCTCAAACTATCACAACCTTGGGCTCAAACAATCACAACCTCAGTCGTTGGACCGCTGGCGTCTTCTACTAACTGGAATAGGGAACTCAAGTATGCTGCGGTAGGTCCGATGAGGCTTGTATGGTGAAGCAGAGTGTAGAGGCCTCCCGCCTCTCCGAGGAGCACCGCCAATGGTTGGCGGGCACTGGAGGGGTCCGTTTGGATTTTACGAATCAGACGCGGAACGACTTCCAAATGCCGGAAGCACTTTTGCGAAAGGCGATTCTTTCGGGTGCAACGATGATTGAGGCGAACTTGTCGGGCTGCGATCTTTCGGAAGCTGATTTCTCGCGAGCGGATCTGCGGCGGTCGTTGCTATCGGCGGCGAATCTCGCAGGTGCCGAATTGTCGGGAACCGATCTGCAGGAATGCTGGATGACGGGATGTGTGCTCACCGAAAGCCGCATGACCCGGGCGAATCTGAAGAACGCCCACCTGGAATCGGCGCGGGCGATTGAAGTTCGCTTGGAAGACACCACCTTTGCGGGTGCCGATCTCAAGGCTTCGTCGTTTCTGCAGTCTCGGGGTTCGATCGTCGATTTCAGCAACTGCATTCTCGAAGGCTCGGACTTTCGCAGTGTACGGTTTCGCAGCGTCAAATTCACCGGGGCAAGACTGCTTGGTTCCAAACTGACGGACGCCAAGTTCGAAAACGCGGATTGGAACCGCGCGGATCTTTCGTTCTGTTTGTTTACCCGAACCGCCTCGCCCCGCGCCAATTTCGGCAATGCCGTGCTGCACGGGAGCGACTTTCGGGACGCGGATCTTTCGGGTAGTGACTTCAGGGGAGCGGATCTGTCGGAATGCCGACTGCAAGGTACCTCGATTCACGGATGCGACTTTCGAGAGGCCAATTTGTTGAACGCCCGGGGTCTCACCTCGCAGCAGTTATCCGGTGCCCGTACAGATGTGAAGACGACACTTCCTTCCGGACGCAAAGGCCCTTATCCACGCAATTCCGGCGATGAGCGCCCGATGCGGATCGCAGATCCGGCCTGACTGGGTTCAATCTCAAACTGTTTGAAACAATTCACTGCTAGAATGTTGGGGTGAGTCTCGACGACTTCAAATCCCGAACCCTCGGCAAGTTGGAACAGGTGGAATGTCCCAATCACCGCCAACGCCCCCAGGTGCTATTTCACGGCACGCGCCTTGCGGATGTCACGATCTCTATCCGATCTTGTTGCCGGGAACTCAGCGGGCTTGCCAATCGCGCGATTGCGAATCCCACGGCGACTGTCAGCTTTTCGAAAAGCCTGCCCACACTGCGGCCGTAAAGAGTCGCTTTCGTTCGAAACCGACGCGGAGGTACAGGTCCATAGCTTCACGGTTCCAACTGGTCACGCTGAGGCTGGCGCGTCGGCATCCCAGACGTTTCAGATGGTGCAGCGAGGATTCGAGCAGACGGAATCCCAACCTGCGGCCTCGTGCCTCGGGACTCACACAGATTTGCGTGATGTGTCCCATTGCAGGTCCCACAATACTTGCCAGCGACATGCCTTCCAGTCTTCTGCTTTCGCTTCCATAGGCGGCAAAAGAAGAGCCGGCGCAAAACGAACCGCAGCCGGGATGTTCGACAATGTTTTGCAGGAACCGTCGAGCAATCGACGCATTGCGGTATTGGTCGTTGATGCGGCCGTCGATGTGGCCGTCGTAGGCATTCGCCATGAGTTCACCGGCATCGTCTAGCATGTGATCGTGCCAGGGTACGATCGATGCGGGGAAACCGGCCTGATGCATGGTTTCCTTTCGCTCCGCCGTTAATTCGACTTCCATGACTTCGCGTTGAAAATTCCTGAGGAACTCAGGCACGGGAAAAGTTCGCTCGAAGGGAGACGTCAGCATCGGAATCTGGGCCTCTACCCGCGTGATCCCTTGGATGCGCATGAGCTCTCTGAGGCAGGCTTCCATCACGAGGTTCTCATTTTCGGCGGTACGGAAGGGCATCAGAAAATGGAGATCGCCGAGGATGCCCTTTTGCTCTTCGATGATGAAGTAGCAGTAACCGACAATGCTTCCGGAATGGCGGAGCGCATAGCCGCAGAGATCGTGTTGGTCTACCAGACCATGGATGACGGTCATCGACGGTGTAAAGTCCCAGCCCAATTCCCGTAGCAGCATTTGCCTCTGGTCTTCGAGCACAGGAGCGATTTGCAGGGCCGAGATACGCCGCAGGTCGATCACCTGCGGCGACTGGAAAGATAGGGAAGCCGTCACCGAGGTTCGACCTATTCTGCCTTGCCGGTCAGGAATCGCTTGATGTTGGCGCTGGCTTGGCGGAGACGTTGGTTGTTTTCGATCAAGCTGAAGCGCACGAAGCCTTCGCCCATGGGTCCGAAGCCGATGCCGGGGGATACCGCGACTTGTGCTTTGGACATGAGGAGCTTCGCGAATTCAAGGGATCCGATGGTTTGATACTGATCGGGCACGGGAGCCCAGAGGAACATCGATCCGCGGGGCGGGGCAACGTGCCAGTTGGCCTGCTTCAAGCCCTGCAGCAGCACATCGCGGCGCTTCTGGTAGGTATGGGCGATCTTGTCCGATTCGGCTTGGCAATCGCGCAGGGCGATGATCGAGGCGATCTGAATGGGCTGAAAATTGCCGTAGTCGAGATAGCTCTTAATACGGGCGAGCGCGTTGATGATCTTCTTGTTGCCGACTGCGAAGCCGACACGCCATCCGGCCATGTTGTAACTTTTCGAGAGCGTGTAGATCTCGCAGGCGATTTCTTTTGCGCCGTCGACCTGCAGGATGCTAGGTGCCTTGTAGCCGTCGAAGCAGATGTCCGCGTAGGCGAAGTCGTGAACGACCATGGTGCCGTGATGAGCCGCCATGCGGATGATTTCCTTGAAGAAATCCAGATCGACGGTTTGGGCGGTTGGATTGTGGGGGAAGGAGATGAGAATCATCTTGATGGGCTTGGTCGCTTTCCGGTAGGCGTCCTCAAGTCCATTGAGGAATGCGGCCGGATTTGGCATCGGCAGCATCAGCGATTCGCCTTCGGCCATGATCACGCCCCACTGATGAATCGGGTAGGCGGGGTTGGGGGCGACCACGACGTCACCGGGGCCGATGACGGCGAAGAGCAGGTGGGCGAGGGCGTCTTTGGATCCGATTGTGACGATCGCTTCGTCGGTTGAATCGAGTTCGACGCCGTATTTCGTCTGATAGCGCTTGCAGATCTCTTCCCGCAGATTCGGGATGCCCTTCGAAACGGAGTAGCGATGATTCTTCGGGTTGCGGGCCGCTTCGATCAGCTTGTTCACCACCGGGCGAGGGGTCGCACCATCGGGGTTGCCCATTCCGAGATCGATCACATCTTCGCCTGCTGCCCGCAGTTTTGCCTTCATCTCATTGATGACAGCGAAAACATAGGGCGGCAGTTTGCCGATGCGGTAGAACTCTTGTTCAAACATACATTCCATCATCGCAAGTTTGGAGGGATTCAGGAACATTCGATGCTGTTTTTGTGTCTATCGGATCATGGCGATGCAAACTGGTTCCGGGCGGCGCGCAGAGATCAACGTGACGCCGCTGATCGACGTGTTGCTGGTGTTGTTGATCATTTTTATGGTGATCACGCCGTTGAAGAGCCGGGGATTCGAAGCGCGGATCCCGCAGCCTTCTTTGGGTGATGTGGCTTCGGCGGTGCCGCGCGAACTGGTGATCCGAGTGATGGAGAACGGGCGGATTGAGGTGAATACGCAGGCGGTGGCGCTGGAGGATTTGGTGGCGAAGATCCGGTCGGGGTTGCGTCCCGGGGATGTGGTGTTTGTGCAGGGAACGGCAGGGCTGGAGTTCCGCGAGGTTGCAGCGGTGCTGGATCTTGCGAAGGAGGCGGGCGCAGGGGCGTTTGCGTTTATTCCCTGGAAGTGAGGCTCGAGCGAAACGGCAGGAAGGTCACTCCACTCGGCTTGTTCGCTACACTCCTCAATCAGTAGAATGTCGTCGATAGCCGCTGCGATCGAAACCCCGCGCGGGATTTCAAAAACGCCCGGCATCGATTCGCCCCTCATGACGCGGCGATAGCCAAATCCGTCGTTGTTGCTACATCGTGGATGAGGATTACCCTTCCGGATGCCGCAGCCCACGCCAGCAACGCCGGGTCATCGGTTCCACACATACCAATCTCTTGCACGCTGACGACGTCGAAGCCCGGCGAGCGTCGTTTCAGGCCCCGAACGATGTCAGCGTGGAAGTTCTCATCAGCGAGCCGGCGGACGGCTACTTCCGTCTGGCGAGCAGACGTTCGCGAATCCCGTCCGTTGGCCGGCGCGACTCGTTCAAGGCGCGCACCGTGGCTTGTTCATCCCTGCGTTTCGTTAGGTATTGGTCCACTTCTGTTCGGTGGCGAAGATAGTGGCCGATCACCCGATAGACGTCCGCTAGGGAGATCGAGGGGTATTGCTGGGCGATTTCCTCGGCAGTTGCTCCCTCGTGAAACGCAGCGACAATGGTGTCTATGGTTACGCGAGTACCCGTCACGCGGACGACTCCGTCGTCGCCAGTGACCAAAGGTAGCGGATCGATCGCAAGGGCTTCTGGCATCCTTGTCCATTATCGCAAGCAGCCGCGCTGAAAGATTTGGTCTAAAGGCCCGACACTGTCGGGTGTTCCAACAAGCTGTTGCTGCCTGTCTGGTGCCGAACAAGCACTATGTGATCCAATGAGTCGACGTCTTTCGTGTCGGCAAGTTACAGGATGCGTTCGTAGGCGTAGCCGGCTTCAGTTAGGGCTTTGCATAGCGCTTCCACGTGATCGGCGCCCCGGGTTTCGAGTGTGAAATCCATGACCGTATTGCCGAGGCGGACCCCGAAGTAGGCGCGCTCATGGCGGATATCCACGATGTTGGCTCGGACCTTGGCGATCACGCCCGTGAGCGCATGCAGAACGCCGGGGTTGTCGGATGTCTGCAGGCGAAGGCGTACGATGCGGCCGTCTTTGACGAGGCCGCGTTCGATGATGTGGGTGAGGAAGATCGAATCGATATTGCCACCGCAG
>CAZCPL010000273.1:0-855 GCA_964500255.1 uncultured Solibacteraceae bacterium | reverse complement strand
CCACCGCAGACGAGCGACACGGTTCGCTTGCCGACGAGTGAGGTCCGCCGCTGTAGCAACGCCGCGGTGGCAGTTGCGCCGGCGCCTTCCGCGACGGTTTTTTCACGTTCCAGCAACAGCAGAATCGCGTTGGCGATCTCTTCTTCTTCCACGGTCACGATCTCGTCCACGTACTTCTGCGCAAGAGGCAGCGTATGGTCGCCGACCCGGCGAACGGCGATTCCGTCGGCAATCGTCCTGGCAGGAGGTAACGTGATCGGCGCGCCCTCGCTGATGGCGGCTTTCATCGATGGCACGACGGAGGGTTCCACGCCGATGACGCGGACGGAGGGTTTGCGTTCCTTGACCGCGCAGGCGATGCCGCCGATGAGTCCGCCGCCGCCGATGGGGACGACGACGGCTTCGAGATCTTTCACTTGATCGAGGAGTTCGAGTCCGATGGTCCCTTGGCCGGCGATGACGGCATCGTCGTCAAAAGCGTGGATGAAGGTAAGGCCTTCCGCCTCGCGGATGCGCATCGCTTCGGTGAACGCCTCGTCATAGTTAAGGCCATGCTGGATGACTTCGCCGCCGTATCCTTGGGTTGCGGATACTTTCACAAGCGGGGCGGTGAGTGGCATTACGATCTTCGACTTAATGCCGAGGCGGGTGGCGTGATACGAAACGCCCTGCGCGTGATTGCCGGCCGAGGCGCAGATGACTCCGCGCTTGCGCTCTTCCTGACTGAGCAACAACATTTTATTGAGAGCGCCGCGTTCTTTGAAAGATCCGGTCATCTGCAGGTTCTCGAGTTTGAAGAAGATCGAGTTACCTGTGAAGGTGGAAAAAGTTTGCGAGCGGTCGCAAGGGGTTATG
>CAZCPL010000272.1:2035-7501 GCA_964500255.1 uncultured Solibacteraceae bacterium | reverse complement strand
AACTGAATTCGCGTAGCAATCTCGACGAGAAAATTTTCCCAGCAGCACCGAATCGCAAGGAAAATCAGTTCGCTGGCACCTTCGGCGGACCCGTGAATAAGGATCGCACCTTCTTCTTCGTATCCGCTTTGCGTTGGACCGATCGCATTTTTCAGAGCGGCACCGCCATCGGTAACGCTCCGACCGTTGCCGGCAAGGCCCTGTTGAATCAGATCGCCGGCAATCGTCCACAGGTCAAAGCGCTGCTCGACTTCGTGGAGGGTGCTCAAGCCCCGAACGGACGCAGTGCGAACGTCGTTGTCAACGGAGTCACCACGGCGATCCCGCTTGGCGTTGTTTCCGGTGCGGCACCGAATCTGTTGAACGCCTGGCAGTGGTCCGTTCGTGCGGATCATCGCTTCAACGACCGACAGAACTTCTTTCTGCGCTATCAGGCGGACACCCGCGAAACCATCAGCGGGCAGGCCGTACCTTCGGGATTGACGTCGCTGGCTCCCACCGAACGCAACATCGCGGTCGCGTCGCTGAGTTCCACGCTGAAACCGAACCTGATCAACGATTTCCGCGTCTCCTTCAACCGCCAGAACACCGCAACCGTCGGCGTGGATCCGCGCGGCGAACTGATTCCTTCGCTTGAAGTGAACGAACTCGGCCTCACCGGCTTCAATGCCGCGGCGACGCGCACCGGCGCGGGCTTTGCGGTGAACTTGCCCCAGTCCGGAACGCTCAACAACTACCAGATCGTCGACAACGTTATCTACATCCGCGGCTCGCATTCCTACAAGATGGGTTTCGACATCCGCCGTCAGGATCAGTTCACGGTCTTCAACCCCACCCTTCGCGGACGCCTCGTCTACACTGGCCTGCAGCAGTTGGTGGATGACAACGCGCTCACCTCCACGATCAACACTCCGTTGCCGGGCGTTCCGACGAAGCAGTACTACAAGTACAACGACTACTTCTGGTATGTGCAGGACGAATGGCGCGTCAACAAGAAGCTCACGCTGAGCTACGGCCTGCGTTACGAATCGCCGGGCAATGCCTTGAACTACCTCAAGGCCCTCAACGACACTGTGGTGGCGCGATACAACAACGATCCCGCGTTCCGCATGGACGCTCCCCCGCCCCGCGACACCAACAACTGGGCACCCCGCATCGGCTTCAACTACCGTCTGGGCAAGGGTCCAGGACCACTCGGTTGGATCACCGGCGACGGCAAGGCCGTTCTGCGCGGTGGCTATTCGCGCACCTACGATCTGATCTTCAACAACATGGCGCTGAACATCTTCAGTTCGTTCCCGTTCACTCTGATCGTCAACCCTGCACTGCAAGGCGCGTGGACCTCGATCGACAACGTGCGCAAGGGGCAGATTCCGGCCATCAACAACCCGCTGCAGATCACGCGCACCATCGCCGACGCCAACTTCCGCGCGCCGCTGTCCGAACAGTTCTCGCTTCAGATTCAGCGCGAACTCGGCAACAACTGGGCCCTCACCATGGGCGGCGTTAGCACCAAGGGCACCGCGCTGTTCCAGTCGCTCGACGGTAACCCGACGGTTCCCGGATCGAACGGTACGCGCCGTGTGGATCCCACCCGTGGCATCATCCGCCATCGCGCAAACTCCGCTTCGTCCATCTATCACTCGATGCAGTTGAGCTTGGAAAAGCGCCTCTCGAAAGGCTTCTCGACCGCGGCTCACTATACCTGGAGCTCGTTCATTGACGACGCTTCGGAAGTGTTCAACGCGTCGTCCGCCGGTGAAGTCGCCGTGCCGCAGGATTCGTTCAACCGCCGCGCCGACCGGGGACGTTCGACCTACGACCGTCCGCATCGCCTTTCCATCAACGGCGTCTGGACGCTGCCTTTCCTGCGTGAGCAGAAGGGTGTTGTCGGATCGCTGCTCGGCGGGTGGCAGGTGTCGGGCTTCCTGACGCTGCAATCCGGTTCGCCGTTCTCGGCGCTGGCTGGCGGAGATCCGGGACGCTTACTGAGCGGTATCGATTCGCTCATCGGCAACTCGATCCGCCCGAGCCTCGCGCCCGGTGCCGATCTTTCCGGTACGCTCGAAGAGATCTTCGCTCGCCGCGGAAACCTGGTTGCGGCGAACCCTGCGACCGGTGCTCCGGCCAACGGCGCTCCGAACCTCTTCACGCAGGTGACCACGGCATCGCCTCTCGGTAACGCCGGCCGCAACATTCTGCGTTCGGACGGCATCGGCAATGTGGACATTGCGCTCATCAAGAGCTTCTCTCTTCCTTTCGAAGGCCACAAGGTGAGCTACCGCATGGAGATGTACAACGCGACGAACACCCGCAACTTCGGGATCCCGAACGCTTCGCTGAACAATGCGAACTTCGCAAACCAGTGGCTCACCGATGGCGGTAACCGCCGCATCGTGATGGGTCTGCGGTATACATTCTAGACTTCTCTCTAGTTGTGAACTCACAAGGGGACGGCTCAACAGGCCGTCCCTTGTTTCATCTCGCTATACTCATGTAATGAGCACCCACGACGTCCGTCATTCGGTCTGTGCGCTCGACTGCCCGGACACCTGCTCGCTCCTCGTTAACGTCGACGCCAACGGCCACGGATCCCGTCTCCGAGGCAACCCCGATCACGCCGTGACGCGTGGATTCCTGTGCGCAAAAGTCGCCAAATACCTCGACCGGCAGTATTCGCCCGATCGCCTGCTCTATCCACAGAAACGCATCGGAACCAAAGGCGAAGGCCGCTTTGCGCGCATCGCCTGGGACGAAGCTCTCGATACGATTGCCTCTCGGCTTACGCAGGTCGTGAACGAACATGGATCCGAAGCGGTGCTGCCTTACAGCTATGCCGGAACCATGGGCCTGCTGCAAAGCTCCGGCATGGATCGCCGCTTCTTCCACCGCCTCGGCGCGTCAAGGCTCGACCGCACGATTTGTTCCTCTGCGGGAGGCGCGGCTTTGACGGCCTCGCAAGGCATCCGCGTCGGCACGGAGCCCGAACAGTTCAAGCAATCGAAGCTCATCATCGCTTGGGGCGCGAACGTGCTCACAACCAACGTCCACCTGTGGCCGTTCATTACCGAAGCGCGCCGCAATGGCGCGAAGTTCTATGTCATCGAGCCCGTCAAGAAGAAGACCGGCGAACTCGCGGACAAGTTCTATCGCATCAATCCCGGAACCGATCTTGCTTTGGCGCTCGGCCTCATCCATGTCATCCTTCGCGAAAACCTGCAGGATCAGGCGTACATCGATCGGTTCACCAACGGTTTCGAGGAGTTGAAGTCGCTCGCAGCAAAGTACACGCCGGAACATGTGGAAGGCATCACCGGCATTCTGCGCGAAGAGATCGTGAACCTTGCGCACGAGTACGCAACCACGCGGCCTGCGGTGATCCGGCTCAACTACGGTGTGCAGCGTTCCGATCGCGGTGGCGCGGCGTTCCGGGCAATTACCGCGCTTCCGGCGATCACCGGAAGCTGGCGCGAAGTCGGCGGCGGCTTGCAGGCTTCCACCTCTGGCGGATTCCAGTTCAACCGTGCGTCTCTCGAAATGCCTGAGCTGCAGCCCAAGGCCACAAGGCTCATGAACATGAGCGAGATCGGCAAAGTGCTGACGCAGAGCGACGCGCCAGTGAAGGCGCTGATCAACTACAACTCGAATCCTGTGGCAATTGCGCCCAATCAGAATTTGGTCCGCAAGGGTTTCAGCCGTGAGGATCTGTTTACTGTCGTCTTGGAGCAGTTCCAAACCGATACGGCCGACTACGCGGATATCCTGCTGCCGGCCACGACGTTTCTCGAACACACCGACGTCTACCTCGCCTACGGACACTATCATCTGCAAATGGCGCGCCCCGCGTTGCGGAGCCCCGGCGAAACGAAGAACAACGTCGAGGTCTTCCGCCTGCTCGCCAAGCGCCTGGGCTTTACCGATGCCTGTTTCGACGAATCCGAAGAGAGTATGATTGCCGGATTGCTGAACTCAGGCCACAAGTTCCTCGACGGCATTACCGTCGACAGGCTCGATCGCGAGCATTCGGTGCGTTTGAACGTCTCGCCCGAAGGAACTCCTTTCCAACCGTTCGCCAACGGTGGATTCGAAACCGCCTCCGGCAAACTGGAATTCGGCGCGGAGATGCTCGACTACACACCGCCCATTGAATCCAGGCAAGGCGACGCCGCGCTCAAAGAGAAATTTCCGCTGGAAATGATCTCGTCGAAAAGTCACGACAGCATGAACTCGACCTTCGGCAATCGCCCGGACATTCAGGATCAGGTCTCTTACATCGCAGTCAACTCACGCGATGCTTCCTTGCGGGATATCTCGACCGGCGATCTCGTGCGGGTCTTCAACGATCGTGGATCGCTCACGCTCAGGGCCGAAGTCGATGGCGTCGTCGGGCCTGGAGTGGTCTTCACGCCCTCCGTACGCTGGGCGAAACTTTCGCCCGATCACAGCAGTATCAACGCGCTCACCTCCGACCGTCTCACCGACATCGGCGGCGGCGCAACATTCTACTCTTGTCTGGTGCAAATCGAAAAATGCGGAGATTAATCACGGTCATCGCCCTATGCGCGATCGCCTTCACGTCCATTGGCTGCCGGAAGAAAAACAAGCCGCGCACGGATCTCGTCGCTGAGGAACCGGCTGGCCTTGTGACGATGCTCCACATGGCGGACCCTCGCGGCGCGGTACAGTTGCTGCGTGGATTCCATGAGGTCGAGCAAGAGCAATGGCGCTGGACAGCAGGCGAGTTCGCCGTGACGTTGAAAGTTCCCAAAGGCGCGGCTCAAAAGGGTGCGGACCTGAACCTGAAGTTCGCGATTGCCGAAGCATCGATCCAGAAATTCGGATCGGTCACCATTTCCAGCAAGGTCGACAACACCGAGCTTTCACCCGAGAAATACACCTTAGCGGGACCTGGCAGTTACACGCGCGAAATCCCCGCCAGTGTCCTCGCGGGCGAATCGGTGACAGTTTCGTTCAAGGTGGCCAACTTCATTCCAGCCAGCGATGCCGACCAGCGCGACCTCGGCGTGATCGCTTCCCTGATTGGCCTTGCCGTTAAATAAGTCCGTTAGCATCGCCATCTGGTTGGCCGCCTGCGCGGTCAGCCTCCTCGTATTCCGGAACGCCTTTTCGTGCTGGTTCCTGATGGACGATTTCGCGTGGCTCGGCCTCAAGCAGGAGATCGCCGCGCACAACGGCGCAAACGGAGGCGGATGGAAGCTGTTGTTCGAACCGCGTGCCCAGGGCACGACGCGCATTTTCAGTGAGCGGCTCTACTTCTGGGGCTTGCACTATCTCTTCGGCTTGGATCCCCTGCCCTTTCGCATCACCGCGTTCGCAGTGCAGTTCTTGAACTTATGGCTGATCGTGCGCATCGCGATGCGGCTCACTTCCTCTTGGATTTCAGCAGCGGCAGCGCCGATCTTCTTCGCCTTGATGGCAAGCGGCGCGAGGCCACTTGCCTGGGCG
>CAZCPL010000272.1:0-2025 GCA_964500255.1 uncultured Solibacteraceae bacterium | reverse complement strand
AGTGCAGGCGCGCGACCGAATCAAAGGCGCGCTGCCCTTGTGGATCCCGTCGCTGCTGTTTGCGGCGCTACATCTGTTCGTTATCGAGCACCCCCCAACGGCGAACTATACGCCAACCCTGGATTTGGGATTGTTGACACACCTCTGGGTCTACACAACCGTCGCACTAGGTCCGTGGCTGCCGTTCCTTTTGCTCGCAGCCGTTGCCTGGCGGGCGTGGAAACACAAAGACTGGATGCCCGCGATCTTCTGCCTCTGGTTTGCAATTTTTCTTTCGCCGGTGCTGCCGTTTCAAAATCGTATCGTCGAATACTATGTTTTTCTGCCTGCTACGGGACTCGCACTCGCCATCGGCTGCTTGATTCGCGACCGCAGCGTACCCAGCATTGTCGGAGGCATCGCTCTGGCGGGATTCGCCGTGATCTCGACCCGTCACGCCCAAGCGGAACTCGATTGGCTCTACACCCGTTCGGAGCGGATCCACCGAGTCTTTGAAGCGGCAACGCAACTGGTGCAATCCAAAAAGGCGGACACGCTACTGTTGAGCGGCGTCGATTCGGAACTGTTTCAAACCGCGCTCCAGGATTCGCCGTTCCGGCTGATCGAACTCACTAAGGTTTATCTCGTTCCAGGATCGGAAACCTCAATCCGAGCCCGTGCCGATCTCGGTGGCGTCAGTGCCTACAAGATCTCTTTGACGCAAGCTGTGCAGGCTCTGGAATCGGGCAAGGCCGTTGTGCTCTCCATAACCGCCGATGAAGTGTTCGACGCCACGGCGCGCTATCGGGGCGTCGCGATGTCACAGTATCTGCAAAGCCGCCCGCGATTGGTGAATGTGGGAGAGGCCGGATACGAGTCGTTGTTAGGCCCTGGCTGGTGGCCCGCGGAGGCCAAGTTCCGCTGGATGGCGACGACAGCCTCGTTGACACTGGGGGCGCCGAGCGATCCGAAGGATCGTTTGCACATTTCGGGATTCTGCCCGGAAACGGTGGCGAAGGGTGGTCCGCTGACGCTAATTGTGAAGGCGAACGGAGCCGAGGTTGGGCGCAGGACTTTGACCGAAGTGGCTCCCTTCAGCCTGGCGTTCGCACTGCCCAAGACGACATCCGACACGGTTAAGATCGAGCTGGAAGTGAGCCGCGCCACGCGCCTTGCGGGCGACAAGCGAGACCTGGGCCTGATCTTTGGTACTTTTGCGATTCGACCCTGAGCAGTCCCATTACCTTTTGACTCTGGCTGCTATTCGGAACCACTGACACGATGGATGTCAGTATCTTTCTCATGGGCGAACCAGCCCCCATACAACCAGAGGAACGGCCCGTGTGCGACGCCGACACCGTCGGGCTGATGTGGCCCAACGAGGCTAACCTCAGTCCGCTCGCTTTGCACAAGCTGGCGCGCACAGGCCAACTGTGGCTTTGCATCAGGCATCCCTCGCGTTACAAGTGGGACAAACCTTCGGTCAGCGTTTCGCAACTGAAGAAAGAGCGAGAAGAAAAGAAGCGCTGACTATTTTTGCGGATTCGCAGACAGGTCGACGTACTCCGCGCCCTGCGGAATCTGGAAGAGGAAGAATCCGTCCGCGATCCTGGGATTGCGCACCTCTGAGGCGAACTCGAATTCGAGAATCGAGTGATCCTGTCCGACGACCTTGAGCCGCTCGATACGACCGTCTTTGAGAGCCTTGAATGTGACCTCAGTGTAGGGACTCTTGGCCGGATTCTTGGGATCACAGGTAATCCAGACCGCGTCACCTTCCGCCCGCCAAGTGTACCTACCGAAATCACGGGCGAAATCCAGCCTTCCCAGCAGAAATGCCAGCGGTGCGCGCATATCCTCCGCTTCTTTGAGACGGAGCTTTTCGACGCGATTGGCGCGGGAACTGTATGAGTAGACATCCTTGCCGTCGGACACGAACAGCTTTCCAGCGGGCTTTTGATAGACCCAGCGCATCTTGCCGGGCTTCTTCAGAGAGAGAACGCCCCATTCCGCAGGTCGTGGGCGATTCTGGAACGTGTACGATTC
>CAZCPL010000271.1:5968-7564 GCA_964500255.1 uncultured Solibacteraceae bacterium | reverse complement strand
CTGGATACGTCGGCTTCGAGCAAGGCGGCGTCCTGATCGATGCGATTACCCGCCATCCGCACGCCGTGCTGCTGCTCGACGAAATCGAGAAAGCGCATCCGGATGTTTTCAACATCCTGCTGCAGGTCATGGACAACGCTTCCATCACCGATGGTCAGGGACGTAAAGCGGACTTCCGCAACGTCATTCTGATCATGACTTCAAACGCCGGCTCTGGAGACATCTTCGGCAAAGGAATCGGCTACCACGAGCGGTCCGGCAAGCAGGACATGGGCGCAGTCGATCGCGCCTTCCGCCCCGAGTTCCGCAACCGGTTGGACATGATCGTGCGCTTCAATCCCCTGCCCGCCACGGTGGTGGAAAAGATCGTAGACAAGTTTGTGGATGAGATCCGCGAGAAGGTCTCACAGCAGAATGTCACGATCGAACTCACGCCAGCAGCGCGCACTTGGCTCGCAACCAAGGGCTACTCATCGCAGTTCGGAGCCCGTTCCATAGGACGCCTCGTCCAAAGCGAGTTGAAGGATGCCTTGGCGGATGAGTTGCTCTTCGGCAAGCTCGCAGAGGGCGGATCCGTCACCATCGACATCGCCGACGACAAGATCGCCCTTCGATACAACTAGAGAAACGACCGGCAAATTGAGACCGGCCGCCAACGTGATCGGTTGGCGGCCCCATAGGTCCGATCCAAAGCCGGTGGAGGTAACGAAGGCGTCGGATGCGCTAGCCCGGCTGGCTCCCATCCCGCTTCACCCACCGATACGCCTTCACCGAATTCTTCCAGAAATACTTCTCCGCAACCTCACTCCCCTTCGCCATGAAGTACTCACGCACCACAGCCAGGCCCTCTTGATACAAACCCCAGCGATCGCTATGTGGCCAATCGGATCCGTATACCAAACGATCCGGACCAAAGATGTCATAGATCATGTCGAGCCGCGGCTTGTACGTCGCCAGATCCTTCGGAACCCCGCCATTTACGGTCCGCAATACGCCCGACACCTTCACATACACATCCGGACGCTTCGCCAACTCCCGTAAATCCTTCTCGCAGGCAGGCGTCGATTCCAACCGAGGCAGGTGATCCATCACCAATCGCAACGAAGGCAAACGGTCTTTCAGCACCAGCAAATCGTTGATCAACTCGGGGTTCGGATTCGCCGAATCCAAAGTCAAACCCGCATCCACAAAGCGCTTCATCCCATCCAGAAACTTCGCATCGCGCGACTTCACATGAAAGTTTCGATCCCAGATATTGCCATACCGGATCCCCAGATACAGCGGATTCTTTCGGAACCGTTCCAACTGCTTCGCAAAGTCCGCATGATCGGGCTCAAGGTCGCCGATCATGCCAACCATGATCTTGTCCTTCGCCATCACATCCAACACCCACTGATTGTCTTCGAGCAGCGGCGAACATTCCAGCTCAATCGCGCCCACAACATTCAGCCCCTTGCTCACCTGCCGGAACCGCGCAGGCAGAGCCGGCTTGAAGATCTCGGGCGTATCTTTCGTCGGCCACGGCACGCCGCCAGGGCGGTTCGTATCGAAGAGGTGGATGTGCGTGTCGATAATCGGGATCGGTTTCATAGGAGC
>CAZCPL010000271.1:0-5958 GCA_964500255.1 uncultured Solibacteraceae bacterium | reverse complement strand
GCGGCCGTGGCCATCGTAAGGAATTCGCGACGAAGCATAAAGTTATAATAGTCTGTTGGATCTCGAAAAGACTCTCCTCCGCAAAGTTGGCGAAGCGATCTCCCGGTTCAAGATGATCCGGGATGGCGATCGCGTCGCCGTTGGATTGTCCGGCGGCAAAGATTCCGTCACCCTGCTCGAAGCGCTGATCCTTCTGCAAAAGCGCGCGCCCATCGACTTCAGCGTCTGCGCCTTCACCATCGAACAAGGCAAGTTCCTCGCCCCCTTCGAACCCATGGGCGAGTACATGAAGTCTCGCGGCATCGATTGGACCTATGTCCGCGACGGAGCATCCTTCGACCTTTTAGAAGAACAGCCCGATCATGGCTGCGACATGTGCAGCCGCTACCGCCGCCGCGCTTCTTACGATGTCGTTCGCCGCTTGGGTGCCAATGTCGTCGCCTTCGGACACACCGCCGATGACTTCTGCGAAAGCTTCCTTCGAAACGTCATGTTCACCGGACGCATCAGCGCTCTGCCAGCCGTGACCTATTCGAAAAAGAATGAGTTCCGTCTCATCCGCCCGCTAGTATATGTCACCGAGGACATCACCGCGGAGTTCGCCAAAGCGTTGGGAGCTCCCGTAATTCCTTGCGGCTGCTCACAAATTACCGGCACCGTGCGCAAGTCGCTTCGCAGTATCTTCGCGGAATTGGAACAAGAGCATCCTCATATCAAAGACAGCTTGCTGTCGGCCTTGGGAAACCTGCAACCGTCGCGCTTGCTCGATACCCGCTATCTCGACCTGAACGGTCAGGAGGAACCTGTGGAAAAGCTCGAACTCCTCCCGATTTTAACAGAACCGTAACTCGATTGTATTTGAACTTGAACGCCGGAGATGAGAAGATAGGCTTCCGGCGAAGATGTATCTGAGAGAGATTCGCAACATAAACCTATGAAGTTCCTTCCACGTGAAGAGAAGTTCTTTACACTTTTCAACAAGCAAGCTGCCCTCATCGTCGAGGCGTCAGAACTGTTAAGGGAGGGCGTTTCCAACGGTCTCCACAAGCTGCCCGAAGCCGCGGCGCGCATCCAGAAGTTGGAAGAAGAAGGCGACGACATCAGCATGAACCTCACGCTGGCGTTGAGCGAAACTTTCATTACTCCCATCGACCCTGAGGACATCCAGACCCTCTGCAGCAAGCTCGACGCGGTGTTGAACGGCATTGAAGACACTGCCCACCGCCTCGTCGCATACAAGATCTCGCCGATTCCCAGACCGATGATCGAGCAGTGCGACCTGATTCTCGCGAGCGCCAAGGCCCTCAAGCTGGCATTCCAATGCCTATCCGAAGATAAGCCCTACCGCGAAACCTGCCTCGAAGTCATCCGCCTCGAAGAGCGTTCGGATATCGTCGATCGAAGCGCCGTCGCCGCGCTTTTTGAGAACGAGTCCAATCCCATCGCGCTCATGAAGCTCAGAGAGATCTACGAGTTCCTCGAAAGCACCACCGACATGTGTCTGCACGTCGCGGTAACTCTGCAGTACGTCGCAGCCAAGAACAGCTAGCCAAGCATGGATCCCGATTTCCTTCTTGTCGTCGTCATCGTACTGGTCGCCCTGGGATTCGATTTCATCAACGGATTCCACGATGCTGCCAACTCGATTGCGACCATCATCGCGACGCGTGTTCTCAGCCCGTTTCAAGCCGTGCTCTGGGCCGCCTTCTTCAACTTCGCAGCGGTCTTCGTCATCGGAACCGGCGTCGCCAAAACCGTCGGATCCGGTATGGTCAACCTGAATATCGTCACGCCCAAAGTCATCCTCGCAGGCCTCATCGGTGCCATCGCCTGGGATCTTCTCACCTGGTGGTGGGGGCTCCCCACCAGTTCCTCCCACGCCCTCATGGGCGGTTACGCCGGCGCGGCCATGATGAAAGTCTCCATGACCATTGGGCCCAGCCATATGTTCGAGGCGCTCATCCTCAGCGGCTGGTACAAAACCGTGGCCTTCATTTTCGTCGCCCCATTCATCGGCATGTTCGTCGCCTACCTGCTCATGATCGCCGTCTACTGGGGCTTTCGGAACTCTTCGCCGAAGAACATGGATGTCTGGTTCCGTCGTCTTCAACTCGCCTCATCCGCACTACTGAGCTTCTCGCACGGCGGCAACGACGCGCAAAAAACCGCAGGCATCATCACCGGTGTCCTCTTTTCCGCCAAGATGCTCGACGTATTCGAAGTGCCAGGCTGGGTGCTCTGGTCGGCCTATCTCGCCATCGGTATCGGAACAATGAGCGGAGGTTGGCGCATCGTCCACACCATGGGCGGACGCCTCACGCGCCTCAAGCCTCGATCCGGCTTCTGCGCCGAAACGGCCGCAGCCCTCGCGATCCTGTTCGCTACCGAGGCATTGCGACTGCCCGTATCGACAACCCACGTGACGGCAGGAGCCATCGCTGGCGTCGGATCCGTTCAGCGGCTCAAAGCTGTCCGCTGGGGCGTCGCAGGAAGCATCCTGCAAGCCTGGGTCATGACAATCCCTGCCTCGGCTTTCGTCGGCGCCGTCGCCATGGCAATCATCATTACCTTCTTTGGCGTCTAGTTTCTAGGCTCGCCCGGGAAATCGGGTGAAAGCTTACCCAGTGGTTCGATTGAGGAAGCGATTGAGCAGACGGCAGGCGGCATCAAGATCGCGTTGATCTTGTTGAGAACCGTTGTGAATGAGCGGACCGCCACCTTCGCGGATCGTGTTTCCAACGAGCCGTTCCGCGGAGAGCTTTCGTAGGCTGGGATCGTCGTGGAGATTACGGATGATTTCTCCGCCCAGCAGGCAAAGGCTGGCAAAGTGACGACGGATGCCCTTTTGGGAAAGATTCGATGAGGCCAAATGGTGAAGAAAAGGCAGTAGGCATGCCACGATCTGCTCGCCGGGCGGCACGTCTTCCTCAGATCCCATCCAAGAGCGAGGCCAGTCTTTGAGATCCCGGCAGTAAGCGGCAACTTTGGAGGCCACGGCCAATGCTGGAGCGGGGCCCACTACTAGGCTGGAGTTCTTCTTCGTCTTCTTCAATGCAATGCCGGTTCCCTTAGTCGCGGTGGGCTCGGGATGCTTCAGGTCTACGCCTCCGTCTCCGGACGGCACGCGGCCAGTGCCCACAGTGGAAAGTACTGCCGATACATGTGGTAGGTCAGGTAAAACACACCGGGAAAGCCAGTGCCCGTGGCTAGCCGCTCGTCCCAAGTCCCATCTCGCTTTTGCGTATCGATCAAGTAGCTCAACCCGCTACGCAGGTTCTCTGAGGTTCCGTCACCGCCGGCATGCAGCGCCAGCAACGCCCAGGCGGTCTGCGACGGAGTGCTCTCCGCACCGACGAAGCGACCCTTCGCATAACCGACGCAACTCTCACCCCAACCGCCATCGGCGTTCTGCACCGAGCGGATCCAATCCATCGCCCGATTCATCGCCGGACGCGCATCGCGAGCCTTGGCCACTTCCAGCCCTCGCATCGCGAGAAACGTCCCGTAGACATAATTCACGCCCCACCTGCCATACCAGCTTCCATTCGATTCCTGGCAGCCTAAAAGGTAGTGAACTCCGCGTTGAATGGCCGAATGTTCTGTCGTGAAGCCCCGGCGGCATAGCGATTCCAGCACACGACCCGTAATGTCGGGGCAAGTCGGATCGAGCATCGCATTGTGATCCGCAAACGGAACCTTGTTGAGAAAGTCCCAATTGCAATCCACATCGAACGCAGCCCAACCGCCGTCGCTCGACTGCATGCCTAGCAACCAGTTGACCGCACGCTTCTCCACGCGAGCCTGCCGAGCGGGATCCGAAGCCTTGGCGTGCAACAGCGCCAGCAAAACCATCGCCGTATCGTCGATATCCGGATAATGCTCGTTGGCGAACTCAAAAGCCCAACCGCTCGGCTCCAGGCCCGGACGCTTCACCGTCCAATCGCCCTTGCGGCGCACCTCTCGATCGAGCATCCAATCCGCGGATCTCCGCATCGCCTCCGGATCCGCTTTACCCTTCTCTCCCAGTGCGAACGCCGCATAGGATGTATCCCAAATCGGCGAATAGCAAGGCTGAAACTGGAATCGATCCTCGGTCTCGATCAACAACTTCTCGAACACTCGAATGGCCTCGATGCGATCCGGATGATCGTCTGCATAGTTCAGCGAATCGAGAGCCATGATCAGATACATCATCGATGGATAGATGGCCCCGAGTCCGTCGGCATAACGCGTCCGGTCAAGCATCCAATGCTCGGCTTCGCGAAGCGCGGCCATGCGGATGTTCTTGAGTCCACGACGATCCCAGAGCTTGATGACCTTATCGAAATGCGAAAACAAAATGCCCGCGCGGCCGCGAGACGGCATCACCAGCTTCTTGCCGGGCTTGTAAAGCTCTTCGACATTGAAGCCCGCAGGCACCGGACGATGCAACGAGATTGCCTGCACGATGGACAACGGCACGATGATCGCACGCGTCCACGACGACATCTCGTAAAGAATATCGCCCGGCAACAACACGACCTCTGGAGGCACTGTCGGCGCATACTTCCGCGGAAACAGATCGAACAGACTGAAGTTGATCTTGGTGTAGCTATTGCAAGCCTGCAGCCCGCCCAAGGCCAGCGCCCGATCCAACGCCTTGCGCATGTACGCGGCGCTCACATCGTGTCCACCTAACTTCATCGCGGTGTAAGCGCGCACCGTCGCATTGACTTCCGCTGGACCTTGCGGAAACGTGTTCCAACCGCCATCGGGCAACTGCCGTTCCAGGATGAACTTGCAAGCCTTGTCGATCCGCCCCTTCGACGGCGGATGCCAAACTCCGTTTACTGGCGGATGCAACCAAAGCTGCAACAGAACATAATCGGATTCCAACGTCGAATCCGAAGTGAGTTCGGCGCACCAATACCCATCGCGATGCTGCATCGCCGTCAGCGCTTCCGCGGACGAATCAATTGCGGCTTCCATCGCGGGACGCAAGTCTTTCAACTGTTGGCTGGATGCAAGTTCGAGGCGGCGCTTGCGATCCGGCGCCGGTGCAGCCCACTGAAATCCCATGGCTAAATATTAGCGCGGCATCGGCTGTTTGCCGCCCGTTTCTTAAGTCGCCGCTCCCCTACCGCTGCTCCGGAACCACCTTCGCACCCGTAATGAAGTACTCCGTCTCCCCAAAACACGTCCCCGGCAAACCCTTGTGCTGTTCATAGGACAAGTTCACCCGCTTCCCAGCCGCATCAAGCAACTGTCGCGCGACAGCCTCATCCCTGACACTGAAGCCAAACAATTGCGGAGGCACACCCGGCATCGTCACCATTGCCAACTCCCCTTCCCACGTCTTGCAGACCCATCCTTTGTTGGAGATCTTTTGCACATACCCGCTCCGCTCCCCACTCGAATAAGACATATGCAGAGCCCCGTAAACCCACGCCGCAAAGCCCAGCGCAGGAAGCACAATCACCAACAGAAAACCCCAAAGTAGCCACTTCATCACGTTTTCCACTCCTCCGTGTCGGATACAGCCATCGAAACAACCGATCCATGAGCGAGTTTACCCCGTTTTCACGCTTGATAGTATAAGCGGCTCTCACCCGACGTGTGCCTACCGGTGCCCTCGGTTCGATGCCGCCTTTCGAGTGCTAGAGTAGTGCTTACACTCGACGCGAGCAGGGCACCGGTTTATACCCTCGCTTGCACGTTAGTCTGAAGGCGCGCCACATGAAACAACTCTCTCGGGTCGTCTGGTCGGAAGGCATGTATCTGGGACCTCACCACTTCCAGGTGCAGTCCCGATATTTTGAAGATTCCATCCGATTTTCGACCGCTAGCCTATGGTTTGCACCGTGGGGACTGATCGCCATCAAGCTCGACGCCGAAGCTTTGCAGAACGGCTCGGTGGCGATGATCCATGCCCGGGGCGTCTTTCCCGACGGACTCACTTTCCACATGGATGAGGCAGAC
>CAZCPL010000270.1:3244-7608 GCA_964500255.1 uncultured Solibacteraceae bacterium | reverse complement strand
ACATTGCTGGTATAGACCGCGGCGGCGTTGGCCGGGCGCTCGGACACGATCAGCGAGAGGTCGTCTTTCCGAGCCTTGCGGATGCCCGCGTAGACAGTGGCGTATCGATATCCAAGTGGCAGTTTCAACCTAAAGGTTCCCCTTCTTCGGAGATCGGGTATCCGTTCAGGAATACCGGGACTGGCATGCGTTTGCGCCCTTCGAGTTGGATCTCCAACAACTCGATGGCGGTGTCGTGACCGCAGCCGGCATAGAGGCTTTTGCCGCTTCGATGCAAGCGCCCTTGAGAACAGGAAATCGACGCCAGCGACGCCTGGCCGATGGTCAGCTTCACGCCGCGCAGCGTTGTGTACACGCCGGGCCACGGCTGAAAGCCGCGGATACGGTTCAGCAGCGTTTGCGCGGGTAGATCGAAATCCGCAAGGCCGTCTTCTTTTTTGAGAATTGGCGCAAGCGTCGCTTGCGAATCCTCTTGCTTGCGGGGCTCGATGATTTCGATGTCGCGCAAGGTCTCGATCAGCAGGTCAGCGCCGGCTTCCGCCAGCCTCGGCGCGATATCGACGGATGTCTCTTCACTGCCGATGTCGGTCTGCCAAAACAGCAGCATATCGCCCGTATCGAGTCCTGCGTTGATCTGCATCGTGGTGACGCCGGTGCGCGTCTCGCCATTGGCGATGGCCCATTGAATCGGGGCAGCCCCGCGATACTTCGGCAGCAAAGAGCCGTGAACATTGACGATGCCGTACTTCGGCATGTCGATGATTGCCTGCGGAATGATCTGCCCGTATCCGACAACCACCATCGCATCCGCTTCGAACGCCAGCAATTCCTCGCGAACTTCCGGCGCGCGGACCTTCACCGGTTGATGCACCGTGAGCCCCAAACGCAGCGCGGCCTCTTTCACCGGCGAAAACGCAAGCTGCTGCCCGCGCCCCTTCGGTCGATCGGGTTGCGTATACACGGCAACCACTTCGTATCCAGTGGCGACAAGCTTCTCAAGCGTAGGCACAGCAAACTGGGGCGTACCCATAAAGACAACGCGCTTTACCATTCGCCGGCCTTCTGCAGTTTGCGAATCTTGCGGCGGATGAGATCGCGCTTCAACGGACTCAAATGCATCAAAAACAAGATGCCCTGCAAATGGTCGATCTCATGCTGCATACAACGTGAGAAGAGTTCGCCGGCAATGTATTCGACATGCTCGCCCTTGGCATCGCGTGCACGTACTTTGATGTGCATGGCGCGCTTCACGTCCTCGCGAAATCCAGGGATGCTGAGGCAGCCCTCTTCGCCCAACTGAGAACCGTTGCGCTCGACGATTTCGGGATTGATGAGCACCACTCGCTCGCCGCCCTCTTCGCCGGCGCTCACGTCAATCACCGTGACCTGCTTGCGCACCCCGATCTGCGGCGCTGCAAGGCCAATGCCTTTGGCCGAGTACATGGTGTCGAACATGTCCAGAACGAGCTTGTGCAGTTCCGGCGTGTCGAATTCCGCCACTGGATCCGCCTTGGTCTCGAGAACCGGGTCTCCGTATTTGACTACCTTCAAGACCATCTCAATAATTCCTTACCTGTTCGATGTAATTGTCGTAATTCCGCTTCGTCTCGCGGAGCGAATCGCCGCCGAATTTCTCGAGCATCGCCTGCGCCAACACGATTGCCACCATCGCTTCGCCGATTACTCCAGCTGCGGGAACCACAGCGATGTCGCTGCGTTCGTAAGCGGCGGCAGTGGATTCACGTGTCGCCAGATCGACGCTTTCGAGCGGACGTCGCAGCGTTGAGATCGGCTTTAACAATCCGCGGACATAAACGTCCGAGCCGTTGGTGATGCCCCCTTCGAGTCCGCCGGCTTTGTTGGATCCACGGTGAAAACGCTTGTCTTCTTTGTCGTAATGGATCGTGTCCTGCACTTTCGACCCGTATTCACGGGCCTGTTCGCGGGCCGATCCAACTTCGACGCCCTTGACAGCCTGCATGGAAACGATGGCCTGCGCGAGCTTACCGTCGAGGCGCGTGTCCCAGGCAATGTGCGATCCGAGGCCCACGGGCAGACCGCGCGCAACCACTTCGAAAACGCCGCCCACCGTATCGCCGGTGCGATAGGCGACGTCGATGACATCCTTCATGCGCTGTTCTGTTTCGGCATCCACGCAGTTCAGTAAAACTTCGTCTTTGGATGCCAAAGCTTCGAGCTCTTCCCAAGTGGCGTTACGTTCGAGTTGCGCGGTTCCGACCTGCACGACGTGGCTCAATACACCGATACCGAACTGAGCCAGGAACTGTTTGCAGACAGCGCCAACTGCTACGCGGGCTGTGGTTTCACGGGCGCTGGCGCGTTCGAGGATGTAGCGAGCATCCAGAAAATCGTACTTGATGCCACCGGCCAGATCGGCGTGTCCGGGTCGCGGTTTGGTGACGGCTTTGCGATCGACGGTGCTGCCCGAGATCTCTTCCACAGGCAGGATCTCGGTCCAATTCTTCCAGTCAGCGTTGCGCACAATCATGGCGATGGGCGCGCCGATGGTTATGGAATGGCGTACGCCCGCAACGATCTCGACCTTGTCGGTCTCGATCTTCATGCGTCCGCCGCGACCGAAGCCCTGCTGGCGGCGCCAGAGTTCGCGATTCACTTTTGCAATGGAGATCGGCACCGAGGCGGGAAGCCCGGTGAGTGTGGCGACGAGACATTCTCCATGGCTCTCGCCGGCGGTTTCAAATCGAAGCATTGAAGGGGCAGGACGCGGAGCGCCCCGTAACACCATTGTATCGGGTACCCTATCTTTTTGAGGAACGCCCGCAAAACGGGATCGGCGTTCAGTTGTGGCGAATCGCGAAGCAGCCCTGTCAGCGCGCACGGGTTGTTTCGGTGGCACCGCGACGGTCGCTGTCTGTCGGTAACTCACGATCATGCAAAGCTTTTCCAATCACACCAAGTGGGATGTCAAGTGGCACTTCGTTGTGCTGCCTATTCTGCTGATCAATGTTTTCTTCCGAATCTACGAAATGCTCGAAACTGAAATCGACGTCGGTGCGATTTGGGATATCGTGGTGGCCGTCGCGCTGTTGCTTGCAGGTTACGGCGCGCGCGTTTACGCGTTGAAAGTGCAGGATCGGCTCATTCGCCTCGAAGAGCGGCAGCGCCTCGAAAAGCTGCTGCCACAGGCTATGCAGAGCCGTATCGGCGAGCTCACCGTTCCGCAGTTGATCGGCCTGCGCTTCGCATCCGACGCGGAACTCCCTGCGCTCGTCGAAGAGACCTTGAAGACTCAAATGGGCACTGAACAGATCAAGCAGGCGATCAAGAACTGGCGTCCGGACGAATTCCGCGTCTAATGGAACTTGCCGATTTGCTGTTGCGGCAAGCGCCGACGCCGTCCACGGTTCTTGAGAAGCAGTTCGACATCCAGCGGCGATTGTTCACTCAGTCGCGAGTACTGCTGCATGCCAATTTCACCAATATCCAAGTACGCGACCTGCGCACCCTGTTCGAACTCTACGACGAAGGCCTTTTCAATGGACGCTGTCGGCTGACGCTCGGCGAACAACCGATCGGATTTCGATTCGCACCGCGAATGACGCGCACTGCCGGAACCACCTCGCGCATCACCGATCGCAGAACGGGCACCTCGTCGTTCGAAATCGCGATTGCGACAAGCATGCTCTTCGATGGATTCCAAGAGGGCGATCATCGCGAAGTCACCGTCTGCGGCGTCGAGTGCGAAACCCGTTTAGAAGCCCTGCAGCGCGTGTTCGAACACGAACTCGTGCATCTGCTGGAGTTTCTGTGCTGGCAGGAAAGCAAGTGTTCGCAGCCGCGGTTCCAACAGATCGCTTCGAACTGGTTTCTGCATAAGTCGCACACACACGCGATGATCACGCGGCGCGAGCGGGCGGCTGTTTCCGGCATCCGGCCGGGAGCTCGTGTCCGGTTCGAATACGAAGGGCGCGCGATGCAGGGTGTGGTCAATCGCGTGACGAAGCGCGCGACGATACTGGTGGAAGATCCCACTGGGATGCGCTATTCGGATGGAAAACGCTACGGGAAATACTACATCCCGATTTCCTGGTTGGAACTCGACGAACCGGACCCGAGGATTTAGGGCAACGTTCCGCCCTTCCGTAGTATGTCGATTTCGCTCCGGTAGAGGTATTTTCCATGAGATGCGAAGAAGACAGACGCAGTGCCCCACATGAGAAGATCCATGCGGTTGAGCATCGCGCTGCTGTTGTGTGGAACACCCCGGTTGTGGGCAAATTCGTGCGCGTGCACTCGTCCCAGCGCTACGAACGTACGTACCCGTTACATCCAAGTCCGATCCAGGGCTCGAATCGAGACGCCCGACAAAGAAAATATTGAGG
>CAZCPL010000270.1:0-3234 GCA_964500255.1 uncultured Solibacteraceae bacterium | reverse complement strand
GCACCGGGGTCGACGGAAATCATTACCCCGCCATAGACAATGTTTCGAAGAGGCCTCTCCGGGACGAGCCTGACATTGGCTTGCGGTTCGAGAATCGCATTGGCCGCGTTGAAGATGAGTGAGAGAGAAGCAGCCGTCTGCTTCGTAGGATGGGATGCCCCGCCGACCCCGCGACAAGGATATATTCGGCATAGAATTCGACCTGATAGGTGACTTCGATCGTCCACTCGCGCACAACTTTCAGATTGCAATCGGCGCTCTTAAATGAACTGGTGTTGGTTCCCGGCCTTCCCGGCTTGCAGATAATTCGCAAAGGCGATGGTGTTGGAACCGACACAAACCGCCAACAGCAACAGGTGCCTGCGGAGATTGAGCGGGATGCGAACCGGGGTGGAAGCGATCCAGCCAGGCAGGAGTATGGATGCGCAGACCGACCCAACCACTGTGTTCGCGAGAAATAGTGCGCGATAGAAATCGGAAGGTGGGATCAGTCGGTTGTAGACAAATAAAACGCCCGCCAGAAAACCCGGCAGCGTGGGAATAACCAGCCACCGCCAACGGTCGCGCCGGAATCTTCGATAAAGTCTTGAGAGACAGAGCCGAACGGTACAAAAGTACGATACGTACTAGAGCGTTCGAGACAAAGAGGCGTTTTTTCCGCGATTGGCCACAGAAGTCCCCGGCCGCAACATGCACATGAGGGCTTTTCCTCAGCGCGTTCACACAGTTGGATAACGCCTGATCTTGGGAAAACTAACGAGGGATTCTGTCGATTTTTCGAATGAAAATGTAAATACAAACGAGCGCCGCCGGATGCATCAGAGCAACCGTGGCAAAGATCGGGGTATAGCTGAATCGCTGCACAATTTCGCCCACAAGCAATTGAAAAAGCATGGCCGAAATGCTTCCCGTTGCGGCGGCGAGTCCGACCACCGATCCCACCTGCGAGGCAGGATACAAATCCGAAGGAATGGAAAACAGGCTGGTGGCCCAGACTTGAATCAGAAACGTCACGAAGCTGATCAGCGCCAGCGCCTGATAGGCATCGGGGACAAACCCGACCAGAATTCCCACGGGCATGAAGACGGCGGCAGCCAACAAAATCGACTTTCGCGTCCGATCGATCGACCAGCCTAAACCCAGCATTTTCTGTGCAGTCCAGCCGGAAAGTAACGCGCCGAAGGTCGACATCGCAAATGGGATCCACCCGAAATAGGAGATCTTGCGCAAATCGAACCCGCGTTCCTGTGCAAGATAGGGCGGAAGCCAAAAGAGGTAGAAATACCAGGCCGGATCGGAGATGACCCGGGACAGAATCAGTCCCACCATCTCACGGCGCTGCAACAGTTCTTTCCAACTCACGCTGACGCGCTCGCCCGCGACGGCCTCGGGTTGCCTGCCACGCATGAAAAGCAGCCAGACCGCAAGCCAGAGGATTCCCAGCGCACCGGTCACCAGAAACATCACCCGCCACCCATAGTGGAGAGTGAGACCACCGATCAGAGGTGTGGAAATCATCCCGCCGATCGAGATGCCCGCGTTCATGATGCCGATGCCGAACGCGCGGTCATTCTTAGGAAGCCATTCCGAAATCGTCTTGATACAAGCAGGGATCAGCGCCCCTTCCCCAGAGCCCAGCAAAAACCGGTAGGCGCCCAAACTCCAGACGCCCCCGGCAAAGGCGTGCGCGGCGCAGGCGAACGACCACCATAGGACGGCGCCACTGAATCCGGCCACCGTGCCGAAACGGTCCAGCAACCTGCCAGCTAACGGTTGGGCGATCGCATAGGCCAAAAGAAAAGAGAAAACTACCCGTCCGTACTGCACCGGAGGCATCTGAAACTCCGCCTGAATCACCGGAGCGGCTACGGAAAACGCCTGCCGGTCAATATAGTTGATCACCGCCACCGAAAACACGAGGGCTAGTATCCAAAAGCGCGTCCGCGTGGTGTCGATGGAGTTCTGCATGGGTCCTACGCCGTGGCTCGAAACCTGGGACTAGAGTGACCAGAACGAACGCACTAACGCATTGTACCGTCCGTCTCTGTCTCGAAACGCTCCGCGAAAGCATTCTGGACTGGTCACAAGGAAACAAGAAATGAACAAACTGATCGTAGGACTCGCCCTCACCCTTTGCTGCTCGGCCTCGCCGCTCGCCTCGGAACCGAAAGTCATGCCAGAACCTGAGTCCGCCACCGTCCAAGCTTCCACCCTGCGCGCCGCCGCAAACGTGATCTACAACGTCGGATCGATCAACCTCGACAAGGCTGTTCTGCCGCAAGCCATCGCTGCGATCTCGACTCCCGAACCCAATGCGAATTTCCTGATCGGTGTGGGACTTCTGGGCATTGCGTATCTGTTGCAGCGCAAGACCAAACAATCCTAAGGCTTTTTCTCGAATGGACGCCCTTGCACGGCCTCAAGAATCGTAGGATTCTCGCGCCGCAACTTCAACGACAAGTTCCGTTCTTCGCGCGCCCGGGCTTCATCGCCGAGACGAAAGTAGATCTGGCTGAGCATAAGATGCGGTTGGGGATGCCTGGGGTCAATCTTGATGGTTGACTCGAGCTCCGCTACCGCCTCTTGCCACTTTTCAAGGTTGATCAGTACGCGCGACAGCAGAACTCTCGCGGGAACATAGTCATTGCGGCTCGCGATGGACGCTCGCAGAAACCGCAAGGCGTCGTCATTGCGCCCTTGCTTCACAAGCAGATCGCCCATGAAGAACGTCGGTTCCTCGTAGCCAGGATCGAGATCGATTGCCTTCCGCAGATACTCAATTGACTTGTCAAGATCGCCGCGCTTTTGCAGATAGAAGGCATGTTCGAAGTTCGCCCGCGCCAGTTGGGGAAACTTGGTCGCCGCTTTCGCGGCAATCCCGGCGCCCCCATCGAGATCGCCCGCATCCTGCGCGGCTTTGATGGCCAGAAAATAGCCGTTCGCATCTTCGGGATTCAGTGCCAACGCCTTCGCCGCAGCATCCGCTGCCTCCCCGAAGTACCGTCCCTTGCCGTATTCCACCACCAGCAACTGCAGCAGTTTGGCGTTCGCGGGCTGCAGCGCGGATGCCATGCGCCACGCCCGCACCGCATCCTCTGGCTGCTGGATCTGCGAATGCGCCGCGCCAATCAGGTAAACCGTATTGAAGTCTTTCGGATTCACGGCGGATGCACGCCGCAGCATCTCGACCGCTTCCACCGGACGCTTCTGGTTGAAATACGCGAAGCCCAGATT
>CAZCPL010000269.1:0-7644 GCA_964500255.1 uncultured Solibacteraceae bacterium | reverse complement strand
ACATGGTACGCGAGTGCAAGATTCTCGCGGCAGTGAATCCACACTTTCGACAAGCGCCCAAGCCTGCCTTGGTTTGTGAGGATCCGTCGGTCATCGGTGCGGTCTTCTTTGTCATGGAACGACGCAAGGGATTGATCCTTCGCACGGGCATTCCAGACTCGGTGAAGTCGCAGTCAGACTACGCATCGCGTATCAGTGAGGCCTTTCTCGATTGCCTCGCGCAGCTTCATTCCGTGGACATCCAATCGCAGGGACTCACCGCACTAGGCAAGCCCGAAGGCTTTGTCGAACGCCAAGTGAAAGGCTGGTCGGAACGTTGGACCCGCGCCCGCACAGAAGAGACGCCCGAGATGGATCGTGTGATGGAATGGCTCAACGCGAACATCCCGCAATCCACCCACGCGACGCTCGTCCACAACGACTACAAGCTGGATAACGTGATGTTTCCGCCCGATTCGATCGATCGAGTGGAGGCCGTGCTCGACTGGGAAATGGCAACCATCGGCGATCCAATGATCGACGTTGGACTCACACTCTGCTATTGGACCCACGCCGCCTCGCCCGAAATCAGCGGCGGCGGAGTTCCGGGATTTACAACACAACCGGGTTGGTACACGCGTGAGCAGTTTCTGGACGCCTACTCACGACGAACGGGACGGGATCTAAGTGGCGTTAGGTTTCACGAGGCGCTCGGCGTCTTTAAGCTTGCTGTTATCCTGCAACAGATCTACTTCCGTTTTTGGCGCGGACAGACACAAGATCAACGGTTCGCCAATTTTCATCTTCGCGTCCGCGCACTGACCCGGAAGGCCGTCGACCTTCTCAATCAAGCATGAACATTCACTTCGTACGCCATGGACAAGCCGGAACGCGGCGGGACTACGACGTTCTTTCAGGGCTCGGTTGCGAGCAGTCCACACTGCTCGGCCGCTACCTGGATGGAGAGGATTTAAATTTTGCCTGCTGGTTCGCCGGCGGACTGCGTCGCCAGCAGGAAACAGCCCAACTCGCCAGCATCGAACAGAAGCATGCGGTGGCCGCGACGAAGATCGCGGAATCGTGGAACGAGTTCGATCTCGATGCCGTGTACGAAGGCATCGGTCCGCAACTGGCGATGCGTAACCTCGATTTCCGCACGCATTGGCAGACGGTCAAGACACTCGTGGAACTCCATGGTCATAACGAAACCGCTCTTGTGAATCGTCGTTGGAGCCCCGCCGACGAGATGGTTGTTCGCGCCTGGGTGCAGGGCGAATATCGCTTCGACGGCGAAGCGTGGGTGGATTTTCGCGATCGCATCCGCAGGGGGTTGCAAGATCTGCTCAAAAGCGGACTCGATTCAGCGGTCGTCTTCACCTCCGCCACTCCCATAGCGATCTGTGTGGGAGAAGCGTTGGGCCTCGGCGATCTTGAGATCTTTCAACTGGCTGGGGCCGTAATCAACACCTCTTACACGGAGCTGCGTTGGCGTCATAACAAATTGCGGATGTTCAGCTTCAACAATGTTCCGCATTTGAATGACGCGGCGCTGCGTACTCACCGGTGAAACTGCTCTCATTCTTCGTCCTGGCATGGACTTGCGCGGCCGCGGCGAAGTATCCCACGCGCTTTTCCGCTAAGGTCGTCTCACATCCCAAAGTGCAGCGGGCGTTGCGCGCAATGGAGCACCGCGAAGACAAGATCGTTGCTGAATGGATCCGTTTTGCGGAGATCCCCGCGCCATCGGGCCAAGAGTCGGCGCGCGCCGCTTACGTGAAATCTCAGATCGAGAAACTGAAGCTCTCGAACGTTAATATCGACGAAGTGGGCAACGTCAGCGGCGTCCGCAAAGGCAAGCGGTCTGGATCCACGATCGTCTTCGCCGCGCACATGGATACCGTTTTCCCCGCGTCGACCCCATTGAAGGTCGATCGCGATGGGCAGACTCTGAAGTGTCCCGGTATTGGCGACAATTCCGGCAATGTCGTGGCGTTGCTCGAACTTTTTCGCATACTCGATGAAGCGGGTATCGAAACGCAAGGCGATCTCGTGTTTCTCGCAACGACGCAAGAGGAAACGCGTTTGCAAGGCATGCGCCATTGGTTGGCAAAGCAGGATCCCAAGCCGGATATGGTCATCGCGACGGACATCCCGCTCGGCATGGTTTGGTATGGTGCACTGCGTCTAGCCTCGATGCAGTTCGTCTACACGGCTGCGGGCGCGCATACGTTGCTGAGTCGCGATGAACCGAATCCGGTCCGCGCCGTGGCGCGAGCGGTGCAAGCGGTTTATGCGATCCCATTGCCGGAACCCGATCCTGCAGCGCAGCCCATGAAGTTGCCTGTCATCAATGTCGGCAAGATGCAGGGCGGCGCGGTCGTGAATGCAATTCCTCGCGAGGCATCGTTCACGGTGGATCTGCGATCGCTCGACAGCGCGACGCAAGATCGTTTGTATTCACTGGTAGTCAAAGCTGCCCAAGATGCGGCTACCGCCGAGCGCGTGGGCTTGCGGATCGAAAAGCCGGATGGCGACGATCTCGACTATTCGCACGCCATAACTCGCGAGGAACGCCGGGGACATCCGATGGTGCAGACCGCACTCGATGTCCAAAAATACCTGCAATTGGTCTCTGCGCCGGAGCCTTTTGACGTTGGATCCACGGATGCGAATGTCGGCGTCAGTATGGGTATTCCGTCTATCGCGGTGGGAGCGATCCGGTCGCGCGATGCGCATATGTTGACGGAATCCGCGGATGCGAAGTCGATTGTGCCCGGTACGAAGTCCTTGTTGTTGCTCGCCATCTTACTGGCTGGATTGGCTGCCGACTAGGGTCCCGAAGCCACCCGCCACAGCGCTCGCCTGCAGGCGATTGTGGGGACGCGACCAGGCTACACATGAGGCGTCCCTTCTGGATTGCGCCGTCGCGCTGCCCACTCAGCCCCTGCAAGCAACAACATTGACGCCAGAAACGACCACAACACAATCGCGACCGAATGCATGAAAGTCCCGTATTCGCGATACAACTTCACGCGGAACCACGGCCAGGTTGCAAGATTGATGTACTTCAACACTTCCAACAGCAGCCCAACGACAATTGCGGCGGGAACCGCGCGGCTATTCGCCACCTCGCCATTCGGCAGGAATTTGTAGATGAGATACAGCGTAAACGCAGTGATCGGAACCGCCACTATCTTGAAAAACGCGCCCACCATGAAGCTCGTCACCGCACCCGAACCGATGGCCTTCTGCAGATACTGCTGGTTCAGAGCCGTGAGAATTGTGGACAGCGTCAGCAAGCCGCCACACACAAAAATCAGGCCCATGCTGACCATCTGATTCTTCACAAAACTGCGGTTCACTGCGATGCCGAAGACCTTGTTCAGCGCGACCTCCAACGGCTCGAAAACACCATTGGCCGTGAACAGCAGCAAGAGAATCGACATCACCTGCAACGATCCGCGATAAGGACTTAACAGTCCTCCCACGATGCCCGTCATCATGTCAGGAGGAAAGTAGTCGCTGAGCGCAATTTCCATTGCCGACCGCACCGCGCCATCGGCAAACACCAGCCGCGCCAGCGCGCAGATCACAACGAGAAACGGAAAGAACGACAATAAGACGTTCGCCGCCACAGAGAACGCGTAGACGTGCGTCTCGGTCTCCATCCAATAGTGAAACGTCTTCTTGAATGCTTCCCAGAGTTGGGGCAACCATGCGGATACCTGTAGCTCGGGAATGGTCTGCGGTGGTTGGGTCCCGTCCATGTACTTCTATTTTCCGATACAGAACGTTGAGAAAATGCGATTCAGAATATCGTCGGCCGTCGTTGCGCCTGTGATCGCGTCGATGGGACGCAGCGCCGCATACAAATCGAGCAGCAGCATCTCATGCGGGATGCCAAAATCCACCGCCCTGCGCGCGTTTGCGAGAGCCTCGGCTGCTTCGCGTAGCAATTGCTCGTGGCGTAGACTTGTGATGAATCCGGCCTCTTGCTCTTTCGAAACGTCCGATCCGCCGATCGCACCGAGAATCGCCTCGCGCAGTGGCACGATGCCTTGGCCGGTCTTTGCGGAAACGTGAACGAACTCATCGCTCTGCCGACCCAGATCGCATTTGTTCGCGATCCGCAGCGAACGCCCCGTCGAAGCAGCCTTTTGGAGCAGCGCGCGATCGGCATCGGTCAACGCCGCACCCGCGTCCACCACCACCAGTGCGAGATCCGCATCCGCCATTGCCTGAAAGGACTTCTCGATTCCCATTGACTCGATCACATCCTGCCCATCGCGGATGCCCGCCGTATCCACGAATCGAATCGGGATGCCGCCAATCGAAGCTGTCTCTGAAACCAGATCGCGCGTGGTTCCGGGTATATCGGTGACGATTGCGCGATCCTGTTCCAGCAAGCGGTTGAACAGCGAACTCTTTCCGACGTTGGGCCGCCCCACGATGGCGAGGGTGAAGCCATTGTGCACGAGCTTGCCAAAAGCAAAGCTGCGAATGAGCGCATCCACTCCCACAGTCACGCCATTTAGCCGATGGATTAGGATCTCATTCGGTGCGATATCGATGTCGTTGTCCGCGAAGTCGATGCCTGCTTCGAGCAGCGCGACGAGTTCCAGCAACTGCTCTTTGACGGGTTTGATGCGGCGCGAGACGCTGCCATCCACTTGTTGTGCCGCGATGCGGGCCTGGTACAACGTGGTGGATTCAATCAGATCGCGAACCGCCTCCGCTTGCGGTAAATCGAGTCTCCCATTGAGATACGCGCGCAGCGTGAACTCACCTGGATCGGCGTGACGCGCACCCGCCCACAGCGCCCGTTCGACGCAGTGACGCAGCACAACCGGCGACCCGTGGCAACCGATCTCGACCACATCCTCGCCGGTATACGAACGCGGACCGGCAAAGTAAGTCGCCACCACATGGTCAACCGTATGGCCGTCGGCGTCGGGGAGATCGGCGAGAGCAGAGGTCCACGATTCCCACTCGCTCTGGCGTTTCACGCGCAAAATCGAAGTGGCAATCACTTTGGCGTCGCGGCCCGAGAGCCGCACGATACCGATGCCTCCGCGCCCGGGCGGAGTGGAAATGGAAACAATCGTCTCTTGTAGCGACATTAGAAAGCGTAAAGTTTGGTCTTGGTGCGGATGTAAAGATGCCCGTCCGCAATCGCCGGGGTCGGAAAGCACTCTTCGTCGAAGTCATTGACCTTCAGCAGTTCCCATTGTGCGCCGGCTTTGACGACGCTCAACTTGCCAGCCTGACTCATGAAATAAACCTTGCCTCCCATTGTTACGGGTGACGAATAGTAGGTTCCAATCGCGCCTTCCAGGCGGCCTTGCTTCAGAATCGCGCCGGTTTTGGCATCAACCGTCGACAGGATTCCGCCATCCTTGATCAGATAAATCACGCCTTCATACAATAGAGGCGAAGGAACATTGGGCAAGAACTTCTGCATCCGCCAAACGATGGTTTTCGAATCGGTAATGTCGCCGCGCTCGCCATGTTTGATCGCCAGTAGGGCGTTGCGGGCCGACCGGCGGGCCCGGTAAAATTCCCAATCGCGCGCGTCGGCGAAGCCGTCGTGATCGAGGTCGAGATCGCCGAAGCCGCGCTGCATGCGTTCGTCCAACTCCTCTTTCGCGAGCTTGCCGTCTTTGTTGGCATCCTGTTTTGCCAGGATCTCTTCGAACGATTCCGTGTTCGTCGGAGCTTCGTTCTCGCCACCGCCTTCCCACCAATGTGCGTAAATCATGTCGCCATCGACAACCGGCGATGACTTGGGCTGCCACGACATTCCACGCACCCACCACAATTTTTCGCCAGTCAAAGCCGCATACGACGCCAGGCTGAAGGCTCCTGGAACAATCAGTTCCACCGGTCGTTTGCCCGATGGACGAAATACCGCCGGAGTCGAATACGAACGGGTGGACTCAGGCCGGGCCACTTTCCACTTGAGTTTGCCGGTTCTTTTGTCCGCCGCCATCAGAAACGAGTCGTTGTCTTGATCGCACAACAACACGATGAGGTTGTCGACCAATACCGGTGACGAACCGTGACCGTTCGGATTGTTGAACGGGCCCAGTGGCATCCGCCACTTCTCTTTGCCATCCGCGACGTCGTAGGCGAGGATGCCGAAGTCGCCGAAAAATACATAAACCGTCTTGCCATCCGTAACCGGGCTTGGCGACGCTGGCGAATTCGTTGGCTGATAGACTTCGACACGCGGTCTCGGAACCTCGCGTTTCCACAGCGTCTTGCCCGTGGCACGATCCAGACAAAGCGTCACCAGCTTTCCATCGGGATCCACGACCCGTCCAGGAGCCACCTGCTTGCGCGCGCCTCCTTCCACCGCCGTGAGGATCAACCGCCCGGCGGTGACGATCGGAGAGGAATGCCCGGTTGGCATGTCGATGCGCCAAAGCGCCTTTTCCGGATTCAAGTCCGCGGGCGCAGTCGCTGTGGTAGAGCCGATCCCCGAGCCGTTGAGTCCACGGAATTGGGGCCATTCTTGCGCGCCCAAAGAGACGCAGACAACCAGACCACGAGCGAGTAGACGCATGTTGTGTAATATACCTAAAAGCAACTTCGCATCGTCCGTCGGGTTCAACAGTACAAAGATTCATGAAGACAGCAGTTCGCCGCCTTATCGCAATCGTCGCCTTGGCACTTTCCCCGGCATTCGCAGCATTGTACGGAACGGTGGTGCCCGTAGTCGGTGGCGCGTCCGATATCGTGATGGACGACGCTCGCGGGCGTCTCTACCTCACCAACACCAACCGCAATCAGGTTGAGGTTTACTCGATTGCGCAGCGCCGATTTCTGACCGCGATTCGCACCGATTCCACCCCGCTTTCCGCCACGATGTCTCGCGATGGCCGGCTGCTTTTCGTCGCAGCCTACGACGCCTCTTCTCTCAATGTCATCGACCTCAACACGCTGGCTATCAGCGGTCGCGTCACGCTGCCCGCCAAACCCGAAGGAGTCGCGGTTGGGATTGACGAACGCGTTCTCATATCGACCATCGGAACCGGTGCAGGCAACACGCAGAACGTGCTGCTGATTTTCAACCCAATTGACAATAGCATCGGCAACGTTTCGATCACACCAGCGCCGCCTGCCTCACCTGTTTTGCCCGCGCCATCAGGACGTCCCGCTCTCGCCGTTCGAAGTCAACTTGCCGCCAGCGCGGACGGGCGCTTCATCGTCGGATCGAACATTCCGAACACGACTCAACGTTCGATATTCGTGTACGAAGCCCTTTCGTCGACGGTGCTGCGGTCGCGCCGCGTTGCCAATGTATCCGGAGTGTTGGCCGTGGCCCCCGACGGATCTCGATTCATGGCAGGTCTGACGCTCTTCGAGACGTCGTCACTCACCGTCATCGCGCAGCAGAATCTGGCGAACGCGCCTTATCCGATTGCGCCCAACACCAACTTCAACACCCAGACAGTGCAGGGGGGAAGCATCTTTTCGCCGGACAGCAGAACGCTCTATTCGGCGTTCAACATCGCGCCCACGCTCAATCCCCCGGCTCGCGCCAATGCTTCGCAATTGATGATGAGCGATCCCGACAATTTGCTCATCAACATGGGCATCCAACTCAACGAAAACCTGGCTGGCGAGATGGTCATTGCTCGGGATGGAACGGCGATCTATGCT
>CAZCPL010000268.1:0-7686 GCA_964500255.1 uncultured Solibacteraceae bacterium | reverse complement strand
GGCGTATGTCAGGATTTCGAACTGGCTTCCGCATGGGCGAATTCGCGGACTTTGCGGTTGGCCGATGGTCCGGATGAAGTGCATATGGAGACTGTCGCAAAGGCGGAGTTGAAGAAGCTGTTGCAGATGTAGCCTGAGTCCTTTGCACAAAAAAGTACTTTACATTGTGCCCAAGCTGTGGCATTCTGCATTCATATGCAGGTGAAATTCAAATTGCCGGCGCTGACCGAGGCGACGAGTCCGCTGTTTCGCCCGATCAAGTATTCGTTGTTTCCACCTCTGGGATTGGCGACTCTGGCGGGTTATCTGAATGCGACCGATGAAGCCACCATCACGGACGAGCACGTAGAGAATGTCTCGCTGCACGATCATCCCGATCTGGTGGTGATTCAGGTTTACATCACGAGTGCGCGGCGTTCGTACGAGCTCGCAGAGTACTATCGCAACCGCGGAGTGTACGTGGTTTTGGGTGGGCTGCATGTGACTTCATTGCCGGATGAGGCGGCGCTTCACGCGGATACGATCTTTCTGGGCCCAGGGGAAGATACGTGGCCACAGTTTCTTGAGGACTTCCGCGCAAAGCGTCCGGCGAAGCGTTATGAGTCGAAGATCCGCACGTTGGTTGGCATGCCGCGTATGCGACGCGATCTGATCAAGCGGCATTTGTATCTGGTTCCGAACTCGATTGTGGTGACGCGCGGATGTCCGCATGTTTGCGACTTCTGCTACAAAGAAGCGTTCTTTCAGGGCGGCAAGTCATTCTATGTCCAACCGGTGGACGATGCGCTTGCAGAAATCTCGCGACTGCCTGGCAGGCATCTCTATTTTCTTGACGACCATCTCTTTGGACACAAACGTTTCGCGACCGAATTGTTTGGAGGCATGAAAGGCATGGGGCGGGTGTGGCAAGCGGCAGCTACGGTGAATTCGATTCTTGAATTCGGGCTCCTGGAAAAGGCCGCCGCCTCGGGATTGCGAAGTCTCTTTGTGGGATTCGAGACCACGAACATGCATGCACTGAAGAGCCAGCGCAAGTTTCAGAATCTCAATCGCAGCTATGAGGACGCGGTGAAGCGCGTGCACGACGCCGGGGTCATGGTGAACGGCAGCTTTGTGTTCGGCATGGACGAAGACGATGAGTCAGTGTTCGAGCGCACGGTGGAATGGGCGGTGGAGCAGGGAATCGAGACGGCGACCTTTCACATCCTAACGCCGTATCCGGGCACGGCTCTTTACGAACGCATGCAGAAGGCAGGGCGGTTACTGCATTCCAATTGGGATCTCTACGACACGAGGCATACCGTGTTTCAGCCCGCGCGCATGACTCCCGACCAACTGGAACGAGGCTATTGGAAGGCCTCTGAAGACTTCTACAAGTGGAGTTCCATCTGGCGAGGCGCGGCGGCGAAAGAGGATTGGGCTGGACGCGTGCGCCATTTTGGTTATGCCGCGGGGTGGAAGAAGTTCGAGCCGCTGTGGGATTTGATGATCCGGGCCAAGAGGGTGGCGGCGATGCGTCCGTTGCTGGAAAAGGTGTTGTTGGGAATCCGCAATGGGACGCTCACGGAACCGCGGCGGAATCCTGAACTGGTTCAGATCGCTACGGTTGCTGACGCATCTTTCCCCAGCGCAAAAAACTGAACTTGGTCGCTTTCCCAATACCGAGACGTGCGTCGAGATGCTTCAGCACTTGGACATCGTAGATGTTCGCGACGCAGCGCCGGTGAATAGCGTGGCGAGGCCTACGGCTTGATTGTCGAGGGTCGCGGCAAAGTGCCAGGCGCATCGGGCTTTCAAGGCGGCGAAGCCGTCACGGATCGCTTGCGCGCGTTGCAACATTCGACAGGACGGAAGTCAGACAAATCATGCGGCGCAGTGGATGCGGCATTGGAAACCTGCCTGGCGCAAGGCCCCGCAATCGATTCGGAAGAAGGCTCTCAATTTCTGTTCAAGGACTTGGCGAGGATCTGCGCAATGCGCGAGCGAGCGGATCGTACGTTGAAGCGTGGAAGCAACGCAGTGTTTTCCGGCGACGATTTGCGGGTGAACGTCCAGCAGACGCCCGCCGGACCTCGGCGTCGGCGAAACAGGCGGCTTTGGCCAGAAACCATTCCGCCAGATTTGCTTCCATTGCGTGTGCTGCTGCTGAATCCACGGCCTAGATGCTGCGCCGCTTTTGTTGAACCAACTTGTAACTTCCTTCGGCCAAACCTTGTATCTCTTCCCAATTCAGCTTGCCAACGGCGCGCAATGAGACCCAGCCGTGCTGGCCCACGTAGGGCGTGCGGAAGAAACGGTCGTCTTTGAGAAACACAGGCTGAGCCTGCTTACCAACCTTAAAGCTCATACTCAGCTCGCCCTTGTATTGTTCAAGGACACAGAACGTCTTTTGCGCGACCTGAAAGGTCGGGTGTCCGAACGTCAAGGTTTCGGTGGCGTTTGGAAGCGTCAAACAGATTTTTCTCAGCTTCTCGAGGATCTTGTCCCGAGGCAACACAGACATAGACAATCTTTCAGAATCGTACATTTATTCTGGTTTGGAAAGTGCCTGTTCACCCTCAGGCTAACCAGTTCGACTCTACTCTCTCTATTCTCAAACAGTTAAGGTGTACTTTTCAAAGTTTAGTTTTCGGACAGAGCCGTTACACGGGTATGAACCGGTTGACAATGGCATCGATCGATGGTTACCTTGACGAGGTTGGGTGGGGATCCAAAAGTGGCTTATTTGGGTGTGAGCCGCTGCTTTTGCTGCGCTTCCTTGGGTGGAAGGAGAAAACTACATTGCCATATCCCATCGCGGACATCGAAGGGGTGGAGCCTTCACATGCAGAAAAACTGATGCATGCGGGCATTCGTTCCACAGGACAACTTCTTGAAGCTTGCAAGACTCCGCATGGCCGAAAGGTCACTGCGTCCAAAACCAGCTTGGCCGAAGAAGATCTCTTGCGTTGGGCAAACATCGCGGACATCGCTCGGATTCGTGGGGTCGCAAAGCAGTATTTAGAACTGCTTTCGAAGGCGGGGATCCATTCGATGAAAGAACTTCGCTTGGCGAAAGCCGACAACCTGTCTCAAATGCTGCGTCAATCGAACGAAGAAAAACATCTCTGTAAAGTGACGCCAAGCGTGGCCGTGGTCAGAAAGTGGATCGATCAGGCGAAGGCGCTCGGTGCGAAAGTGACATCCGTATGAAACTGCTTTTGGCGCTGACGATGATTGGGTTGCTGGCCGCGTCCTGCGGCACGTACCGGGAACCTGAGCCCGCGGCTCCCGGCACGTTGTCGGTGAAGCTGCAACTGACTGAGGGGACGCCTGCGGGGTCTGAAGTGTACATCCGTGTGGTGGAGGTCAGCGGACCCGACCGGGCGCTTGTGGGATCGCTGAAGGCACACGGCGACCTGCCCGAGTATCGCGTCCCCTATCGCAAAGATCGCATCAGGCAGGATCAATCCTATGGACTTGAGATCGTGATGATGGTGGACGGGAAGTCCGCTTATCTCAACAAGAAGCCATACTTCGTGATTACGAAGGGAAATCCTGAGAGCGTGACGGCGGAACTTGAGAAGCGATAAAGGGCTGTCTTGCGATAAGCTCAAGTATTGACGACCGTCGAACCCAAAAGTCCTCAGGAGCTGGCCGATGCACTGGCCAGCGCCTCTTTCGAGAAACAAAAGATCTGGTTGGGATCCCATCCCTCCGCTTGCGATATCGCCATCGATACACGATCGATGACTCGTGTTTTGCAGTACGAGCCTCGCGATCTCACCATTAGCGTCGAAGCGGGCATACGCTATTGGGATCTGGCGAATCTGCTTGCGGCGAATCAGCAAATGATTCCACTCGATCCGCCGTGGGCTGAACAAGTCACCATGGCCGGAGTCCTAGGTGCCAATCTGAGCGGGCCGCGGCGACGCCTCTATGGCACGGCGCGCGATCTCGTGATCGGCATGACCTTTGCGACACTCGAAGGCAAGCTCGTGCAGTCAGGCGGCATGGTGGTGAAGAACGTCGCCGGACTTGACATGGCGAAGTTGCTCATCGGCTCTTTCGGAACTCTCGCAGCGATTGCGACTGTGAACTTCAAGCTGAATCCGATTCCGAACGAGTCGTGCACTTTGGGCTTTTCTTTTGCGACTTCTAGCGAAGCGTTCGATTTGCGCGATCGCGTGCTGAAAGGGCAGTTGCAGCCTGCGGCGCTCGACCTGTTGAATCCCGCGGCGAGTTCGCGATTGGGTCTGGACGCTTCGTGGAACCTGATCCTGCTTGCGGTGGCTGTGCCAGAGCGGTTCGAGAAAGAATATGTGGGCAGCAAGCGGCTCGAAGACGCTATATGGGCGAAGATCCGCGAATTCACTCCTGCCTACCTTGGCGAGACTGCGGGCGCGAAGATCGCTCGCTGTTCTTCTACGCACATGGGGCTGAAGGCATTGATCCACGATGGGCAGAAGACGCCTGCGGTTGCGCGCGCCGCTTCTGGCATCGCCTATCTTTACGGGGATGCGACGGTGCCTGTGGGCACGCAGCATGTTTACGAATACGCGCCGCCGGGCGTCGACCGTTGGCCGACGTTGGGATCTGATTTCGCCGTGATGCAACGTCTCAAAGCCATGTTCGATCCTGAAGGACTTCTCAACAAGGGAGCGCTCTATGGCAGGATCTAACTTTTCAGCCTTCGACAAGCCGCAACAAAAAGACCTCGACAAGTGCGTGCACTGCGGCTTGTGTTTGAATGCGTGCCCGACCTATCGCGAGTTGGGAGTCGAGATGGACTCTCCGCGTGGGCGCATTTATCAGATGGTGCAGGTGTCGAACGGCACGGCGAAGATCGATGATTCGTATGTCGAGCACATGGAACTGTGCCTCGCTTGCCGCGCATGTGAGACCGCATGCCCATCCGGTGTGCCGTATGGGCGGTTGATTGAGGCCGCGCGAACGGAGATCGCGAACGAGCGTCCGAGGCCGTTTCTGATGCGGATGGCGTACCGGCATCTACTGCCTTCGCGTACGAATTTGAAGATCGTGGGGACGCTGCTATGGCTCTACGAGAAGCTTGGCTTGCAGGCCTTCGTACGCGCCTCCGGGCTGTTGCCGAAGCGTCTTGCGGAGGCGGAAGCGTTGTCGCCGCCGATCGAGAAGCCGTTCTTCTTTGAGTCGTACGGCAAGACTTTTCCGGCGATGGGTGCGAAGAAGTATCGCGTGGCGCTGCTCGGCGGCTGCATCGCGAACTTGAGTTTTGCGCGCTTGAATGACGCGACGGTGCGTGTTCTGCAGAAGAACGGATGCGAGGTTGTGATTCCGGATGCGCAAAACTGCTGCGGCGCGCTGCAGGTGCATGCTGGCATGCGCGACGAGGGGCGTGCTCTCGCCAAGCAGAATATCGACGCGGTTGTGGACAAAGGCTTTGACGCTGTTATCTGCAACGCGGGCGGTTGTGGATCGACGCTCAAAGAGTACGACGAATTGATGGAGCACGATCCGGCTTATGCGGAAAAAGCTCGTAAGTTCGTAGCTCTGATGAAGGATGTGAGCGAGTTCATCGCCTCCACCGATTTCAATCGCGAGTTCAAAGAGCTTCCGATGACGGTCACTTATCAGGATTCCTGCCACTTGGCGCACGGCCAGAAGGTTCGCGGCGCGCCTCGCCGGTTGCTGACTGCGATCCCCGGGCTGAAGTTGCGCGAGATGCAGAATTCCGATCTGTGCTGCGGTAGTGCGGGCGTCTACAACGTCTTGCACACCGATGTTGCGATGCAGGTGCTCGATACCAAGATGAAGTATGTCAAGGCGGCGAACGCGGAATGCATTGTGACGGCGAATCCGGGATGCATGCTGCAGCTTCGCTACGGTGCGAAGAAATACGAAACAGGCCAGTCTGTGATGCATGTTGTTGAAGTTTTGGATCGAGCCTATGGACTTTCGGCGTCTGATTGAGTGCGGGTTACACTAAGAGTTTCCCGCTCCCCATTATGATTTGCACTCGCACGCTGTCCACGCTGTCCCCTGCCGAGTTGTCCGTTCTCAAGCGCCGCGCGCAGGCGAACATCGAAGAGATCACGCCGCGCGTTCAGGAAATGGCCGACAAGGTCAGATCCGGAGGCGACGAAGCGCTGCTCGGCTACGTGAAGCAGTTCGATTTCGGCGAAGCTCCCTTCACAGGCCTCAAAGTCACCGAAGCGGAATTCGCGGAGGCCGAGAAATCGCTGTCGCCGGAGGTGCGGGCAGCGGTGGATGAGGCCTATGCGAACATCAAGTCCTTCCACGAAAAGCAGCTTCCGGAACCGATGTGGTTCGCGGAAATCCGTCCGGGTGTTTTCGCTGGCGAGAAGGTCACGCCGATCGACCGCGTGGCGCTCTATGTGCCCGGTGGTAAGGGCTACTTTCCTTCGGTGATGCTGATGCTGGGCATCCCTGCGTCGGTTGCCGGATGTTCGAGCATCTGTGTTTGCACGCCTCCGAACAAAGAGGGTCGGGCGGATTCCGCAGTGTTGCATGCCGCCGCGATGTGCGGCGTCCGTGAAGTGTACAAAATGGCGGGCGCGCATGCGATTGCAGCGTTAGGCTATGGCACGGCATCGGTTCCGCGTGTCGATAAGATCGTGGGCCCGGGGTCGATCTATGCGACCGCCGCCAAGCGTCTGCTCGCGGGCGTGGTGGACGTTGGTGTTCCCGCGGGACCCAGTGAATCGATCATCCTCGCGGATGAGCATGCCGATCCTGCGATTGCCGGGCTTGATCTGTTGATCGAGGCGGAGCATGGTCCTGATTCCGCGGCGTTGCTGGTCACGCATTCGGCGGAACTTGCGGCCAAGGCGGCGGAACATATCGAGATCTATCTGCCGAAGGTTCCGGAACCGCGTCGCGGCTACATCGAGACCGTCCTGGGCAACTACGGCGGTATCGTGTTGACCGATTCTCTTGAGGCATCTTGCGACTTCGTGAATGAGTACGCGCCGGAGCACTTGGAGATTCTGGTGAAAGATCCGTTTCTCGCACTGAGCCGCATTCGCAATGCCGGCGAGATCCTGCTGGGGCCGTACACGCCGATTTCGATCTCGAACTACTGTCTTGGCTTGAACGCGATTCTGCCCACCGGTCGCTTCGCGCGTTCGTATTCCGCAGTGACTGTGCATGACTTCCTGAAGCGCGCGGGGATTGGCTACATGGATGAGCGCGGCTACGATCGGCTGTCGGGTCCAACGGCGATTCTAGCGGATTACGAAGGTTTTCCGTCGCACGCGTTGGCGATCCGCGAGCGAGCGGAGATTTGGAAGAACAAGAAGCCGTGATCGATCTTGCCGGCATCCGTACGCTGCAGTTTACTGACCTGCAGCGAGCGAACGCCATGATGGCAGACTTCTTTCGTTCGCGTTTGCCCTTTGCTGTGGCGCATGTGGACATCCGAGTGCTTGCGGTTTCGCTGAACTCGGTGAACGGTATCCTTATCGCCGAGGACGGCCAGCGCTTGTTTTTTAAGGCGCACATTGAGTCGCAGGTGGCGAATCGCGAATACTACAACACCGAAGTCTTGTCTGATGCAGGGTATCCGGTGGTGAGGCCCGTGTTGAAGGCCAAGGAATCGGAAGAGCAGCACGTGTTGCTCTACGAAGTGATCGAGACGCCGACGATGTTCGATGCGTGCCGTGCTGTCGAAACCGGTGCCGCATCGAACGAAGCAGATCTCATTGC
>CAZCPL010000267.1:0-7699 GCA_964500255.1 uncultured Solibacteraceae bacterium | reverse complement strand
TCCCAAGGCTCGCCTGCAATCCGGACTTGTCCCCAAGCTCCCGGTGGATCGCCTCTTGCTGATTGTGAAGCGCCATCGCCTTTTGCAAACTCCCCTGGCGCGCCATGACCCAAGCCTGCGAACGCAGAGCGAGCGCCAAGGCGCGACGATCCTTCAATCCTTCCGCAAGTTTCGAGCACTCCGCCGCAAGGGCACTCGCTTCCTCGAGCGAGCCGGTCCGGTAAAGCGGATCCCACAACCCCTGGATCGCCTCTAGGACCTCCCGCTCGGAACCATACTTCCGCCGCAGTTCCAGCGCCTCTCGCAACAGTGGGATCGCCTTCAACCACTCAAATCTCGCCGACAGCCCTTCTCCCGCACGCAGCAGCGCCCGGGCCAAAGCCAACTCGTGCCCAGGACGCCCCCTGAGCGCCTCTGCCTGCTCCAGTGCCATCTCCGCATCTGGAGCATTGGAAGATACCGCAGCACTATCCCAAGGAGGCCCCAACGGCACACTCAAAGACACCCGAACCGGCGGACGAATCTCAATCACCCCGGTCCGAATGGACCACAAATCCGGAGCACAATCGCGCAGCACTGGCTTCACCCAATCGCACCCCACAAAAATCAGCAAACACCCAACGCCAGCCTCCAATAAATTCCGGAATTGATTGATCTGCGTCGCCGCATAGCGCCACGATTCCCGCCAAGCCGCATAATCCGCATAATCCGCCTCATCCGCCTCGCGCTCGTAGACGGCGGCCGCCACCCACACCACCGAAGTCCCCGGCTTCGACCGACCGTGGACCAGTCTCTGCAAAACCGCCGGCCAATCGCCGGTCGCTTGCGGAGAGTAATCTTCCAATTCGCCGCGTCCGAACTCGCGCAGTTTTTCCCGCAGACGTTGACGGCAAAGCTCCGCGCCCGCGCTATCGGGTACGAGCAGAACGGTGAAGGTGAACGCCTCGGCAAACTCCGCAGTGCGGAGCAGCGAGTCCCATTCGAGGTTGGATTCGAGTTGATAGATTCTGCCTAGGGCGGCAAGATCATGCGCTGGGGGGTGCATGGGAAGAGGCCTTTGCGGCAATCAGTTCGACCTCTTCTCGGATCAGAGGATGCACGTCATACCACTCTTTGCCGTTCTTGAGATAGAGCACGAAATGCGTATCGAGCAAGCGTGTGAGGCGGGTGACCTCTTCAGCTTTCTTCGTCTGCAAAGCTGTCGCCCGCTCTTTGCCGATGTTGCTGAGCCAAATCGCGTCGTCTTGCGCGATGGGGAGAAAATCGCTGCGGACCTTCTGAATCGATGCGGTCAAAACCTCGTCCGTCACCGGCAAAACTCGGGCGCGGATGACACATTCGCGGATAAATCGCAGCAGATCGCGAAAGTGGCCGCCGCACAGTTGAATGAGTTGGTCCGCGCGTGGAGTGGAAGCTACATCGAAAGGTTCGCCGAAAAATCGTTGGAAGTTCTGCGGAGTGCCGAAGCGCTTTAGCAATAGCTCACGCATGCATTTTTCGCCCGGAGGGTGCGGCGTGCGGCTATCGTCGTTGCACCACTGGCGGATACATGGCAGTACCGTGATCGGCGTCGAAGGACCCAAGGTCAACAGCTTCAGCCACGGTGGGACGCTATAGACCGCATGAATGTAGGGGATCCGAATATAGTCGTTGAACGTTACGAAAACGCGCTCAAGGCTTAGAAACACGTCGCTTTCGTTGCTGAGAGTCCCTCGAATCTGTTCGAGCTGATCGAAGAGGAAAGCGATCTGAAGATTCGGGTCTTTACGCTTCGTGCGCAACGCCTGCACGGCATCCTCGAAGAACTTACGCACCTGATCGCGAAACGCACCGAGCCGGGGAGCAATCGCTTTGTTTACTCTCTCGCGAAACATCGGCGATGTCTGCAGCGCACCTTTCAAACTGTAACCAAGCACCTTTGGATCGCCCGCGTTGAAGCTGAACTCCTTAAAATCCACTTCGGTCTCATTGAGAAAATGCCAGAAACGCGCCCAGTAGGAATCGGTGAGAATGTCGACGTCGAGTTTGCTCACCGCCTCGCCAAAGCTGCCCGCGATTGCGATCAGAAGGCCTTCGATTTCGACAGGATCCGACGGACTCAAATAGTCCAAGGCATTCGCATAGAAAACCGAATAGCCTTTCGCTACCAGACGGCTCCTAAGACGGCCCAGTTCGGTGGTCTTGCCGGAGCCCCGGAAGCCCGAAAACAACTGCATGCTTTTATCGATCGAAAACTCGATGTTGGTTTGAAGCTCTGCCACGGGATCTTCGCATCCATCGGTTTTCTAATTAGGCTGGTAGAACGGACTACCGGGATCCAAGGGCTTGTAGGGATCGAACTTCGCGAAGAGGTCCTTGAGGAACGCAGTGTCCTGTGGCGTGAGAGGCATAGGCCTACTGAAGAGTATATCGCCGAGGACGGCTACACAATTGGTGGCAGGTTCGCGATATGCTGTTCCCACGATGCTTGTACCACTGTTTTGCCTTGCTGCCGCGCTGCCTCCTGGTGGGCATAAATACCGCGATTCTGTCACCCTCCGGCGGAAGCAGCGGCATCGGCTTCGCACTACCGTCGAATGTGGTGGCAATGGTGGCGAAAGAGCTTTTGGAAAAAGGTCATTTTGATCGGGGATATCTCGGCGTGGGTGTGCAACCGATGTCCACGGCTTTGGCCTAAGCTTTCGGAATTGTCAACGGCGCGGGCGCTGTGATTACGGATGTCGCCGTGGAAAGCCCTGCGGCGCGGCCGACTTGCAGAAGGGCGATGTGATCACCGGAATGAACGGACGCGCGGTGCGGGATTTCAACCGTCTGAGGCTCTACATCGCGGAGGCGCGTCCTGGAATCGCGACGCAGTTGGAAGTGGTCCGCGATGGGCATGCAAAGAATTATGGGATCGTGCTCGACAAACGGACGCCTTCCGCAGAGGAGCCACTAGCTGCGGCGCAAGACGCGGCAGTTGCCAGCGCAAAGGGCGAATTACCCGGCGCGGTGATCGCCGATTTGACCGATCGTCATCGCCAGGAATTGGCCTTACCGGCGGTAGTGAAAGGCGTGGTGTTGACGAGTGTGGATCCCGAAGGAGCCAGTGCCGAAGGCGGCTCGCGTCCTGGTGACGTGGTGGTGAGCGTGAATCGCACCGCCGTGCCCGACGCATCCGCTTTGCGCGCGGTGACGTCGACCGACAAGAAGGTACTGTTGCTCGAAGTGAATCGGCAAGGGACGACCTTCTTTTTTTGCCGTAACGCGACCGTGAACGGAATGCATTCCCTTGGGACCGACCATCACCGCCCATGATCGGCGAGCAGATGATACGCTGGACCTCGATGCAATCCTCCAGAAGGTCTATTCTCGCCGCGGCAGCGGCGCCGTTGTTCGCATTGCAGAAGGGACAGAATCGTCCGAACATCGTCTGGATTCTAGGCGATGACCTCGGCCCTCAACTCGGATGCTATGGCCATCCACTGGTGGCGACTCCCAACGCGGACAAAATTGCCGCCGAAGGCGTGCGATTCACCCACTGCTTCACCACCGCGCCGGTGTGTTCACCCAGCCGTTCCGCCTGGAACACAGGCGTCTACCAAACCACCTCCGGAACCCAAAATCATCGCAGCCATCGCAAGGACGATTACCGCCTGCCCGAAGGCATCCGACTGGTTTCGCATCGCCTTCAGGACGCAGGATACTTCACCGCCAATGTCACGGAACCGGTTCCTGGTATGCGCGTTCCCGGCAAGACCGACTTCAATTTCAAGACCGATCAGCCGCCGTTCATGGGCAAGCACTGGCGCGAGTGTCCCAAAGGGCAACCGTTCTATGCGCAGATCAATTTCACGGCTCCGCACAAGGGTCCCGTGTGGCCCGCCGCGCGGAAACGAAAGCCTTTGGTGGATCCCGCAGCGGTCGAACTGCCGCCTTATTATCCCGATCATCCGGTTGTGCGTGATGAGGTCGCGAACTATCTCGACGCTGTCAACTATTGGGATATGCAGGTGGGCGCAGTCATCGAGGCACTCAAAGCCGACGGCCTGCTCGAAAACACGGTGATCTTTGTCTTTGGCGATAACGGACGCTGCCTCCTTCGAGGCAAGCAATGGCTTTACGATGCAGGGACGCACGTGCCGCTGCTCGTGCGCTGGCCCGGTGTAGTGAAGCCGGGCACAGTGCGGCACGATCCTGTGATTGCACTCGACATCACGGCGACAACCCTCGAAATCGCTGGCGTGCCGCAGCCCAAACCGATGCATGGGCAGAGCTTGTTCACCGCGAAACAGCCGCGAAAGCATGTATTCACGGCACGCGACCGTTGCGACATGACCGTGGACCGGATCCGCGCGGTTCGCGACGAGCGCTACAAGCTGATCCGCAATTTTATGCCTGAGCGACCCTATACGCAATTCAACGAATACATCACCAACAGCTATCCAACGCAGAAAGTGATCCAACAACTGCATGCCGAGGGCAAGTTGAATGCCGTGCAGTCGCAGTGGATGGCGAAGCGCAAGCCGGCCGTGGAGCTCTACGATCATCGGTCAGATCCGCATGAAGTCAACAATCTGGCCGGGGATCCGAAGCACAAAGCCGCACAGAAGCGTCTGACCGCACTGCTGGATAAGTGGATCGATGCGGCACACGATCGGGGGCGAACCCTTGAATCGCGGGAAACGCCGGAGCGTGACGAGCCGCGCGCGAACGGACCTGTCTGAAACTCAGTAGCGCGTCACAAAAACGACAACACCCGAATCCGGCGACCATGGCGAACTCTGCCACGATCCGAAACTGAGGTTGCACCTGGCTAAGCTGACAATCTTTTTGTCCGCCAGCGTCATGACGCGGATGCTGGGTTCGCCCTTGGCTTTGGGCGTGGAAATAAATGCCACTCGCAACCCGTCGGGAGAAAGAAACGGCCGATTGTTGGCGAACTCTTCATCGCTGGTCAACGGTTCCGCCAGTGCCCCTTGCTGCAGGCTCATTCGCCAAAGCTGCGGGGTCCCGGAACGGTCGGAAACGAAAACCAAGGCATCGCCATCGGCCGTCACCCGGGGATCCCCGTTGTTGCTTTTCCCCTCGGTGAGCCAACTTTTGCGCCCGTCGCTTTCGGTGTAAAGGTGCATCTTTCCACGCTTTTTGGCGGCAAACACGCGACCCTTGGGGTCACTGAATCCGGCTTCGGAACTCTTCGCCACCGCACCCTTGGCGATCTCGATTTCCATACGCTGCTTGGGAACCGCGACAAAAGCGATCGACTTGCCGTCGGCAAACCACTTCGGATTGGCGATCTCACCCGGCTCCACATGAAGCGCACGCCGATCGCCGCGCACGGGCGCCACTTCAAGCGTCGTCATGGTCGGCTGACTCTCCGTAACCGGCCCAATCGACACATTCGAAAACTCCACCTGCTCAAAAGCTTTCTTATCATGCGCACAGACCCCGAGGCCGATGTAGAACTCGCCTTCCATCGGCACGGAAATCGATCCGCCGGTGAATCGCAGTTGCTGGCCCTCTACATTGGCGGCATTCGATGCAAAGACCTGAAACTTCGCTCCGCGCTTTTCCAGTCGTAATCGCTTGGCCCCAACGATCGCCTGCTGAATTTCAAATGTCGGTCCGCCCTTGCGCTCGCGGCATTGCAATGAGGTGAGTCCGTCAAGATGCAGCGCGGCGTCGCAGTAGGCGGAATCGGCATCCAAGCTCTGGCGGATCATGAGAACGCCTTTTTTGTGGCTATTTCCGCTATTTGTTGCAAAAGCGATATCCGCGCCGAGGGCAACGTCTCTGGCGGAGACCTTCTTCCAAACGAAATGGAAACTATCGGAAGCCGCCCACATGTTTTCACCGCCCGAAGAGACATTATAGATGTGCTTTGTTGCGACGTAGGACGCCGTGCCAGGCGTGGTCAGCGTTCCAATATCGTTGTGCCCCTCGAACAAACCGAGGGACTGCGACCAAAGCGGTGTCCAGATCGCGAGCAGGGCGAACAATAAACTTCTTGTGCGCATCGTCACATGATTATTTCAGATGTTGGGTTCCCGATGCGCTTGTGGCGAAGGTCTGTTGCTACGCGTTTTCGGGATGATTGCGACAAGTCTTGGTGAGCAGCGACGGTCACAGATCGGCCTGGCAATAGACACGAGAAGCTAGTTTCACGACGGCCCGCTGGCTATAGGATCCTTAGGCCAGTGAGCGTCATGTCGTCGCCGTGGTCGCCACTGGAAAATTCTTCGGCTGCGCGCGCGATCGTCGCAAGGATCTCTGTGAGCGGAAGCCCGGCCCGCACCAGCCCTTCGAGTAGCGTTTCGACCCGTTGATGTCCGTATTCCTCGCCGCTGTCGATGCCCGCTTCAGTAATGCCGTCGGTGACGACCAAAAGCATATCGCCGGATTCAAGATGGATGGTCTCGACGTCCACATCGAAGGCGTCGCCGACGATGCCGACAACCGTGGCGGTCGTTTCGAGCAGCCTGCGACCGGGCATCAGAAGGGCCGCCGGATGCCCGCAGTTTGCATACGTCAGCGTTCGATCCACCGGGTTGTAGATTGCGAAAAAGACCGTCGCATAGTGCGACGCGGGCGTGGATTTGTAAAAGTGTCCGTTCACATTGCGCAAAATCGTCCGAACATCCGGCACTTCTTGCGAGCGGAACAACGCCTGCAGGTTCGCCATCAGCAGCGCCGCAGGCACTCCCTTGCCCGAGACATCGGCGAGCACCAATCCCAGACGGCCGTCGGAAAATCGCAGAAAATCATAATAATCGCCGCCAATTTCCCGGGCGGGGATACAGAGTCCGTCGAAAGTAGCGTGCCCGGCAATCTCGCCGCCTGCGCTGGGGAACAGCCCCTGCTGGACCGATCGCGCGATTTCGAGTTCCGAGTAGGCTTCCCTGGTGGCCGCGGACTTCGCGATCTGCTTTTCCACCACGGCAAGCAGTCTGGTGTTATCCCAAGGTTTTTGGACGAAATCCGACGCTCCGCGCTGCATCGCTTCCACCGCAAGATCGACGGATCCCCAAGCGGTCATCACGATGATGGGCAGATTGGGATGCCGGGCACGGACGCTGGCGACGAGCTCGAGCCCTTCCTCGCCCGATGTGGTGTCGCGGGAGTAGTTCATGTCCATGACGACGGCGTGATGAAGGGATTGATCGAGTCGCGCGATCAATTCGTGCGGGGCGTAGGCGGTGTCGACCTTGTAGCCGACGCCTTTGAGGAGCAGGCGCAGTGCCTCGACAACACCCGCTTGATCGTCGCAAACCAGAACCCGCCGGAGCATGTTCCTTCAGTAGAACATACGCGGCCGACCGCGCGGCCAGCTTTAGGCACCGGCCGCGCGAGCGAGAGGCATGGCGGTGGACAGTTCGACGTAGAAGCCAAAGAATGTTTGGCGTTCATCGGGCTTTCTGTGGCTGCGCATCTTCCAGGCGGCGCGGACTTGGCGAACGCCGTCGAGGTTAAGGGGGAGCGAGTAACGCCCGCAATAGGACTTTGCGGGGAACTCTGCAAGGGGTTTGGCTCCCCAGGATTCGCCATCGGGGGAGCCCCAGATGGAGACTTGGAGTCCTTCGCGTTCGAGTGCTTGGGTGATGCCGAGGGTGACCACGGCGTTGGACGATGGGGATTCGATGACAGGTCCCGCGCCGTCTTCTCGGGTTTCGGTTTCGGGGAGTAAGTAGAGGTTCATGCTGGATGCCCGCCCTTCTCT
>CAZCPL010000266.1:3046-7729 GCA_964500255.1 uncultured Solibacteraceae bacterium | reverse complement strand
ACTCTCGACCCCAAACTGAGCGTCAGCCGAAAGGTGGCCGGTGACCTCGATCCGCCCCATCAGTCACTTCCAGCCGTTTACCAGAACTGCGATCCCTCCGCCGATCATCATGGTTGAGTGCGGCTGGCTTTCAAAGCGACGCCATCTGACGTATTGAGATCTGCTGGACTTTCCGCCACTCTGTCCGCCCCCGCAGCCACCCCTTCACTGCTCCCCGTTCGCGCCTCTTCAAATGCCCCTCCGCCTTCGAAGAGGGCGCACTCGGTAGATCCGGGATCCTCCCGGCAGCGGTTTCTCCCACCGCTTGCTCGTGGCGAAATATTCTGTAAATCCAGAGACGCGGTTCATGGTAAGTGGGCGTATTCTGTAAGCGCGGGGCGGGCGCAAATGTATGACGCATTACCTTTCAATATTCGTAAGCCTAGGGCTGGCTGCCGGGGCCGCGGATATGCCGGAGCAAGCCAAGCTATGCCTGCGTCACTTGCCACCAACTGGGCAATCAGCGCATGGCCGTCGGGCCGGTTCGCAAACTCGAACCGTGCCGTTGAAGCACTTGGGGCCGCAAGACCACCCGCCCTGCCAGGGAGCGTTCGCCGAATGATTGCCCGCAAGTACGGGAACCTGTACAAGTGATGAGGGGGTAGCGCGACGCCTCCGAAAACCGAAGGGCGATCCTTTTCTTCGTTCGCCCTGCTCACCTGCCCCCGACGAACCCGCCTGGGAACATGAGAAACCCGGCCGACAATATCTTGAGAATCTCGCAGGGAAAGAGCGTGACCCGTTACATTTACACTATACTGCGGTTGTCTTCGGAGAAGATACACGCCTGCGCGGACGTTGACCGTATCGCGGCAGAGCATCGCAATGCCGTCGAAGAAAAGCTCGACGATCTCAAGCGGCTGCTGAACGAATTGGAACGGATCAGCGCGTGCTGCCGAGGTAAGAGCATCATCAAAGCTGTCGCATCATCGAAGCCCTGTCGACTCCAGCGCGAGTTTCCTGAACCAGCGGCGGACGCGCGCCTAACGTCGCCCTCCGTTGATACATCCAGGTTGGGTGCCCAGCTCGGTAGGCCTGTGGGAATTCTCTGCAAGCCTTAGTGGGAAAATGAGTCGCGCTGGTTCAATTTCGCGGTTGGAGCCTTCTCTACGTGATCGAAAACGAACACGTTTGCATTAGCTTGCTTTTCCGTAAGATTGAGGCCCAGTTGAGCCCACACAGCCCCATGAGTGTCAGACCTGACCCACACAGAGTATATTCTCTTACCTGATATGGCGGAAGATGCACCGTTTGCACAGTATCCTTGTATTCAACGCCATGTCAGCGCTATCGTCGATGCATGGCGACCCCCGATTTCAACCTTTTGGTCACCCTGGATGTACTGCTTGTGGAAGGGAGTGTTGCCCGTGCCGCCCGACGGCTGCGGCTTAGTCCCTCGGCGATGAGCCGGGCCCTTTCGCGGTTGCGTGAAACGATGGGCGATCCTCTAATGGTCCGGGCCGGACGCGGTCTTGTTCCCACACCAAGGGCGCTCGAACTCCGCGAGCGGGTCAGTCAACTGGTGCGGGACGGTGAGGCCGTTCTGTTGCCTGTGGAGAAGCTTGACCCCAAACAACTCGCCCGAACTTTCACGCTGCGGACCAGCGAAGGCTTCGTCGAGAACTTTGGACCACCCCTCATTGCTCGCCTCGGCGAGCAGGCACCCGGTGTCCGGCTGCACTTCATGCAGAAGCCGGACAAAGACAGCGCCTCACTTCGCGACGGCACCGTCGATCTGGAAACCGGCGTCGTGGGGAATACGACTGCTCCTGAAGTGCGCGCGCAGGCATTATTCCGAGACCGTTTCATTGGCGTAGTGCGCATGGGGCACCCGCTGGGTCAAAACGAGATCACGCCTTACAGTTATGCAACTGGCAGACATGTACGAGTCTCGAGGCGGAGTCCCGACAGCGGACCCCTCGATGAAGAGGGACCGATCGATGAGGCTCTGAAACCCTTTGCCATCGAACGGCAGATTGTCACGATCGTCGGTGGCTTTTCGATGGCACTGGCTCTCGCCAGGGCCACGGACCTGATCGCCAGCGTTCCCGAACGACATACTGGAGTTCTGCGAGCCGGAATGCATTCCTTCCCGCTGCCGGTCGCCACGCCGGAGTTCACGGTTTCCTTGCTCTGGCACCCCAGGATGGATGCCGATCCAGCGAATCGTTGGTTGCGTGGTCTCGTCTTGGAGACCTGCGCGCTGATCCGCTGAACAGGCGCGGGTCTTGCGGTCGATCAAGCACGGGCTAGCCGGACCGTGGCGTTAAACGCACGTATATAGTGCAAGTGCTGCGTCTTCCGCCATGTCAAATCCACTGCTACCTTCTAAGCAGGAGAAAGGAAAGTAATGGCCAGAAATACTTTTGAAACGTCGATTGAGGGAATCAAGTCGGTCTGGGGACCACTGAGCACGGAAGTCGTCGATGGTTGCCGGCTGCACCTGGAGGAACTCCTCAAAGCTCCGGCCAAGGAAGAGTGGTTGGCGGCGCTGCACAAGGAAGCTCCGGCAAACAAAGAGCTTTACAGGGACCCGGTCGAGGGGTTCGTGCTCCTGGCGCACACGGAACACGCAGGGCTTTACAGACCACCGCATGACCACGGCCGGGGGTGGGTCATCTATGCGATCCAGCAAGGTGAGATCGAGATGGGCACCTATGCCCGGATAGAGAGCCCGGACGGCAGCCTCAAGCTCGTGAAAAGAAATTCGACCCTCGTTGGCCCTGGACAGGTTCAGGCGTATCTGCCGGGAGATATTCATGACACGCGCTGCATAACCGGGCCTGCGATCCTGTTTCGCTTTACCGAGCGGGATTTGAAAAAGGAGGACAAAGAAGAACACCGGGTGACGAGGTATGTGGAGCAGAACGGCGTCTGGACTGTAGGCGCGCCATGACCAGGACGCGGCGTACAGTTGCAATCGCCTCCGTGCTGGCTGCGATGGTGCTCGTGGTGCTGGACGCGGCCATTGCCAACGTGGCTCTTTCGACGATTGCGCAATCCTTGCAGGTTACGCCAGCCATGTCGGTTTGGATTGTAACTGCCTACCAAACAGCCCTGCTTATGGCCCTGCTGCCGTGCGCAGCAATCGGGGAAAGTCTGGGCTATCGGCGGGTATTTACGTTAGGCGTTGCGCTGTTCACCGGAGCATCCGTACTGTGCGCGTTATCGCCATCTCTGCAATGGCTCGTTGCGGCCCGCTTCTTCCAGGGGTTGGGGGGTGCCGGCGTCATGGCGCTCGGCGTCGCCCTGTTGCGCTTCGTGGTCCCACCTCGACAGATGGGCGCCGCCATCGGCTGGAACGCACTTGCCGTTGCGCTATCGTCTGCGGCGGGTCCCACGATTGGCGCGGCGATTCTCTCAGGCACGACCTGGCCCTGGCTGTTCGCCGTGAATCTGCCCCTGGGTGTGTTGGTTCTGCTCGCCACGCGGACGCTGCCGAATGCGGCAAACACGGCGCGCCGGCTGGACTGGTTCAGTGTGGCTCTGAATACAGCAGCGTTTGCGTCGCTGGTCATTGGCGCGGAATTGCTTGCCTCAATGCCGGTGCTGGCTGCGGTGTTGCTCGCCACGGCCGCCGTTGTTCTTGCGGCGCTGGTTCGGCGAGAAATGCCGAAGGCGTCACCGCTGATCCCGCTCGATCTGCTTCGCTCCGACTCATTCCGCATTTCAGTGATTGCCTCGGTCTGTTGTTTTTCCGGCGTAGCCGCGGGCATGGTGGCCCTGCCGTTCTACCTTCAGCACGGGCTCGGACAGGACGCCTGGATGACAGGGCTGTATATGACGCCCTGGCCGCTGGCTGCCGCCGTTGCCGCCCCGTTCGCGGGCCGTCTTGTCAACCGGGTGTCCACAGCTTGGCTTTGCCTCGCGGGCGGACTGTGTCTGGCGGTCGGGCTCCTGGGTGCAGCACTGTTGCCGCTACAGGAGCACCGGCTATTGCTCGCACCACTTACCATGTTGTGTGGCGTCGGTTTCGGCCTGTTTCAGGTGCCCAACAACCGAAACATATTCCTCGCCGCTCCGCTTGAGCGGAGTGGGGCGGCGGGTGGCATGCAGGGCACCGCGCGTCTGGCAGGCCAAACGTCAGGTGCGATCATCATGACCCTGCTTTTCACAGTGACGTCTGTCGATGCGGCACCAAGGATCGGTCTTGGGATCGCAGCTGTGTTGACATTGGCGGCCGGACTTGTCAGCGCGCTGCGTGTCGGGCTGATTGGAAGTAACGAAGTTCAACCGCGTCCATCGTACCTCCACACAAGATTCGTTGAACGACTACCTGCTGAAAACCGGTAAACTCGACACGACTGAAAGTCGAGGGGGCGCTGAAGCCGTCCGAAGCAGTTCCGGCTAAAGGCCCGGTTGGGCGCTGTTATCTTGAAACCCTGATCGTCTTCGTCCCACCTTTGACTTTCCAATTAGGTCTTGATCGTGGCCTCATCAACCGCGCCCCCGTCGCGCAGCAGTACCCTCGAGCCCCACATGTGCTGTCCCCAGTACCGCTCCGTAATTCGGGAAATGTCGTCTGCAGATGCCGACTCGACCGCTTTCGATGTACTGCGCCAACTTCCAGGAGCCATTACGGGCGGTGCCGCCAACTGTATGTCGATGTGCTCGGTTTTTTGGAGAGCCCTACCGATCCGACCT
>CAZCPL010000266.1:0-3036 GCA_964500255.1 uncultured Solibacteraceae bacterium | reverse complement strand
GTGTAAGTCCTTGGTGCAGTGCCGGTTTGGTGGATCTTAATGCACTGTGACTCGCGGTTTGAGTCTTGGTGGGACGCATCTGGTCTGAGACCGATGCGGCGAATGTTGCGGGAGAGGTGGGTGGTGAGGTGCGGGTTCGAATCCGTGCCGGGGAGCCAAATTCGAAGCGTGCCCATCCACTACCGACCGGCGCTAGTCGCCGCAAACTGCGGCGCGGGCCGCCTGGCCATGTCGCATCGAATTCGCGTCGGAAGCCGTAATCATACGAAAAGCCCTGGCTTGACACTGAAGAGCGTGCCGAGTTTGCGGGCCTGCTCGACACTTATTGGCCGTTTGCCCGTTAGAGCCTCGTTGACATGGCTGCGCTGGCCAAAGACGGAGATCAGCGCCGTTGCGGGCTTGCCGGATAACTCCAAGAGATGCCGGAGTTTCTCAGCAGGGCTGCTGTCGTCTAACGGAAGTGAATGCCGACGGTCGTAATCCTCCACCAGCACTGCAAGGAGCTTCATCAGACGCGTGTCGCTAGCGGTTCGGCGGTTTCCCTTGCGTACGAGCTCAGCAAGGCGCACAGAAACGTCATCGTAGCGCTTGTCGGTTTCGATGACCTCGGGGCGAACTTCGCAGAGCAGTTGTTCGTATGTCGTCGTTCCCATCACAATACCTCCCGGTCGTAATCCTCATGCGTGAGGATCCGCTCAATCGGAAGGATCTGTTCCACGAAGTCGACGCTGGCGATCAGGCGGAACTTATTGCCGCCGATGTCGAAGATAAGCCGTCCGCTCTGCTTCCCAAGATCGGTAGCCGGAAAGGTCCGCAGTGAAGTGCGGCCAGTCCGCGTCGCGTGCGATAGCCAGAAAGCGCTGGAGGGGCTTCCGCGCGTGGACGTGCTTGCCCGCAAAACGCGCGACGATCGCTTCACCCGGAATCCTCACAGCCTATGTTCCCAGATGTGGAGCAGAAAGCAAGCTGTGTATTGCGACCGAATTTATCCGAAACCGCTTGAGTACCAGAATCTGGATTTCTTCGTCTTTCATTTCGGAACGTGGTCTCTCGTGGCGAACCGGTCCGAACTTCGAGGCAGGCCGCCGCTCCGAAATTCCGGATTGGTTAACTGCCTGGGGAGGCAGGGGTGCCTGCAGAGAACTTTGGTTTGGGGATGTTATTAAAAACGCAGGAGATTGAGGCGAAAAACACTTTGAACGATGAAGTTGGCTTCGGCGGCGGCCACGTCTGACAAAAAGTATTTGGCTAGTGGTGTCACTCTTGGTCATCCAGTTGCGCTAATACGATTGTGACAAGATGAAACCCGATGAATCGACTTCGGTTGAGTCGCCCGCGGTGCTGTTCCTCATCCGCATCTGATGTGTCTCGAATTTCTAAGGGAGATTTCATGAACAGATTTGACAGCTTTCTGACTGGATCGGCTTGCAAGCAATTGTTTTGGCGACAAGTCAGCGAAGGCGTTCCCGTGATGCTGGGCACAATGATTGGATCGCTATCGGCCGCCACGCGAGACGTTCAAGCCATGTTCAATCCCGTGGACCCGGCGATTGGCCCCTTTCCGAGCAATCCGTTCACCGTTGCCGACCGTAGCCAGGTGAGCGGCCGGCGCGTGACCATGCAGCCTCGAAGCGGGATCGAGTTTGAAGTTGGACCACCGACGAGGGCAAAATGAGAATCCGCAATGTCGATAGTTGGCGATGGAAAGGGACCTCCATGAGATCTTTATGTGCCCCAGTGGCGTTGATTTTTGCCTCCTTTCTGAGCGTTTCCATGGCGCATGCTCAGGACGCCGGCCTCCAGAGAGCAAGGGCCAAGGCCGACACGGTCCGAGCGCAGGCGAGATCAGAAGCGGCAGTGTTTTCGGCTGAGCGACAACTGCACGCTCCAGCCACGAACCAGCCGATGGTGGACGATTACAAGATCACCGTCCTTTCCGACATGGTGCCTGGGCGCCGCACGTTGGGCGAATGGGGGTTCGCCGCACTGATCGAAGTTAGGTCCGGCGGAATTACCAAACGCTTCCTGTTCGATACGGGCGGCAATCCAGACACGGTTTTGACGAACGCCCGGACTCTCAACATCAACATCTGCAGTGTCACGGATGTCATCCTGAGCCATAACCACGATGACCACACCACCGGGCTCGACACGTTGCGTAGCACTTGCCGGGTGACCAATCCCGACGCGTTCAAGAACGCCTACGGCGGTGGAGACGAACTGTTTTGGCCCCGCATCAGCGGGGGAAACAACGTCAACTATATGGTGGGCGAGAAGGCCAGGTACCTGGCGCTCGGTGGGAATTTTGTGCTGAACAGTCAACCGACCCCACAGTTCCTTGGCCTGGCCGGTGTGTGGTTGAGCGGCAAGATTGCGCGCAAACACGACGAAAAAACATACCCCGGCACGCCCAACATTCAGGACCCTGACGGCAAACTCAGCCCGGACGTGATTCCGGAAGAGGTGGCTTTGGTGATCAATACGAGAACCGGGATGGTAGTCGTTACTGGCTGCGCGCACGCGGGGATCACCAACACGATTGAGACCGCCCAGACGGTATTGGGAGGAGCCCAGCCGCCGGTAACCATTGTCGGCGGTATCCATTTCTTCCCACTTCCGATCGGCGAGGAAAATACGAGTGGGTCTGAGGGGACAGTCCTTTGGGAAGCGCATCAACTGCGGCTCAACGGAGTGATCGGAATCCTCGGCGCCCACTGTACCGGCTTTGAGCGTTTCGTTTTCATCCGTGATTTTCTCGGATTGGACGATAGCGCCGCGGCGTTCAGTGCCGTTGGCACAACCCTGTCGATGGCTGGCGGATTCACCTACACGGCTCCGTTCGCGATGAATTTACCTTTACGCGTCAAGTGGCAAGGCCAGCTACAGTCCGCGGCTTGTGCCACCAATCCTCCGGTGCCGTCGTGCCAGGTATCGGTAAGCGACTGGAACTATTTTGTGGCCGACAAAATCAATCCGAATGCCCCCCCCTTGGTCATCGGTGACGGCACGCGGATGATGACGGTGCAGCAATATCTC
>CAZCPL010000265.1:0-7730 GCA_964500255.1 uncultured Solibacteraceae bacterium | reverse complement strand
GATCCGTCGCCGACGACGCCAGTGTCAACCTCAACCGTCTTCGCCGCGATGCGGAAAAACAGCACAAGGCAATCCAGCAATCGCTGGAACGCTTCATCCGAAAGCATCGCGACGACGGCACGCTGCAGGAAGAGTTCATTACCATTCGTAACGATCGCTTCGTGGTTCCTGTCGTCGCGGGCCAGCAGCGCAAGGCCAACGGCGTTATTCACGGAGCGAGCAACAGCGGACAGACCTTGTTTCTCGAACCGATGGAAACCATCGATCTCAACAACGAACTGGTTCGCCTTCGCGACGAGGAACACGCTGAAGTGCAGCGCATCCTCTTGGAACTCAGCCAGAAGCTGCGTGCCCATTCGTCGGAAATCCGCTATGCGATCGACACCATGGGCGTGTACGAGTTCATCTTCGCCAAGGGCCAGTTCGCGTTGGATTTCGATTGCTGCATCCCGAAGCTGAGTGAGCAGGAAAAGCGCCGCCTTCATTTCGTCGAAGCACGTCATCCCTTGCTCGAAGATCTCTTGCGGAAGCAAGGCAAACTGGTCACGCCGGTCTCGTTGACGCTCGACGAAAGCAACCGCACGCTGCTCATTAGCGGTCCCAACACCGGTGGCAAAACCGTTGCAATGAAATCCGTCGGCCTGCTCTGCCTGATGGCGCAATCCGGATTCCCCGTTCCGTGCCGCGAGGCTGAGTTCGCCGTCTTCGATCAGGTGCTCGCGGATATCGGCGACCACCAGTCGATTCAAGAGAGCCTCAGTTCGTTCTCAGCGCACGTTGCCGGCGTCAGGACGATGCTCGAAACCGTGACGCGTGATTCGCTGGTGCTGCTCGACGAACTCGGCCGCGCGACTGATCCTGAAGAGGGCGGCGCGCTGGGCGTGGCCATGCTCGACACCTTTCGCGAAGCCGGTTCTTTCACTCTGGCATCGACACATTTACTTGCTTTGAAGATCTATGGATCCAACACGCCAGGAGTTGTGAACGCATCCATGGGATTCAATGAACTCACATTGGAGCCCACATATGTTTTGAGACTCGGAGCGCCTGGAAAGTCCGCGGGTCTGGATATCGCCAGCCGCCTCGGCCTGCCCGTGCCGCTCATTGAGCAGGCTCGCGCGCTGCTTTCGTCCAATGAGCGCGATATCGCCAAGTTTCTGAGCGAGATCCACACCAAGCTCGATTCGGTGACCAAACTGGAAGCCGAACTTAAGGCCGACAAGATCCGTCTCGCCGAACGCGAAACGGCGCTCGAGAAAGACTACGCGAAGAAGCGCGACGCCAAGTTGCAAGAGCTCGAGGACAAAAGCCGCCAACTCGCGACGCATTTTGAGCAACAGGCTAAGCAGACCATCGAACAGATTACGCAGAATGTCGATCAGCGCAAGGCTGCTGAGACAGCGCTGCGCAAGGTCGCCAAGACGCGCCGCGAATTCCTCGAAGAAGTCGCCGTAGAGGTGGACGCTGAGAAGCCAGTCACCGAGAAGCCGCGGCTCAAACTCATCGAAGGCGCTCGGGTAAAGTTGAAGGGCATTCGCCAGCCTGCAAGGATCCGCAAGATCACAGGCGACCGCATCGACGTCGACGCAGGCTTCATGAAAATGCAGGTTTCGTTCGATGACATCGAAGAGATCCTCGACAAGGCGGAAGATCCGAAGCCGAAAGGCATCACGTTCCAACAACAGGGTCCGGCTTGGGATGTGGTCTATTCCGAGGTCAACATCGTGGGCAAGCACGCCGAAGAAGCGGTCAATGAAGTGGATAAGTTCTTAGACCGCGCAGCGATCGCGCAGGTAGATCGCGTTCGTATCGTTCACGGTTTTGGAATGGGTGTGCTGCGCAAGGCCATCGCCAAGCTACTCAGTACGAACCCTCACGTTTCCAGATTTTACGAAGCCTCGCCGAACGAAGGCGGTGGCGGGGCCACCGTCGTGGAGTTGAAATGATCTTACTCGCGCTTACACTCACGCAAATAGAAGACTGGCCGCAATGGCGCGGACCCAATCGGGATGCCATTTCGCAAACCGCGATCGCGAAGTGGCCTGACAAACTGACCCCAAAGTGGAAAAACGAAGTGGGCGAGGGGCATGCATCGCCAATCTTCGCCGCCGGGCGCATTTACAGCTTCGCGCGTCAAAACGAGCTCGAAATCATTCGTGCGTTGGATCCGGCAACGGGCAAGCAACTGTGGCAGCAATCCTACGCCGCGCCTTATGACATGAGTCCACCGGCGGTGCCGCATGGCAAGGGTCCCAAGTCGACGCCTCTGTTCGCCAACGGGAAACTCTACACGTTCGGCATCAACGGGATGCTCGCCTGTTGGGACGCCGGCACCGGCAGGCGTCTCTGGAGGCATGATTTCAAGACCTCACCGGAATTCGGAACCGCGATGTCGCCGGTGTTGCACGATGACCTGCTGATCGTTCATGGGGGAGCATCCAAACTCGGCGCGCTCATGGCGTTTCACGCGGCAACTGGCAATGTGAAGTGGATGTGGAAAGACGACGGCGCCGGGTATTCATCGCCCGTCATCGCAACCGTTGCAGGCAAGCCGCAAATGATCACGCAGACCGAGAAGAACGTCATCGGACTCAATCCCAACGACGGTCAACTTCTTTGGAAGATTCCATTCACCACCGCTTACGATCAAAACTCCGTCACACCGGTAGTGCGCGGCGACATTCTGATCTATTCCGGACTCGACAACGGGGTCACCGCTGTGAAGCTCACGGTCAAAGGCCCGGAACAGCTCTGGCAGAACAAGTCCGCTGCCATGTACATGAACTCGCCGGTGTGGCAAGGTGACCTCGTCTGCGGACTCTCGCACAAGAACAAAGGTCAGTACTTTTGTTTGAATGCCACAACGGGCAAAACGCTGTGGACCAGCCCCGGTCGCCAAGGCGAGAACGCCGCGATGATCCTTGCGGGGAATCAAATTCTTTCGCTGGACACCGACGGCCAATTGCACGTCATCGCCCTGCAGGACAAAGCGTTTCAGGAGATTAAGAAACTCGAAGCCGCGAAGTCGGCCACTTGGGCACATCCAGCGCTTGTGCCCGGCGGCATCCTTATCAAAGACTTCTCAACGCTCACGTTCTACCCGCTATGAGCGACTCGTCGAAGTTGCACAAAACTACGGCGAAACAGAGGGGTCCTGTGCATGTGGCGATCATCACGGTGAGTGACACCCGCACGCCGGAGACTGACAAGAACGCGTTGTACTTGCGTCCGGCGATCGAAGCGGCAGGACACATCGTGTCGGCGTACCGCTTGATCCAGGATGAACCGCTGCAAGTTTCCGCCGTGCTCGATGAGCTGTGGACCGACGGAAAAACGCAGGTGATGTTCTGGAACGGCGGCACCGGCATCTCGCCACGCGATACAACGTTCGATGTCCTCAGTAGGATGCTCGACAAGACTCTCCCGGGCTTCGGAGAGATCTTCCGGATGCTGAGCTATCACGAAATCGGACCGGCTGCGATGCTTTCCCGCGCGACTGCGGGAGTTGCCAAAGGCAAGATCGTCTTCTCCACGCCCGGATCTCCCAACGCCGTCAAGCTGGCCTGGGAAAAGCTGATCCTACCCGAACTCGAACATCTCGCCTGGGAAGTTACGCGGTAACAAAAGCCAGGGATCCGGGTGCAATTCCTCTGAATTCGTCCAGGTTCGTTAGTTAGCCAATCGCCTTCTCCTCTTCCACCGCTCGGAACCTCTCGGATGTGGGCACCGGTCAATGAACGGTTCGACGAGGCCAGTCAAGTCTGGAATCTGTAGATCGGCCCTCGCGTGATCTTGCGTTGAATAGCGAATGACGATGAAACTGGGCACCGTGATAGGCTCATGTCGATGCCCTCATCGATCACGCTCGTCCTCGCACTGACTCTGGCCCAGCAAGAACAACCACAGATCCCCGACAGCGTACTCGCCGAAATGGACGTCGAATACTCGCGCGTAGGCGCTCGCGTGGCGATGGACATCTTCCGACCGAAGACTCCCGGACCACACGCCGCCATCCTCGCTATCCACGGCGGCGGATTCCGCGGCGGCAATCGCCGCAGCTATATCCCACTCTGCATGAAAGCCGCGCAAAAAGGCTATGTTTGCGCCACCGCGAGCTACCGTCTCTCACCGCAACATCAGTTTCCTGCTCACGTTGAGGATGCGAAAGCCGCTGTGCGGTTCCTGCGCGCGAACGCTGCGAAGTACACCATCGACCCCGCCTACATCGGTGCGGTCGGCGGATCCGCAGGCGGCCACCTCGTCCTCATGCTGGGACTCACGGCCAACAACAAATCCTTCGAAGGCACAGGACCCAACCGCGACATGTCGAGCTCCGTCCAAGCCGTCGTCAACTACTACGGGCCGACGGATTTCACAAAGTCCTACGAATCCGGCAAGAGCGTTGACGCCGCGCAGGTGTTGCCGTTGTTCCTCGGCGGCGATCTCGAACACAACCGCCAACAGCACATGGTTTCCAGTCCGCTTTACCACGTGACTGCGCAGGCCGTGCCGATCCTTTCCATTCACGGAACGAAAGACCGCTATGTCGCCTATGAACACTCCGTTTGGCTCACCGACAAGCTGAAGGCCGCAGGTGCGGATGCCGAACTCGAAACCATCGTCGACGGCGATCACGGCTTCAAAGGCGCAGACGCAGAACGCGCCGAAGCCCGCATGTTCGATTACTTCGACAAGCACCTGAAGCCCGCCCATCAACAGAAGATTCTGATTTCCGATCACGGCCCCGCAGGACAAATCGTCGCCATGCTCTGGCCCTCTGGCCGCGAGTTGTGGACGCTGCCCAACGACCGTGGACACGACGTCCAGTCTCTTCCCAACGGCGGCGTGTTGCACACCGTGGGTCCGCAAAAGAAGATCGTCGAATCCGACGCCAGCGGCAAAACCGTCTGGACCTGCTGCGACAACCTCGAACATCCGATCGCCGCCCAGCGCCTCGCCAACGGCAACACGCTGATCGGCGATGCCAAAGCGGGCCGCGTGATCGAGGTCGATCGAGCAGGCAAGATCCAGTGGCAATACGCGACGCCCGACATCGCGAACATGCGGATGCGCAATGTTCATCGCACGGCACAGGGCACAACCTTCATCGCTGTCGAAGCCGATGCCAAGCTCATCGAAGTGGATCGCGAAGGCAAGATCGTGTGGCAATGGCAGGCTCCGGAACCAGCAAAGCGCCGTCTCTATATGGGTCGCAGGCTTGCCAATGGCAACACTCTGATGAGCATCAGCGAACCAGGCGAGATCGTCGAAGTGAATCCCACAGGAAAGGTCGTGCGTTCGATCGCCGGCAAAAGCCTGGATATCCAATTCGGTTGGGCGTCCGGCTTCGCGCAGTTGCCCAATGGCAACCTGCTGATCTCTGACTACACTGGCCGCCGTCTCGTCGAAGTCGACACCAAAGGCGCGGTCGTGAATCAACTCCGCACAGGACATCGCACCGTCGCGTCACTGACCGCGGTCCAGTAAAGTGCTGCAATGGAAGTATGGTACCGATCGCACTAACAATAGCCGGTTCCGACCCCTCCGGTGGAGCCGGCATCCAAGCAGATCTCAAGACTTTTCATCAGTTCGGTGTGTACGGTGAAGCCGTCATCACGCTGTTGACGGTCCAGAACACACTGACGGTGGACCGCATCGAAGTGATGCCAGTCGATCTGGTTCGAGACCAGATCGTCGCCGTCCTCAATGACATCCCGCCCAACTTCGTCAAGACCGGCGCACTCGGATCTGCCGAGATCGTCAAGCTTGTGGCGGATTTGACGCGGCAATACAAGCTGAATGTTATCGTCGATCCTGTGATGATTTCCAAACACGGGTCGCCGCTCATGACCGAGCCGGCACGGCAGGCGATGATTGAACATCTGCTGCCTGTGGCGTATATGGTGACACCCAACTTTCCTGAAGCGGCGGCGATCTGCGGTGGGGAGTACGATCTCACTGCTCGCGGCTACGCTGAAGAGATGCTGAAGATGGGCGTGAAGAGAGTGTTGGTGAAGGGTGGCCACGGCGAAGGCGCGCCAACCGATGTGTATGCGTCGGCGAGCGAAGGCTTTCACGAGTTCAAGGCGGAACGCATCGACACCGAGAATACGCACGGCACTGGCTGCACTTTTTCCGCAGCCATCACCGCGGAACTGTCCAAAGGAGCGGGCGTAATCGAAGCGATCACGCAGGCGAAACGGTTCGTGACAGAGGCGATCCGCACCAACCCGGATCTCGGCCGCGGCATCGGGCCGCTCAACCATCACGCACGCATCTAGAAGAAACGCGCGTGTTACATTGCATAATGCATGGCTCGAAGTCTCAATAAAGTAATGCTCATTGGCAATCTCGGTCGTGACGCCGAGACCAAGTTCACGCCCAGCGGAACGTCCGTTACCAAGTTTTCCGTGGCGACCACCCGGAAATGGCAGGACAAAGCATCCGGTGAGTGGAAGGAAGACACCAACTGGACCAACATCGTGATGTGGCGCGCCGAAAAGGTTGCGAACTACCTCACCAAGGGCAAACGGGTCTATGTGGAAGGCCGCCTGGAAACCCGCAGTTACGAGGATAAGGATGGGCAGAAGAAGTACACGACAGAAGTCGTTTGCGACGACCTGATCCTGTTGGATGGCGGAGCTGGGGCTGGCGGCGGTGGAGGTGAGTTCGGCGGCAGCGCCGGTGCTTCGGATGATTTCGGCGGGGGTGGAGCTCCGGTATCGATGCCGAGGTCCGCACGTGGCAGTTCGTCGAAGCCGATGCCGCAGGATACGTTTGGCGGCGCGAGCGACGACGACGTTCCGTTCTGAGCTTTGAGTTAGGGAAGATTTCGAAGACCGGTCTTTGGCGATGCTGTTCCGCTGGAGACCGGTTTTTCGTTGAACTTACGATCCAGGAACTTCGCCAGTAGCCAACCAATGCCGAGCGACGAAATGGCTAACAATGCGGCCAGCGGCTCCGTTGGTGCGAGATCGAGATACAATGCGAGGCGAGAGCCTAAGAAAAAGCTTACGAGTGAGGCGAGTGCAGCGGCAATGCGAATCAGCATCCCACCGGGCGCGACCAAGAACGCGATGACCACAGGGATCAGGCAAACGAAGGCCGTGAAGTAGACGATGACATACCCATGGGACACATCCCATTCTGACATCGCATGGAGACAATGTCTCGGCCGTAGAGATTTGCGACTCTGACTTCGGCCAAGCGGACTTGGCCTGACTCTTTGCCGGATCCGGTAGATTCGTTGGGTGGAATTTCGATGGAGTCGGCATCAATGGTGCAGAGCTCCAGGATTCGCAGTTTGAAGACTATAGGTTCGCGCAAACGATGCCACGCAAGGCATGTCTCCATGGCACCCGAGTCAAGGGATTCAATCTCGAATCCACGGATTCTCAATCGCCGATTGCATGTTCGCACACACAAGATTCAAGGGCTGAAGCTTCAAAGGCGCTTCGGTGGAAGGCGAGGACCAATCGTAATCGCTGTTCACACGTCGCGAGACGAGCCAGCCGACCGACACCGCCTAGCAGACCAAGCTCCGCCGCTCCGCCGGGCCCGAGCCAGAAGACCAAAAGGAACAGCATCCGACCCGAGATCCAGAGCGATTCAAGTCCGACGTTCATTCGCCAACTCTATGCGAAAAAAACGAAGGACCCACCGAAAAGCAGATTCCCGGTAGGCCCAAGTTTTTTGAAGAGCGAAAGTTTCTACTAGTAACGGTCGCGTCC
>CAZCPL010000264.1:0-7739 GCA_964500255.1 uncultured Solibacteraceae bacterium | reverse complement strand
GTTTGGGGTAGCGCATTTGGTAGCGCTAAGTAGCGGGAATGGGGGCAAATCGGGGTCCCAGAGGGCACTTCTGGGGACTTCGGAGCAAATTCATTCTAGTATGAGTACGGACTGCGGTGCTTCCCCTGATCATGCGCTCAGCTGCGCAAGGTGGCCCATTGGCAACGCTGTGGCCGACCGACAGACCGCAGCCTGGAGGGACTGACTGCCGGACTCCTGCGTTTGGTCGAAATGCTCCACAATTACCGTGCGGGACGGCGGCGAGGAAGTCGTCGAAAAACTGGTTCATAGTCACCTTGCCGGGATCGACGGCAAGGAGGAGACGTTTGGTCTTTTCGAGTTCTTCGACGCGGTGGTTGATGTAGTCGATGGCCTGCTGGCCTTGGTCGGCCTTGCATGTTGTGGATTCAGCGCGAAGTTGCCAGACGCCGGTTTCGGGGTCGGGCTTGAGGATTCTCTTGTACCAGATTCCCTTTTTTAGGTAGAACCCCTTCGGCATCTTCAGGGAGGATGCGGCCGAACTCTCGGCATGGCCGATGGCGGCTTTATTATCTAGTGTTTGTCAATAGTCTTCTGCGCGGGCTTTTTCGACGAGGGAGTCGATTTCGCGGCGGTCGAGGAAGACACGGCCATCGATTCGGAGCGGCGTCACTGGGCGGCATGGGGGGTCGAAGGGCGCAAGATCGGATCAAGCGCCGGTAGAGAAAGCGCCACCGGCGAAAGCTAAAATTCACAGACGGCGCCAGTGCCAGTTCTCTATGCCTGCTTGCCTCGACGAATGTTGGTATGGATATAGGTCATCCGGGGATCGTCGGTTCTCATCCCACCCTGAACCCAGTCGGAGACCAAACTCGCCTTTTGATCGTCACTGTAAGTCATCCATGGTTGTCCGATCTGATAGTCAGCGTGGCCATTCTGACGCTGGCGTCCGATACTCTCAGGACCCTGCCAGACTCGCGCAAGTTCTCTCACAAACGCGGCTTTCACCGCGGAATCGATACAACTGACAAACCCCTGCGCACCTAAATTGATGGCAAAAATATAGCGGGGCATCGGAACGACGAATGGCAGCGAGTTGTTCGCAGGTCCGCTGACAGCTGTAAAAGACTCGTTGCCAGCCCCCAGGAGATCAGTCACAAGCACATCGTCGAATGGGATGGTCTGGCCGAACACTCGTTGCGCAAAGACTCGCTCTTCTTGCCGCAAAAACCTGGCGCGCATATGAACCCCCCACCTGTATAAGCGTGATCTGTGGTGAAAAGTTCCATCTTGCCGCGAGATTCGTCGAGAATTGAAACAACTCGTTAACCGCACTCGTCCAAGAGGCATGGCTGGATGCGAGCTTCGTTTCCGCCGATGCTAGACTTTATGTAAAGGGGGATCCTCCCAAAATGAACCGGCGATTTCAATATGCGGTGGTCAGCACATCGAGCTGCCTCGTCGCTTTGCTCCTGTTCGGGGCAGTTCGAGGACGAAGCGCTTCGAACGACCAGCCTTACCGCCATCTGGCCGTCTTCTCTGAGGTCTTATCCAAGATCAAGAGTGACTACGTGGAAGAACCGGATCTCAAAGGCGTCACAGCCGGCGCATTGAACGGCCTGCTAGAGGCAGTGGATCCTTTTGGCAGCTACCTCAGCGCCGACCAATTCAAGCAATATCAAAAGAACAACGATGCCAACAAAGGTGGAGTGGGCCTGATTCTATCGCGCCGTGCCGGATACGTCTCGATGGTTTCGGTGATGCCGGGTAGCTCGGCTGCGAAGAACAATCTGAGCACCGGCGACGTAATCGAGGCGATCAACGGCGTCGCAACTCGCGATATGCCTCTTGCGTACGCTGAGATGTTGCTACGCGGCGAACCGGGTTCCACGATTGAGGTAACGGTACTGCGGTTGCGGAATCCGGAACCTTCAAAGGTGACGCTCACCCGCACGGCTGCCAAGTATCCCGATGTCGCGGCGAAGGCGCTCGATAACGGAGTCGCACTGTTGCAAACCTTCTCGGTGGATTCGGCGCATATCGATCAGATTGCCGCGAAGGTGAAAGATCTGGAAAAGCAGGGCGCGAAAAAGCTGATTCTCGATCTGCGCAACTGTGCCCACGGTGCTCCTACCGATGGTGTCCGACTGGCGAACCTGTTTCTCGAAAAAGGTCTCATCGGTTATCTGCAAGGCCAGAAGTCGTCCCGTCAGGATTTTCAAGCGGACGCCAAACTGCGGGTTTCGAAGCTGCCGATGGCTGTGATCACGAATCGCGGTACGGCCGGCGCAGCGGAAATTGCAGCCTCGGCGCTGCTCGAGAATAAGCGCGCGGAATTGGTCGGTGAGCGTTCTTACGGCTATGCCGGTGTGCAGAAGACGATCACTCTCGATGACGGCAGTGCGTTGATCCTGACGACTGCGAAGTATTATTCCGCCGGTGCCAAGGCGATTTCCGAGACCGGTGTCGTGCCAACCCATGGAGTGATCGACACTAGCGATTTTTCGGATGTCCCGGACGATGACGACGATCCGGCCACCGCGCCCGCCGCTCCTCCCTCGAAGGATGGCAAGCCGCAGGAAGATTTGCCTCTCAAAAAAGCAATCGAAGTCCTTACCAGCATCAAGTAGCCAACAACAAATGCCTCTCTACGAGTATAAGTGCGATAAGTGCGGTTCCGTTTTCGAAGTCATTCAGAAGTTCGTGGACGAACCATTGTCGACCCATGACAACTGTGGAGGCGCCGTCGAGCGCCTCATTTCCACCTCTGCGCTCATGTTTAAGGGCTCAGGATTTTACATTACCGACTATGCCAAGACTGGGTCCACTAAGCCAGCGAGTTCTGGCGGAAAGCCGCCAGCGTCGGAGACCGGTGAAAGCAAGTCCGACTCTGCGCCATCGTCATCGAAGAGCGATAGTGGCGGATCGACTTCAACGTCCTCGCCTTCCACCTCTTCGGACAGTGGCTCATCTTCTTCCAGTAGTTCTTCCAGCGGCGACTCAGGGTCGAAGAAGAACTGAACTTTGAAGGGTAGTAAACTTTTATTGGTGACTTGTGCACCGCCGCCCCGCAGCAACAAACGAGAGACTCTATGAATAGAAGATCATTCCTCAGATCCACAGCCGTGTCCGTGAGCATGGCGACGTCCGCACTCGCGGCCTCGAAATCCGCGAAGAGTTCCGGACGCATCCTAGGTGCTAACGACCGCATCAATGTCGCCGTCATTGGAACCGGCGGCCGAGGCGGTTACGTATCCCAGACCTTTGCCAAGGTTGGCAAGGGCAACGGCAAATGCCAGGTTGTCGGTGTTTGCGACGTTTACCAGAAGCGGGTCAGCCGCGCGAAAGAGTATTTCGCTAAGGAATACAGCGCGGTCGAAGGATACCTCGACTACCGCGAAGTATTGAACCGCTCGGACGTCGACGCCGTGATCGTTGCGACACCCGACCATTGGCATGCCTCGATCGCATTGCAGGCCATGGACAAAGGCAAGGACGTTTACCTCGAAAAGCCGATGTGCCATACGGTCGAAGAGACCCGGCAGTTGATCGAGACCGTCAAGGAAACCAAGCGCGTGGTGCAGGTCGGTTCTCAGACCACGTCGGGCGACCAGTGGCATAAGGCCAAGAAGGCCATTGCCGACGGTATGATCGGCAAGCACATCATGAGCCAGGGTTCTTATCATCGCAACTCTGTTGAGGGCGAGTGGAACTACAAGATCGACGAAGCGGCAGGGCCTGAAGGCAAGGGCGACGACTACATCGATTGGAAGATGTGGCTGGGCAATGCCACGAAGCGTTCGTACGATGCCGACCGCTTCTTCCGCTTCCGCAAGTATTGGGATTATTCGGGCGGCATCGCCACCGATCTGTTCTTCCACGTGGCCGCGCCGATGAACATCTGCTGGGGCAATCCGCAGTATCCGACCAAGGTGATGGCCGGTGGCGGTATCTATGCCTTCCCTGAAAAGCGCGAAGTGCCGGATACGTTTCATCTCATCGCTGATTACGCGCAGGGTTACTCGTTTGTGCTGAGTTCGTCGATGGCGAATTCGCAGCACAATCCTGGACTGATCCGCGGCAAGGACGCCTCGTTGATCATGGTCGAGCACGGTCGCTTTGAGGGCTTCTCTCCGTATCTCACAGTGAAGCCGGAACGCACCGCTTCGAAGGATTACATCGCGAAGTTCGGCAAGGAAGACATCAAGATCGATGTTGAGAACAAGGACACGATGGACACCCACGTGAACAACTTCCTCGATTGCATCCGCTCACGTCAGAAGCCGACGCTCGACGTCGAAACCGCTGCTCGCGCGCAGGTGATGATCACAATGGCCGTGCACAGCTATCGCGAAGGCAAGGTTCTATACTTCGACGAGAGGAAGTTCAAGATCGTCGACAAGGCTCCCAAAGCGTAGACTTTACCGTTCTCTGATTTGGCCCCGCATGGAAATGCGGGGCTTTTTCAGGTTTATGGCCTCCTCCGCGCAACCCAAGATCACGATCAAGACTCCACCGGTGCTCTTCGAACGCACGCAGCCTCTGCTGTTGCGCGTCGCGGAACAGGTTGGGATGCCGGTGATCACTTATTGGAACGCACCCAGTGGCTCGATTTGTTCCAATGACGTGGTCGGGCTGTATGGTGTTCTGCGTGAGCTACCGCCAACGCCGGAGATTGCCCTGTTCATCAAGTCCGACGGCGGCAATGGGCAAGCATCGCTGCGCATTGTGAATCTGCTGCGGCAGTTTTCACAACGCTTGTTGGCGTTGGTGCCGCTCGAGTGCCAGTCTGCGGCAACGATGTTGGCGTTGGGCGCGGATGAGATTCACATGGGTCCGCTGGCGCATTTGTCGGCGGTGGATACATCGTTGACGCACGATCTCTCGCCGATTGATCGCGACAATGATCGCGTGAGTGTGAGTCAGGACGAACTGTATCGCGTGATCCGGCTCTGGAGACAGGAGGCCAAGGGCTCGAACTTGTCGAATCCTTATCAGGCGTTGTTTCAGCACGTGCATCCCTTGGTTGTCGGCGCGGTGGATCGCGCCAGCGCGCTTTCCACCAAGCTCTGTCACGAAATTCTTTCGTATCACATGAAGGATGCGAAGAAGTCACAGCGTATCAGCCAGACGTTGAACTCGTCGTATCCATCGCACTCGTATCCGATCACGCAACGCGAAGCAAAGCGGATCGGGTTGAATGTGAAGCAGTTGGATCAGGAGACCAACGCGCTGTTGCTGGAACTGAACGAAGTCTATTCAGAGATGGGCCAGCGCGCGATTACCGACTTCGACGAGCATCGCCAGCACGACAACGGCATGCTGAATATCCTGGAAGGCTCGGGGATCCAGATCATCTACCAGAACGACAAAGACTGGATCTATCGGAAGGAAGAGCGACGGTGGGTTTCGATGAACGACAAGAGTTGCTGGAAGCGCGTGGTGATGGTGAAGGGTAAGCCGTCGATCAGCGTGTTGCATGTCCGGTAGCGGCTATTGCCAATTTCGAGCGGCATGGAATATTCGCCAAATTTCTATCGCTTCTTTTTGCACACTGTAGGTAAATGATGTAGGGCAAGGGGATGCACTTGGTCAATTGCCTCCAAGTCTGCAGCCGCTTCGGGCGTCCAGCGAATTCGCACTGCTAGGAATCCAGCATTTTAGCGAATCTGGCATCCATCTCTTCTTCTATGAATTCACCGCGTTCAGCGGAGGCCTTGCCTTCCAGTACAGCGGCTCGGAATCGGCGATCTTCTTCAATGATGCGCAAAGCCACGTCCCGGAGCAGTTCACTCACGTTTGCCTTCCCGTCTCGCAGGGCGATTCGATCGAGTTGTACTTGCTCGTCATGTGACAGATGGAGTTCCATGTTGATTCCAAGATAGCTGAACTATCGCCAGGTAACTATTGTCCGCCGACCGCGACCACTTCGATGCCGAAGCTGGCGTCGAGCGACGGAAGACCTTCAAACGGCAACAGCGTGGCAGCGGGTGGGTTGGACTTATCCAAATAGTTGAAGCGCACGGAGCGGACCCGATCAATGGACTCTTGGGTGAGCGCGTAGATCGATGTCATGAACACGTTCTTGTAAGTCACGCCTTGCGATTCGAGAGTCTTGCCGAGGCGATCGAAGGCCAGCCTGACGTCCGCTTCCTGCGCTTGAAACGCCAACTGTAGATTGCTGAAGACAATCCTTGGCGCACTCACCGACGCCAACTGTGAGAAGTTGGGCGACGTGGGGAGCCCTGCTGGATTGATGAGCTTTACCGGTTCCGCCTGCGCTTTCGCAGCGCGCGCGATGGCTTCGCACTCGGCGACAACGGGCGACGCTTCGCGGCGCATTTGGACCACGGTGTACGCTGGTCCAGCCATCCGCCGGTCGGGATTTGCGATCTCGAAGGCGTTGACGTAGCAGGTGACGCGCAACAGATCGGCATCCACTCCGCCCATCGATTTCACGGTCAGGCGAAGCTGATCCATTGCGTCCGCATAGCTCTTGCCACCCTTGCCGGAAATAAAGAGCAGCCCGTTCGGATTCACGATTTTCTTTTCCACCGAAACCGATTCGAGCAGTATCTGAGAGCCTTCCATGCCCAGCGATCCGACGAGGATCGTACTGACAACGGGAAGCGGTAAGCGTCTTTCTGCGAACATCTCGCTTACCAAAGTCTGGATACGGCGTGAATCGCCACTCCCGGCGACAAAGGCCCGCAGCTTGACGATAGTTGCGCCTTTGGTGGATGTCCAGATGGCTTTGATTGCTTCGCGGGTCTGCTGCGTGAGCAGTCCTTTGTTCGAGAGAGGCGAGACGTGGAAGACGAGGCGCTGCGGTTCTACCGCGATGGCACTGGGCAGGTCTTTGGGAAGAGGCAGAACCTGAGTGACCGGTTCGAGGTCTTTCTTGCTGGGCTTCTTCTTTTTCTTGCGACGCTCTTCGTCGAGTCCGGAACCGATCTGCGCGAGCGTGCTGAGGCTGAGAATCAGCAAGAGAGAGATCACTCGCAACAAGACTTGGCTCCTCATGATGGCGAATGCCAATTCTACCAAACGCCGGGTAGTCCAAGTGACTTGTTTGTGTACCAATCCAATGTGGTATGCTCAAGATTAGATTGGCATGCTCCCTAAGCTCCAGTTCGACGAAGCGCTCGATCTTCCGATTTATCGCCAGATCTACGTGCAATTGCGCGCTGCGATCCTCGCCGGGAGTCTGGCGAATGGCGAACGCCTCCCGGCCACTCGCGAATTGGCTGGCCAGCTTGGCTTAAATCGCCAGACCATTTCCACGGCGTACGAATTGTTAGAAACGGACGCGCTGGTGCGCGGAGAAGTTGGCAGAGGCAGCTTTGTGACCTTCGAGCCGCTGTCTGGTCAAGTCGGCAATGGCCCACTCGATTGGACTGGTTTGCTTTTCACAGCCAATCGGATGGAAGCGCCGCAGATCGCACAGGTTCCGATGAGCTTCGCGAACTCGCGACCCTCGGAGTTGTTGTTTCCGCTGGAACATTTCCGAGCTACTTGCGAAGAGGCGATCCGTGAACCCGGCGCATCGGCCATTCTGCAGTTGGGTTCGCCCGCGGGTTACGCGCCCCTGCGTGCCAGGCTTTTGCACGCTGCCGTGACCGAGGGCGTGGCTCGCGAAAGCGATGACATCGTGATCACCAACGGCTGTCAGCAGGCGCTCGATCTCATTCAACGGATCCTCTGCATCGGTTCGACGGTACTCATCGAAGAGCCTGTGTACTCGGGGCTCAAGAATGTGT
>CAZCPL010000263.1:6433-7861 GCA_964500255.1 uncultured Solibacteraceae bacterium | reverse complement strand
ACGGTCCAGTTCCAGGCGCTGTCGATTTGGTAGTGGGTCTGGAGAGGGTTCACCGGGAGGAAGGCGGGTCCGCCCGAAAGGCCGGTGATGTCGGCGATGTTGATTGTGGGAATACCAGAGGACTGGCGATTCAAATTGATATTGCGGATACCGAGCGAGGTGGCGGCGTTGATGCCAATGTCTTGCTGGGTGGTGAGGGGGTTCGTGCGGGCGAAGCCGGCGCGGAACTCGTGCAGCAGGTTCGGTTTCAGGATGCGGGTCCAGTTAAAGGCGGAGCCTTGGGTGGTAAGAATGGTGTCCTGGAGGCCCGCGACGAATGGTCCGAGAGTGAAGCGGGAGGCGGCGTCGGCGGGGGTGGGTAGACAGCAATTGGACTGACCCTGGGGAGCGGTGAGGTTGTAGTTGTTATAGGTGTAACGGAAGAAGATGTTGTCTTTGGTGCTGACGACGTGATCGAAGCGACCGGTGTAGACGTTATCCCGAACCTGACGATTGGGGACGGAGGTGAAATTATCGAAGAGCCCGTTGACCCGGCCGGTGGCGTTGGGGGTGGGATAGATACTGAGCACGTTGCGACCGACCAGGTTGATGGCGGAGGCGGGCATGATGTTGCCAGGGAAGGCGTCACGAACGGGAGTGGTGGATCCGGCGACGGTGCGGGTGGAGCGGGGATCGTAAATGGTGAGATTGGGCCCGCCAGCGGCGATCAACTGGCTGAAGTCGCCGTTGCGCATCTGGGCAGTGGGGACAGTGTTGACGGTGGCAATGCCGCGGCCAGTGCGGAGTGCGGCGTAGTCAAAGAAAAAGAACGTCTTATTTTTGCCGTTGTAGATTTTTGGGATGAGGATGGGTCCGCCGACCGCAATGCCGTATTGATTTTGGCGGAATACGGGCTTGCGCTGGTTGGCGGGAGCGAAGACGTTACGAGCGTCGAGGACGTGGTTGCGATGGAACTCGAAGACGTTGCCATGCAAGTCGTTGGAGCCCGATTGGGTGGAGATGGAGACGACGCCAGCACCTCGACCGAACTCAGCGGAGAAGACGCCGGTGAGGGTTTTGAACTCGCGGACGGATTCGACGCTGGGGGCGACGATGACGGTATTAAAGGTGTACTCGTTGTTGTCGATACCGTCGACGAGCCAGGCGTTGGTGTTGGCGCGGCTGCCGAGGGCGTTAAAATTCGAAGGGCCTCGGGGATTGAAGGTGGAGGCTCCGGAGAGGTTTTCGCCGGCTTGTCCAGGGGTGACGCCAGGGTTGAGATAGACGAGTTGGGCGAAATTGCGGCCATTGAGGGGAAGCTCGCGAACGGCGCGGGTGCCGATGACTTCGCCGAGTTCGGCGGATTCGGAACGTACGAGGGGGGCGGCGGCGGTGACCTCGACCGTCTCCGTAACATTGCCGATGGAGAGTTGGAAGTCGGCGCGAGCC
>CAZCPL010000263.1:0-6423 GCA_964500255.1 uncultured Solibacteraceae bacterium | reverse complement strand
GCTTTTTGGTCAACTTCAAGGAGGAGATTGGTTTGTACACCTTTCTTGAAGCCCGGCTTCTCGACGGCGATGGTGTAAGTGCCGGGGACGAGGAAAGGCACGTTGAAGGAGCCTGAGTCGTCGCTTTGAGTGCGGCTGGTGGTGTTTTTATTGACTTCGGTGATGGTGATGGTGGCGGCGGAAACAGCGGCACCGGTGGAATCAGTGACTGAGCCGAGGATGGTGCCAGTAGTGACCTGGCCGAATGCCGTGGAGACGGCGAAAGCAAGAATGAACAATATTCTAGCGACAACTTGGTACATGAATAGACTCCCTATTGTTACCCACGCTATCAAGTTAACGATTTAGGGGCAAGGGCCAGTCTTATCTGCCTCACCTGGCCGAGCGTGCGGGGAAAGGATAGACCCCTTCTGAATTGGTTGTGGTTGAACGCGCCGCATTGGTGGCTGCGTTGGTGATTGTAATATTGGCTCCGGCGACGGGTGCCCCTTGCGGGTCTTGCACCGTTCCGGCTATGCGTGAAAGGGATAAGATTATCCCCAATGCCGCTGCTAATCCTCTTGCTGTTGTTGACTTCATCCTGTCAGCGTCCGGCGCCTGAGCTGGAAGTGAAGTACTATGCCTCACCGGAATCCTGTGCGGGGTGTCATCCCAAGATTGCGCAGACTTACCGGCAGACGGGGATGGCTCGGGCGTTCTCCCCGGTGCGCGCGGAAGCCATGCGGGCCATGTTGGTGAAGCAGAAACCGTTTCGCCACTCCGCGTCGGATTCGTACTTTGCGATCCTTGAGCGCGGCGGCAGTTTCTTCGAGCGGCGCTACCAAATTGGTGCGCAAGGTCAGGTGGAGAATGAACTGGAGCGGCGAATCGACTTCGTGATGGGCAGTGGCAACCACGCGCGGACGTTTCTCCACCGCAAACCGAGTGGAGATCTGGTGGAGCTACCTCTGGGCTGGTACGCGGAAGATGGAGGCAAGTTTGCCATGAGTCCGGGCTACGATCAGCGAGACCATCCGGGCTTTCGACGTGCGATTTCGAGCGAGTGCCTGTTCTGCCACAACGGCTATCCGGAGGAGGGAACAGGGAGGATGGCCGAGGGGATCGACTGTCAGCGTTGTCATGGGCCGGGACAAGCGCATGTGAACGCGGCGGGTGGAGGCAAGGCGAAGGAAGAGATTCGCAAGGCGATCTTCAACCCGAAGCATGCGAGCCAGGAACGGCAACTCGAAGTTTGCCTGCAGTGCCATCTCGAATCGACGAGCCGAGCCCTGCCCTATGCGATTCGCCGCTTTGAACGGAAGCCGTTTTCCTATCAGCCGCAGGAAGCACTGGAGGAATTCATGGTGCATTTTGATTTTCCAGCTGGGAAAGGGCCACGAGACCATTTTGAGATTGCGCACCATGGCTATCGAATGAAGCAGTCGCAGTGTTTTCTTGAGAGCAAAGGCAAGATGACGTGCACCACATGCCACGATCCACACACCGTGAAGCGAGGGGAGAAGGCATTTAATGGATCGTGCGCGGGTTGCCATGGAGAAGTGAAGTTGCATGCGGGAAAGCCGGAAGGGCGGGGGGATTGCGCGGGTTGTCATATGCCGAAACGGCGGACGGATGATGTGGTGCAGGTGGTGATGACCGACCACCGGATTCAGCGGAGAGTGGCGGGTGCCTTGATGGCGCCGCGCGCGGAGGTACACGAAAGTGCGGCCAGTGCCTACAAGGGGCCGGTTGTGTTGAGTGAAGTTTCGAAGAATTTGAAGGGCCCGGCGCGGGAGCTCTATGTTGCGACGGCGCAGGTGTACCAGGCGGCGAACCTGGCAGAGGGGATTCGCGATCTGGAGGCGGCGATCGGGAAGCACGCGCCAAAGGAGCCAGAATTTTACCATCAACTGGCCGAGGCTTATTATCGGCAGGGTAACCGGACGGGGGCGGAGCAGTGGTATCGGGCCGCGCTGGCGCGGGACGCGGGTTACCGGCCGGGATTGCGAAATCTGGGTGCGACACTGGTGGAATTGGGAAGAGCGGAGGAGGCAGTGCGACTGCTGCAACCGCTGACGGAGGATGCCATTGCGCAGGTCAATTTGGGTAAGGCGTATCTGGAAGGGGGGCGGTACGCAGAAGCGATCGCGGCACTGCAGCGCGCCGTTGTGCTGGATGAGGACGCACCGGAGGCTTGGAACAATCTGGGCCGGGCTCAAGCGCTACTCGGCATGGCTGGGGAGGCGGAATCCTCATGGCGCGAAGCGCTACGCCGCCGGCCGGCCTATGCCGAGTCGCACAACAACCTCGGGAACCTGCTACATCGAAGTAATCGCTGGGCAGAAGCCCGGAATCACTTTACCCAGGCACTTCGTGACCCGAAGTATGCGACCGCGCGATTCAACTACGGCACCGCGCTTGCCGAACGCGGGGAATTTCGCGAGGCAGAGCGCTATTTGCGGGAAGCGACGCAGCTTGACGGCTCGCTCTCGGAGGCGTATTTGAATCTGAGCAACTTGTACTTGACAAGCAACCGTGCCGGTCAGGCCATTGCGCCGCTGGAAACGGTGCTGCGCCTTCGCCCCGGCCTCGGCAAAGCACTGCTCGGCCTCGGTATCGCGTACGGGCAAACCGGCCGGTTTGCCCAAGCCCGTAGCTACTTCCAGCAAGCGGCCCAAAGCGGCGATTCAGAAATTCGCGGTGCCGCTGTTGAGGCATTAGGACAACTTCAATAAGAAAGGGCCCCTGTCGCCAGGGGCCCTTTCTTTAGGATTGGTTTGCAACGAAACGTTAGAAGGCGAGTTTCAAAGCAAACTGGTTGGTTCTCATGTCCCGCGCGCCGGTAATTTGACCGTATTGCGGCGAAGTGAGGTTAGTGTTGGGAGTGCCCCAATTCGGATGGTTCGGAAAGTTGAAGCTCTCGATGCGGAGCTCGAGGTTCATTTTTTCGGTGAGGTCAAAGCGCTTCAGGAAGGACATATCCCACCCAAAGAAGCCGGGACCGATATATGGATTGCGCGAAATGTTGCCCGCACGGTAGGTAAGCTGATTTACGCCTGTGGCATCGGGAGCGCTGCAGGTGATCCCCGCAGATCCGCGCCCTGCTGCGTCGCGGCGATAATATTCCTGCGGAGTTGGATTGTCCGCTTTCAGCGGCACTCCGGTGGCGTCCCCGCGGCTGCCCTGCGTGGTTCCACCCAAATCACCACAACCGCCGCCGCCGAAGGGCGAGCCGGTAGCGATGGTGATGATGGAACCCATGCTCCAACCGCCAGCGACGAGGTTGCCCGCCTTGCCGAAGTCGAGCTTCTTGCCACGGCCAATCGGCACTTCATACAGCAAAGAAGTGGCCATGCGATGGTTTTGGTGGAATTGGCTGAGGCCGCGCTCCAACGTGAAGTCATAGTTGGCTGCCGGGAAGAGGTTGTCGCCGTCGTTGACCCGGATCCCTGAGCTATCGTCAATCGACTTGGACCAAGTGTAGGAAATGAGGTAGGTAAAACCCTTGTTGAAGCGCTGTTGCACCTTGACGATGCCGGATTGATAGTTTGAATTGGCGCGGCTGCCGATGGTCTGGATGCGGCCATAGTAGTCAGTGCCCCAGGGGCGGCGCTGGTTGGCCGTCCGATTATCGGTGGGACCGCTCCTGAAGATCGGATCGTTCCAGCCGTACATGCGCATCAGCTTGTGACCGCCGCTACCCTGATAGCCCACTTCGACGAGCATGCTGTCGGTCAGTTGGTATTGTACGTTCATCAGGTACTGGTGAACGTAGGCGGTGCGGCGGTTGGTGTCGTTGGCGAAGGAATACAAGCCGGACAGGCACAAGCCCGACCAGCCCGAGCACAGGCCGGACACGTTTGCGCCCGAGCCCGCCCATGGGTTGCTGAGGTTTACGTTCGGTACCGTATCGAGACCGCGAGCGGACTCGCGGAAGCCGAAGTTGCGAGCCATGTCCCACATGGGGTTACCCGTGTCCTGGGCGTAGAACAAACCATATCCGGTGCGAACCGTCATCTTGGACATTGGCTGCCAAGAAAGCCCGATGCGGGGCGCCCAGTCATTTCTGTCTGTCTGGATGGTGGCGTGATTGCCGAGGACTTCGTCGCCGGTGGCTTTGGGAATGCGATCGGCCATGCGTATGTTGAGGCCTTCATGGAAGTCGCCTTCGCCGGGCCGGACCATTACGGGGATCGGACAGGAGGGATCCAGACCTTGGTCGTTGACGCCAGGGCAAGACATCTTGAAGTTAAAGATGCCGCGGTAGCGATCCTGGAACGCTGGTGTGTATTCGTAGCGCAAACCCAGATTCAGGGTCAGGTTTGAGCGCAGTCTCCATGTGTCCTCAAAGTAAAATGCGGAGGACCACTGACGGAACTGAGTATTAGCGATGCCGAGGGCGCGGGTGGCTTCCTGGGTCCAACCCAAAAGACCGGTGGCGAAGGCTGAGCCAGTGCGGCCCAGGTTTGTCGGATCGGCAGTGTTTCGGCCCGCGAACTGGAAGAAGCCGCGGGGGAACTGATTGCCAATCTGGTTGAAGCGGCGGCTGGCGATTTCGCCACCCATCTTGAAAGTATGCTTGCCTTTGATCCAACTCAGATTGTCGAGTACCTGGTAGGTGCGGTTGCGCAACACGAAGGGAGCTTCTGTGGTTTCGCCCCATCCCGACACAAAGCCGTTGCCGTCAAACCCAACCTGGGGGGAGCCCCAAGCGGCCTGAATCGGAGCCACCAGGCCAGGGATAGCAAGTTCCGTGGTCACGTCCCGGGTGAAATTGTAGAATGAAGCGCGATCATTGTCGAAAACCGTCGCGCCAAGGCGAAACTCGTTAACTAGCGTGGGTGAGAAGGTGCGGACGTTGCTCAGCATGGCCTGCCAGTTCTTGGTTACGGCGCGCAAGTCCTGTTGGGGAAAGGTTTCGCCGTCGCCGACGAACTCGCTGCCCCAGCTATAGCGGCCAAACCATTGACTGAGCGTCGATTGGTTCCAGTCGATGCGAGAGGTCAACTGGTCCCAATCCACTGGATTCGGAGATTTGCGTTCATAATTGAAGCCTGAGATTCCGGCCACAGCACCTGGAATGTTCGGCTTTTCGTAGAAGCTGAGCAGTTTTGTGAAGGTCGGATTAAAGCGGCTGGAGGGGATGCGTTGGTTGGCGAACGGATCTGCGACTGCCCGGCCGTTGACAGTGCGGATTGTGTTGGGATCAAAGATCGGCAAGTGTGCGGGGCTGGAGAAATCGCCGCTAAGCATCGCATCGTCGGCCACAGTGGTACGGCGAATGCCGTTTTTGCGCTCCTTCAAGCCTTCGTAGTTCACCATGAAGAACAGCTTGTTCTTGGCGTTGAAGACCTTCGGGATGGAAAGTGGACCATCGAGGGTGAATCCGTACTGATTGCGGCGGAACGGGCTTTTCTCGCCGCTTAGCAACCATTGGCGAGCCTGAATGGCGTCGTTGCGGAGGAAGTGAAAGAGTACTCCGTGATACTCATTCGCACCCGATTTAGTATTCACGTTAATTTGAGATGGCGAACGGCCAAACTCGGCCGAGTAAACGCCAGACTGCACCTTAAACTCCTGCAAGGCGTCTATGGACGGACGCACAACGAAAGTGTTGAAGTTGATGTCGGTATTTTCCACGCCATCGAGTGTGAAGCGATTATATTGCTGGCGCATACCTGCAATGGAAAGCGCCTGGTTGGAGCGCTCACCGCCCTGTCGGCCATTGGCCTGACCACCAGATCCCATTTCCGCAGTGACGTTCGGTGCCAGCTTTACCAACTGAAGGTAATTTCGTCCATTGAGAGGCAACTCCACGATACGCTTTTGTTCAATGACAGTACCGGTAGCTGTGGAAGCGGTTTGCAGCATTTCCGCTGAGGCGGCGACTTCGACGCTTTCGCTGACCTGTCCAACTTCGAGGGCGAAGTCGACTTTGGCCACATCGCCGACTTGAATTGTGCGGTTGGTGGCGACGCCGGTTTTGAAGCCCTTGGCCTTGACTTCAATTTTGTACTGGCCGGGCGTAACGAATGGAATTGTGAACGTACCCGATGCCGTGGTTGTAAGCGATCGGACTTGGTTGGTGGCAAGGTTGGTTAAGCTGATTTCCGCGCCAGCCAAGGCGGCACCAGAGGGATCCGTGATGGTTCCTGTGATTTCACCGAAGTTTTGCGCAAAAGATAGAGCGGCAAGCATGAGTAGGATTGCCGATAGAACGTGGAAACGATTAAGTTTCATAGGACCCCCCCGAACGGATCTATATAATTTTTGGCACACAACAGTTTGTGAAATATAAATCGCCCGAGCGATTGAAATGTCCTTGCAACATGCCAAGTTCGATTAACTCTATCAAAAATCCGTGGAATGTCAAGGCTAGCGTGACACGGTGTCGCTAGTATGTGATCTGTCCGGTGGAATTCACACATCAACTGTCCGCTTTGA
>CAZCPL010000262.1:7065-7884 GCA_964500255.1 uncultured Solibacteraceae bacterium | reverse complement strand
GAGAAGGTCGATGCGGAGCTGGAAGGTCGCGAAAACGATCCTCTCTTCGACTTCATTCGCAAGATGAACTCCAAGGCTCATGAGGTCAATGCCGAAGATATTTTGACGTTGCGAAGTGCTGGATATAGCGAAGAAGCGATCTACGACGCGATCAATGTCTGCTGTCTCTTCAACTTCTACAATCTTTGGATTGACGCGTCGGGAGTGCACGCCATGAGTGAAGATGAGCATCGCGCTAGCGGCAAACGGATGCGCGATCGCGGCTACCTGCCCCAGCGGTAAATGGCTCGCGAGTTGTCGATCAGGTACTTTTGAAGGGGTTTCTTGCGGAAATACGCAATGGCCGTCTCTTGGATCTTCGTGTAGGGCACCACAAGATCGCTGACGGGCCAGTTGCTTCCATAGACGACGCGGTTTTCCCCAAACACAGACCAGACCTCATCGAGCGCTTCCAAATGGTTCTCGAGCTTGTCGTCGGCTTTGCGGAGAATCCAGGAGACTTTCGCATAGACATTCTTGCGGTCGCGCAGTTCATTGATGGAAGCCTCGGGCTTCCCCAATGGAAGATGATCGAGAATCATCCGCAGCTTCGGATACCGATCCGAAAGCCGCGCGGCGAGCGGGAACATCTCCGCGTTGCCAATGAGATCCAGCGCGAGACCTGCATCCTCTAACGGCTTCAGTTTGTCGAAGTGCTCTTGGGCGCGATTGGTTCCCAGTCGGATTCCTAGAAACTTCGGATTCCCTGCGAATGTTGCCACCTGTTGAGCAAACGCGGCATCCGAGGGATCGAGATTGCCGACACAGCCACCGACGAAC
>CAZCPL010000262.1:2713-7055 GCA_964500255.1 uncultured Solibacteraceae bacterium | reverse complement strand
CAGCTTGCTCGCTTCCACAATGATGACGCGCGCCTTTGACAGTGCTTGATAATCGGAAGGCATCGCTCGTCGATACAGCACGGTTTCTTTGGGCGAAGGCCAAGGCACGCCGCCCGGCCGCTGCGGATCGTAGAAGTGGACGTGGGTGTCCATGATCGGCGTATCCGCCCCGAAAGCCGAAGCCGCAGCGGCCGCACAAAACAACTGACGACGGCTGAGTCTCATCGCTTGAACTCGAGGAAATACTGATACTGCATGTCCCCATAGTCTTTCGAAAGCTTGAATCCCGCAGCCTTCAGTTCTTCGATCATCACCGCCTTATCGATCTTCATTCCCGGCCCAGGGCCCACCGGCAGTGGACGCTTATGAAAGTCCAGGATCACCACCCGTCCGCCCGGCTTCAATGCACTCGCGACTTTTGCCCAATAGGCACCGCGCTTGTCGATGTGATGGACCACGTTGCACAGAAACACCGTATCCACCGACTCGGTCGGCAGTTTCGGATCATCGGTCAGCGCAGTGACGCGCTCAATGCGATCGCCCTTGATCATCTCAAGCAGCTTCGGTTCGATATCCACCGCATAGACCTTGGCCGCGTGACGGGCGAACTTCTCGGTGAAGTAGCCATTGCCTGCGCCGATGTCGGCGATCACTTCGTCCTTTCGTAACGCCAACGCCATGATCACTTCGTGCGGCTTCTGCCATTCATCCCGCTTCGGATCTTTGAGCACGTGAGCATATTCAGTGGCCGAGCGTGGAGGATGGTGCTGGTGTTCCACCTGCATCAGGAAAAGCGAGGTAACGAGGATCATCGCTCATAGGATAAGCTAGTGAGTCATGAAACGCATCCTACTTGCCTTCGTATGCTCCGCCGCCATGATGATGGCAGGCGGCTCCGAGACCGCCGTCCGCAAGCTGATCGACGACTTCGCGACCGCCGTTCTCAAGAAAGACATCGGGACCCTCGAAAAGCTCATTGGCGACACGGTCACCTACAGCCACTCCAACGGACTTCTTGAAACCAAGGCGCAGGCCATCGAAGCCTTCAAAAAGGCGAAGTACGAGAAGTGGGAATACAAAGAGCAGAAGATGCAGTTCTTCGGCAATACCGCGTTGGTTCGCGGCGACGTCGAGATTCTGAACTCGGCATCGAACGCCGCACCGATCAAGCTCAATCTGTTGCAGGTCTGGGCCAAGACCCCGAAGGGTTGGCAGTTGGTAGCACGTCAGGCGACGCGTCTCCCATAAGCGGTGGGCAAGGGTGGGACCGCTATACTAGGAGTTTCCACCCATGAGCATTTCCTCCACCGCCTCGCCGCGGGAGCAGATACGCATCGGCATCCCTAAGGGAAGCCTAGAAGAATCGACACTTTCGCTATTCACCCGCGCGGGCTTTAACTTTCGCGGTTCGGAACGTTCCCTCTGGTTGAGTTCCAACGATCCGGAAATGAAGCCCGTGCTGCTTCGCCCGCAAGAAATCCCACAGTATGTCGCGGATGGCTCGCTCGATTGCGGCCTGTCCGGTTGGGATTGGATCAGCGAGAGCATTGAAAATCATCAGACCGGTGCCACTGAAGACGACTTCGTGGTGCTTGCCGATCTCAACTATTCGAAGCGCACTTACCGGCCGATTCGTTGGGTTTTGGCAGTGAAACGCGACGGTCCTTATCAAAGCTTGCGCGATCTCATGCCCGTGGATGGAGTGGAAAAGCGTATTTCCACTGAACTCGTTTCCATCACGGAACGTTGGCTGGCGGAGAAGGGAATCAACTGCAAAGTTGCATTTTCCTGGGGCGCGACCGAAGCGAAAGTCGGTGAGTTTGCCGACGCCATCGTAGAGGCCACCGAGACCGGCGCATCGTTGCAGGCCAACGGCCTCAAGATCATCGACACGGTCTTCACTTCTTCCACACGTTTCTTTGCCAGCAAGAAAGTCTACATGCGGAACGATTGGCGCCGCGCGAAGCTCGATAGCATCGCGATGTTGCTCGAATCCTGCCTCCGTGCGGATACCAAAGAAAGCCTTCGTGTCATCGCCGGTCCTACGGAACTCGCGGCTCTTGTGGCGCTCATTCCGGCGCAGGAAAAGTACACGGTTTCGCCGGCAGCCGACGGTGGAGGCATCATCGATATGGTGATCACTAAAATCGACGCGCGCGATCTCATTCCGCGGCTTGCGAAGGCGGGTGCCACTCGCATCACAACGAGTCCTGTTGGTATACTTTATGAGTAAGCAACGTTGTGCATGTTCCGGGGTAGCTCAGTTGGTTAGAGCGCCTGATTGTGGATCAGGAGGCCGTGGGTTCGAGACCCTCTCCCGGAACCAAATCCCTTCCAGCTTCTCCCCTTTTCTTATCGAGGTCACTGATGTCACCATCTGACGCCGGCCGCGCTTTGGTCGAACCACAGACGTTGCGGGGCTACCGCGACATCCTGCCGGAAGAGATGATCTTCCAAACACCGCTCATCGAAAAGGTTCGCAAGGTTCTGGAACGCTACGGGTTCGTTCCGCTCGATACGCCGTGTGTGGAATTCCTCACCACGCTGCTCGGAACTTCCGGCGAGGACGCGGAGAAAGAGATCATCCGTTTCAAGAGCAAAGAGGGCGAGAACGTCGGTCTGCGCTATGACCTGACGGTTCCGTTTGCACGCCTGCTCGCTCAGTATCCGGAGCAATTGCGTCTGCCGTTCCGCCGTTATCAGTTAGCACCCGTGTTTCGTAACGACAAGCCGGAAGAGGGCCGCTTCCGCCAGTTCCGGCAGTTTGACTTCGACGCCGCCGGTTCCAACGCCATCGCCGTCGATGCAGAGATCGTCTCCGTTATGGCGGATATCTTCGCCGCCGTGGGACTTCCGAACTCTGCCGAAAAGCGCAGTTTCACCATACACGTGAACAATCGCAAGATGCTCGAAGCGATGCTCTCGTCGACTGGCATCACCACTCCGGAAAAGCAGCGTCATGTATTGCGCGTGGTCGACAAGCTGCAGAAGATCGGCGACAAGGACTGCCGCCTCGAACTGGCTGGTGGACGCATGGATGCATCCGGCAGCCGCGTCCCCGGTGTTGGTCTCGACGAAGCCTCGATCAATCGTCTGCTCGAACTGATCGCGATCACCGGGACAACGCGCGCCGAGGTGGTGGAGAATGCCGCAGCTAAGCTTCCCACCGATGAGACGTGCACGGCAGCGCTGAACGAAATGCGCCAACTCGATGCATCGCTTACCAGCCTTGGCGTTACCGAGCACGACGCGATCTTCGATGTCTCGCTGGCTCGCGGACTTGCCTACTACACCGGCCCGATTTTCGAAGCTTATCTCACCGATGCCTCCGATATGGGTGCGGTCATGGGCGGTGGACGCTACAACAATCTGGTCGATCGCTTTCTCGAGAAGTCGATTCCCTCGACGGGCGCGTCGTTCGGCTTGGATCGCTTCTCCGCCGCCTTGCGCCGTTTGAAGTTGATGGAAGTGTCTCCAACACTGACGCAAGTGATGATCATCGGACTGCCTGGTGTGGCATCACCGTATCTATTGAAAGTCGCGTCGATGTTGCGCAAAGCGGACATCCGCACGGAAGTTTACTTCGGTGAACCAAACGCCAAGATGAAAGATCAACTGTCGCTAGCGAATCTGCGTCAGGTTCCAGTTGCGGTCATCGTCGGTTCGGATGAGATGGCCAAGGATGAAGCCTCGGTCAAAGATCTGCAGGCTGGCTTGCAGGCGCGCACCAACATCGGTGATCGCGAGGAGTTCCGTAAGCAGGGCAAGACCGGACAAGTTACTGTTCCGCTGGCGGATCTGATCGCAACCGTGAAGGCGATTCTCGGCGAGAACTAGGTGAGAACTTTTCCGGGCTCGACGCACTATTGTTTTGTTGGAACCCGGAATCAACAAACCGTTCGATCGCATTGCCAGGGAGTTGGCTGAAGAGTCGCCCCGTTTGTTTCTGCGGATCCTTGGCATCGTGCCACCTGGAGCGCTAGTGGAACTCGAACCTCTGCGTCCGGAATCCGCGCCACCGGTCGTGATGCCGGACTATGTAGCGACGATGCGAATCGACGGCGGCGAACCTAGCGTTTTTCATGTGGAGTTCTTTGTGAGGTATCGCAAGGGGATTCCCGGAACGATGGCCCGCTATGGTGGCAGTCTGGCTTTGCAGTATCGTCGGCCTGTGCAATCCGTAGCGCTGCTGCTGGGAAGCGAGGGGTGTCCCGATGAGCTTCCCGCCTTCGGCGCTCACTCGATTGGCGAGACCAGCATCACGCACGCGTTTCACACCGTAAGATTATGGGAACTCGATCCGGAACCGGTGCTTTCCGAAGGAGGTCCTGGGCTCCTACCA
>CAZCPL010000262.1:0-2703 GCA_964500255.1 uncultured Solibacteraceae bacterium | reverse complement strand
TACCATGGGCGTTGTTGACGCGTCTTGGGCGAGAGGATGCGTGGCGGGTCGGGGCGCAGGTTGCCGCAACGGGTGAGGAACGCCTAATTGCGCGATTCTTGATGCTGGGCAGTCTACGATACGATAGAAGTGAACTCGAACAGATGCTGGGAGGGATTCGCGTGGGATTGGGAGAAGCCATTTTAGAAGGCTATTCGCTCCGTGCGAGAGAGGCTGCGGAACGCGATGAAGCTCGGGCTGAGGCTCGGGGAAAGGCTGAGGGAAAGGCTGAGGAAGCCCGGAGTATTCTGCGTCGGGCACTCGCGCGTTTCTTTCCGGGCCAGGAATTGTCCCGGGAAATCGACGAGATCCGAGACCCGGACGTTTTGGAATCGCTGTTGCTGGATCACGCAATTCGAGCCACCGATCGGGATGCGGTGATGCGGGCGATCACCTTGGCCGCTACGGCACAAGAGATCGAGCCTTCGCTTGGCGTCTGAATGAAGCGACTCGAACAGGATCTTATTGACGCTGGAAGAGTGCCTGAATCAGAGACAACTCGACTTGCTCGCCTTCTGCCCGATTCCATACGTGGCGGAAAAAGTCGATGACACTTCGACACGCAGTTGCGACATTGGCATATCGGTCGGCTAAGGCCCTGCGTGGCATGCCGGAATCGGCAGTGAATTTCCGTTCCACCGACGATAGCCGGAGTTGTTTAGAAATCCTTGCACACATGGGCGATCTGCTCGACTGGGTCTTGGCGATGGCCAACGGCAAGCCAGCTTGGAAAGATTCGAAGCCGCTCGATTGGGACGCGGAGGTGTGCCGTTATTTCGACGCGCTGCAGGCGTTCGACGCCAGGCTGTCGAAAGATCAACCGCTAGGTTGCGACGAGAACAAGTTGTTTCAAGGTCCGATTGCAGATGCGTTGACGCATACTGGCCAGATCGCAATGCTGCGCCGAATTGCCGGTGCGCCCGTGAAGCGTGAGAACTACTACGTTGCCCGGATCGAAGAGGGCAGCGTCGGTATGGAACAGCCGTCTCCCTTCCGCGAGTTCTAAGCTCTGATAAAATTGAAAGCGTTCGAAGGCTGGCGGTCATCCAACACAACGACGGTTGACTGACGAAACCAAGGTTCGGGGAAGAATACCAAAATTATGGCTGCTGCAGCAGGTGCGGGACTCGAAGGCGTTGTCGCAACGTCTTCCAATATCTGTTTCATCGATGGCGACGCGGGGATCCTGAGTTATCAGGGGTACAACATCCACACGCTGGCCGAGAACGCGACCTTCGAAGAGGTCGTTTATCTGTTGTGGCATGGCAAGTTGCCCACACAGTTTGAACTGGACACGCTCAAAGCATCGCTAGTCGCCAAGCGGGCGATTCCTGCCGAAGTGACGGCGTTCTTGAAGTCCGTCGGCACGCATACGCCGATGGATGTTCTGCGCACCGCCGTGTCGATGCTCGGTGTTTACGACCCGAATTCGAAGGATACTTCGATTGAGGCGAGCGTCGAGAAGGCGCACCGGCTTATGGCGCAGACCGCGACGATTGTGACTTCGTTCAATCGTCTGAGAAATGGACAGGAAGTGATTGCCGGCGACCCAACCCTGAGTTTCGCCGGCAATTTTCTTTATACGCTCACGGGCAAGAAGCCCGACGAGATTTCCGAGCATACTTTCGATCTCGCTTTGACGTTGCATGCCGATCACGAACTGAACGCGTCCACGTTTGCGGCCCGCGTCACTGCCGCGACATTGTCGGACATCTACTCGGCCGCGACCTCGGGCATCGGTGCCTTGAAGGGACCCCTGCATGGCGGTGCCAATGAAGACGTGATCAAGATGTTGCTCGAAGCCGGCACTCAAGAGAAGGCTCTGGCTCACGTTCAGAACATGCTCGCCAACAAGCAAAAGGTTCCAGGCATGGGCCACCGCGTCTACAAGACCATCGATCCGCGCGCCACACATCTCAGCAAGATGTCCCTCGAACTCGGCAAGCGCACGGGACACGAGGATCTCTACTTCACATCGAAGAAGATCGAAGAGTACATCAAAGAACAGAAGAAGCTCAACGCCAACGTCGACTTCTACTCAGCCTCCACCTACTATTCGATGGGTATCCCGATTGACATGTTCACCCCGATTTTCGCGGTGAGCCGCATGTCCGGCTGGACAGCGCACGTGCTCGAGCAGTACCGCAACAACCGCCTAATCCGCCCACGCGCCGAGTACACCGGTGCCGAAGTGGGGCAGCCGTGGATCCCGATGGCGGATCGCCAGTAGCCGGTAGTCACCGCTCGAAAAACGCTACTCTGAAAGGCAGAGGATTTTCAACTAGAGAATCCTCTGCCTTTCTCCCTTTACGACCCATGCTTGATCTGAATTGGTTTCGAAACAACCTCGACGCCGCCGCTGAGCGGTTGGCGACCCGGCCTTACTTCATCGACAAAGAGCAGTTCCGCGTGCTCGACGCCGAACGCCGCGCGGCCGTCACCGAGTCGGAACAGCTCAAAGCTGAGCGCAATGCCGCCAGTATGGAGATCGGTGCGCTCAAGAAGACGGGTGTGGATACGTCGGCAGCTCAGGCCAAGGTTCGCGGGATGGGCGAGCGCATGGCCGAACTCGATGCCAAAGTTGCAGCGGTCGACGAGCAGTTCCGGGCCATGTTGACGGGCATCCCGAATCTGCCGCACGAGTCTGTGCCGGTAGGAAAGGGC
>CAZCPL010000261.1:2921-7902 GCA_964500255.1 uncultured Solibacteraceae bacterium | reverse complement strand
CCCCTCAAGCCCGGACGCAACGAACCCTGCCCCTGCGGTTCCGGCGTCAAGTTCAAGCGCTGCTGCCTCAACCGTCCGCAAAACAGCAAAACACTCGCCGCCGCTGCGTAAAGCCAGGTTCAAAAAGAACTCGCCATGGAAGATATGTGTCTGCACGCGACCGAAAAGTCGCGCCAATCGAATCGGTTAAGCCAGAGCAGCCGGCAATTGCGAATATTGGAAACTATGCGCGGATTGCCAATCGCCCAACGCATTCATGTTCACCCGCCGCGCGATTTCCGCTGCCGCATCGTCTTCGAACGCAGCCAACTCACACGCTACGGCACCGGCACCGACATGCAGCGCGTCGCTCGCCGCTCGTTCGCCGCTTTCCAGATAGAGCCATCCATCGCGCACAGCTACGCGTGGCGAATCCGAACCAGCGGCGGCAACCTGCTGCTGCGTGGGGATCAGCCGCTTCGGCGAAAGCCAACACACCGGACGGCTCCCTTCCAACTCCTCAACCGCGCGCAGAACCGTATCGGCAATCGACTGCGGATCTGCCGTCGTGGTATCCAACACCAGATCGTAGTTGCGCCAGTTGTCGCACGTCACTTGATAAAGATTGTTGAACCGCTCTTTCTCATAGTTCTGGCGCTGCATGTTCGCGGCAAGCGCCTCTTCGAACGACCCATAACGCTCTTCCGCGCGACCCGCTTCCCAAATGCGCTTCGCCGCAACATAAGGATCCACAATCAGATACACCTTCAGCGAGTTCGGCAGAAAATGCCAAGCCATCCGCGAATCCAGAATGATCGACGTCTCCGCATCCCGCAGGCGCTTCAGGTATCCATCGATTTCGTCATCCACCGCGCGGTCCATGCGTGCGTAATCGTTCATCTGCAACGGCGACATGCCCCGCTCAGCCGCGATGCGGCGCAGAATCGCGCCCGTGGAAAGAACTTCGAGTCCGGTGGCCTGCTTCAGTCGGTCGCAGACGACGCTCTTGCCGCTGCCAACGTGCCCGGCGACCGAAATCAGAATTCTCTTCGTGTGTTCTGGCATCCCAAATATCTAGTCTCTCTTAAACCAATGCCGGTGCGCCATGGTACTCTCGTGGACATCCATGGAAGAATTCGTCGTCCGCCCTTCCATCAAGCTGCTCAAAACCGCTTACGGAGTCGCCATTTTTACCCTCCTCTGCCTCGGCGTTGCGAAGGCGATGAACCTGCTGGAAGCGCTGGCGCAGTATTGGTGGCTCGCGTTTTTGCCTCCCTTGCTCTACCTCTGCTGGATCGCGTCGCGCCATATCAATTCGCGGTTGACCCGCTTGGTGATCAACGACGATCGGGTGCGCTTCGAATCCGGCCTGTTGAGCAAGCAGATGCACGCCATCGACGTCGCCAAAGTGCACGACGTGCGCGTCGAGCAGAGTGTAAAACAGCGCGTCCTCGGCTTGGGAAATCTCTCGGTGGAAACCGCCAACAGCGCCAGCCGTATCCACATGGCCGATATCGACGATCCACAAAAGGTCGCCGACCGCATTCTGCAACTGTCCCGCAAGGCACTGCAGCAGCGCGGCGCCAACAGCGCCCAATAATGATTTTCGATTCACGCCAGCGGATTCTCGAACAACGCAAGCTCTGGCGCGAACAGGGCAAAACCGTCGTCTTCACCAACGGCTGTTACGACATCCTCCACGCAGGCCATACCCGTCTACTCGAACAAGCGCGCTCGCTGGGCGACGTCCTCATACTCGCCCTCAATACCGACGCTAGTGTCGCTCGCATAAAGGGACCTTCGCGCCCGATTCTCAGCCAAAGCCAACGCGGCGCGCTTGCTGCGCAACTCGAAGCCGTGGACGCCGTCACCTTCTTCGATGAGGATACACCAACCGAATTGATCGCGGCGTTGCTGCCGGACATCCTCGTAAAAGGCGCGGACTGGACCCATTACATCGCCGGCAAAGAGGAGGTCGAAGCGGCGGGCGGCCGCGTGATGACCATCCCTCTTGAGGCCGGATTCTCGACATCGAATGTCGTCGCGGACGCATTGGCGAGCGAACAGGGACTGGCTTTCGGCCATGCGACGGGACCCCAACTCGACGACGCCAGTCCCGTTGTTCGCGTGTCAACAAAGTGATCCACCCGGCTATCAGAGACCTCTTTCAAAGCGCCGCCCGCGTGCCGGCCTTTCAGGAACTCGCCGCCCACATCACTCGCCGCGAAGGCAATCGTTTTTCCCTCTCCGGACTCACCACCACTGCCAAGGGCCTCTATCTGGTCTTGTTGTGGCAATTGACCGAACGCCCACAAATCGTCATCGTCGATGGCAACAAACAGGCGGAAGTGCTCGGCGATGCCATCCAAACATTTTTCGACATTCTTGTAAGAAGACCGGACCTACCCAATCCGCTAACGATTCCCGCCTTCGATGTCCTTCCCGCGCAACGCCTGTCGCCGCATTCGGAAATTGCCGAACAGCGCGCCACCGGCTTGTGGCGCATGGCGACCCAGAAAATCCCCATCACGATCGCGCCCATCGCATCGGCCCTCGTGCGCACCGAATCGCCGGAATTCTACCGCCAACTGAGCCTCACGATTCGCAAAGGCGAAGAACTACCGCTTGAGTCGCTCATCGCCCATCTCGAAAGTATCGGCTACGAGCGCCGCGAACCTGTCGAGATGACCGGCGAGTATTCGCTCCGCGGCGGCATCCTCGATATCTATCCGGCCGAATCGCAAAAGCCCATCCGCATCGAGTTTTTCGGCGACGAGATTGAGTCCATTCGCCGCTTCGATGTCGATACGCAACGCTCGGTGTTGAAGGTGACCGAAGCGCACGTGCTTCCACTCATCGAGTATCCGCGCTCGCGCAAACTCTTTCACGACATTGCTTCAAAGATCGATTTTGCGGGTGTTGCCAGCCCTGGCGATTCGTTCCCCGGTTGGGAATTCCTGGTTCCGTTGGTGAATCCCCGGAAAGATTCGATCTTGTCGTTCGCCTCGAATCCGCTGGTGATTTTGGATGAGCCGGAACAGATCTCGTCCGCCGCCGATCGCTTGTGGAAGCGCCTCGACGACCCCGACAAGAAGCCCATCGCGCCCGCCGACATCAACTACTTCCGCTGGGGCGAACTGAGCGCGACATTCGGAAACACCACGGAAATCCACCTCCGCGAGCTTGAGATCGGTGTATCCTCACCCGAGTCGCTCTACATCCCGACCCGCCCGTCGAGCACCTTTCACGGCAACATGCAGATCGCCGTCAGCGAGGCGAAGTCCATGGTCGCGAAAGGCACGCGCGTTGCGTTCTTCGCATCGTCTTCAGGCGAATTGGAACGGCTCGCGGATATCTTTCAGGAATACTCGGTTCCCTTTCAAGCGGCGGTGGAAGCGGACGATTCCGCGCGTCAGTATCTCGCCGACCGGTCTTACCTTTCCGGATCCGTAGCTTCGACGTATCTCGTCAAAGGCGCAATCCGTCGCGGCGTCGTGATCTCCGATGCGAAGTTCGCCATCATCGGCAGCGAAGATCTCTTCGAATCCAACGACCTGGTCGTAAGGCAACCGGCCATCAAGAGCCAAATGGCGGCCTTCGCGGCCGATATAGCCGACCTGAAACCCGGCGACTTCGTCGTCCATTCGCAGCACGGCGTCGGACGCTTCCTCGGCCTCCGCGAAATCCCTCAAGGCGAACAAAAGGGCGACTTCATGTTGCTCGAGTACGCGAGCGAAGCGCGCTTGTATGTGCCGCTCACTCGCATGGATCTCGTCCAGAAATTTCGCGGCGCGGGTGAAGCCAAGCCTCCGCTCGACCGCCTCGGCGGTGCCACCTGGAACAAGACCAAATCCCGCGTCAAGGCCAAGATGCGCGACATGGCGGAAGAGCTCTTGAGGCTCTACGCGCAGCGCAAACTCGCCGAAGGCTTCGCGTTTTCCCCGGATTCCAACTGGCAACGCGAATTCGAAGACTCGTTCGAATACACCGCCACCAAAGATCAAATCGAATCGACCACGCAGATCAAGCGAGACATGGAATCGGACCAGCCCATGGATCGCCTGCTCTGCGGCGATGTCGGCTTTGGCAAAACAGAAGTCGCCATGCGTGCCGCCTTCAAGGCTCTGGGGGATGGCAAGCAAGTGGCTGTGCTCGCGCCAACCACCGTGCTCGCGTATCAACATTTCGAGACCTTTAAACGCCGATTCCAGGCCTTTCCCTGTCGCATCGAACACCTCAGCCGTTTCCGAACCGCCAAGGAAGCGAAGCAGGTTCTCGAAGACACCGCCGATGGCAAGGTGGACATCCTCATCGGGACCCACCGCATCCTCTCGCAGGACGTCGAGTTCCGCGACCTCGGCCTCATGATCGTCGACGAGGAACAGCGCTTCGGCGTCCGCCACAAAGAGCGGCTGAAGCAGATCCGTAAAGACGTCGACGCGCTCACCATGTCCGCCACTCCCATCCCCCGCACTCTGCACATGTCGCTCTTGGGAATCCGCGACATGAGCGTGATTGAAACGCCTCCCAAAGATCGCCTCGCCATCCACACCGTCGTCGCGCGCTTCGATATCGACATCGTGAAGAATGCCATCGAGCAGGAACTCTCTCGCGGCGGCCAAGTCTACTTCATTCACAACCGCGTCGATTCCATCTTCATGCGTGCCAACTCGATTCGCGAAGTGCTGCCGGATGCACGCATCGGTGTCGGCCACGGCCAGATGGGCGACGCGGAACTCGAACGCGTCCTGCTCGGCTTCATGAAGAAAGAGTTCGATGTCTTCGTGAGCACGACGATCGTCGAAAACGGACTCGACATCCCATTGGCGAACACGATCATCGTTGAGAACGCCGAGCGCCACGGACTCTCAGAGCTCTACCAGCTCAGAGGACGCGTCGGCCGATCCAATCGCCGCGCTTACGCGTATCTTCTGATTCCGCCGGATACAGATCTGTCCGAAATCGCCCGCAAGCGCCTCGCCGCACTCAAAGAATTCTCAGA
>CAZCPL010000261.1:0-2911 GCA_964500255.1 uncultured Solibacteraceae bacterium | reverse complement strand
GACCGCGGCGCAGGCTTCAAAATCGCTGCCCTCGATCTCGAACTGCGAGGTGCAGGCAACCTTCTCGGCGGCGAACAGCACGGCCATATCGAAGCCGTCGGCTTCGACATGTACATCCGCATGCTCGAAGAATCCGTACAGGAACTCAAGGGCGAAGAAGTGCCCATCGAAGTCCACGCCAACCTCACATTAGGACTCGACTTGCGCATCCCTGGCGAATACATCGCCGACGAGAACCAACGCCTGCGCGCCTACAAACGCATCGCCGACACCAAAGACGAAGCGGCTGTTAAAAAAGTGCTCGACGAACTCTCGGATCGATATGGCCCCACACCAGCCGAAGTCGCGAACTTGTTGCTCTTCGCGGTCGTCAAGAACATTGCGGAAAAGACCGGTATCGAACACGTCGATCGCCGCGGCGGCAAGCTGAACATCAAGTTCCACCCGCAGTCGAAGATCGATCCCGCGCGCCTGATGTCAATGGTGCAGGCGACTCCGGGTGCAAGCTTCTCGCCCGCAGGCGTGCTGATGATTCCGATCGCTGCCAGCATCCCACCCGAACAAATGCTCAGCGGATTGCGTCACCTGTTCCACGAGCTTGCTCCGCCCCAGTAATTCATCTGTCGTGCCTGAACCGGATATCGCGCGCCAAGAACTCAACGACGGCCGCAGAAGCCCTTGTTGCGGAAACTCTACGGTTGGACGCGCAACCGGGCATCGCGGTACTGAGGCAGGTCGCGATCCGCATCCTTCCAGATTTCGAGGAATTTTCGCAATTCACGCCGCGATGCTTCCGCCTCGCCTTTTTGCGTCAGAGCCAACCCAAGAGACGCAGCGGATCTTCAGCAGCGGATCACCGAGGTCCGCCAGACGAATGCGGCGTTGTCGAAAACCCTGTTTCGGGCCAGAAAAGTCCACTATGACTTGAAACTGGCCGCGGCCAAGCTGAACGGGCTGAAACAAGTGGCCGACGACAAGCAGAAGCTCCTCGACGAGAATGAACGAGAGTTGAAGGCGCGCAACGACGCACAGGAGCAGGCGCAACGCGAGTTTCGTGCATTGCGGCCCAAGGTTGCCGCTTATGAGCAGGATGCCGACGCGCTTAAGCGCGGCATCGCGGCCTTTCTTTCCGCGCAGCTTACCCGCCGACCTGGCCTCGCGCATTGCGCAACTGAAACAGATCGACGCCGCAACATTCCAGATCGCTGGCGGTGGCCTGGATCAACACGCTCCGGCCATGAACCTGAAGTTTACCGAAGGCGCTTCCAACATAAGGAAGTGGACCGATCCGCAGGGGAAAATGCGGTCAAAAGTTGCGTCGTACCGCGCTATGCTTTGCGACCAACAGATTCGAAAGTCGGACGCGGCCGGCAAACGAGGATTGCACTGCCACGACGCAGGACGCGAGGGATGCAATAGAGCTTCTCGACCTGGAATGGGCCCGCAGTCGCATGCAGGAACTGATCAAACGCAACTGCCGAGGCCCGGGATTCCTGCAGGAATTCCAGACCGCCTCGAATGCGACAACCACCTATCGGGAAGGATGGGGCATCGATGCATGCACGATGCCGTGCACCGGTAATCCCTCTCAGAATTGCGGAGGCATCAATGCGAATGCCGTATTTGCGATCCGGTAAGGCCGACGCATCGCGCAGTTGCTTGAACCCGGGCGAAACAGGGAACTTCTTTCGCGTAAGCCGTGAGTTCCGCCACGGCCCCAGGGGGTTCTCTGCCAGACCTGTGCAACATCGTATTCGGAATGTTCGGCTGCAAACCTGAGTTCCGCACCGCACTCGCGCGACCATACAACCCGTAAACCGACCGGTAGGATTCATGGCGGCCTTTGTACTGATAAACTAATTAGGACCCAACTAGTGCGGAATCGGATCAGAGTCCTCGTCGCCAAGCCCGGGCTCGACGGGCATGATCGCGGTGCGAAAGTCATCGCGCGCGCCCTGCGCGATGCCGGTATGGAAGTCATCTACACAGGTCTTCGTCAGTCGCCGGAAATGATCGTCAACGCGGCGCTGCAGGAAGACGTGCAGGTGATTGGAATTTCGATTCTGTCGGGTGCACACAATGCCATCGTGCCCGAAGTGATGCAACGGCTGGCGCAGAAGAATATGACCGACGTGCTGGTCATCGTTGGTGGAACTATCCCCGGCGAAGACGCACAAAAACTGAAACAAGCCGGAGTGGCTGCCGTGTTCCAACCGGGCGCGGCCCTTGACGAGATCGTCACGTTCATCGAGAACGCGGTGGCCTCGAATCAAATGACCGAAGGCCAACCCGCGTGATGCTCGCACCTCACAGAACGGACCCGAACCCGTTCTGCGCGTGCGGCTCGGAAAAAGTGGAAAACATGAATGCAAGATAAACAGAACATCGCAGTCTTTGTGGACTACGACAATATCGAGATCGGCGTGAAGTCCACGCTACGGCGCGAATTCGATGTTTCGCTGCCCCTCGAAGCTCTCAAGGAACGCGGCGATGTTGTCGCCAAGTTCGCCTACGCCAACTGGGGGCGGCAGGAACAAGCCACCCGCCAAATGGCCGAAAACGCGGTGCAAATGGTGCAGCGCATCCCTTCGTTCCGCGGCGACAAAAACGGCGCGGACATTAACCTCGCTCTTGACGCGCTCGAAATGGCTTTCACGCATTCGCATGTGAATGCATTCGCCATCATCAGCGGCGATAGCGACTTTGTGCCGCTGCTCAACAAACTTAAGGAATACGGCAAAACCGTTTTCGTAGTCGGCGGCAAAGCCTTCACGTCGACGATTCTGCAGCAAAACTGCCATGAGTTCATCAGCTACGAATCGTTGCTGATGAATGCCGATCAGGTGGACCCTGCGCGCGCAGAACGAGAACGAGTGAAGCCGCGCGAAGACCGTGAACGTCGCGACCGGCG
>CAZCPL010000260.1:0-7967 GCA_964500255.1 uncultured Solibacteraceae bacterium | reverse complement strand
CTCCCGCTATTTCGCCGGAACCGTGGGCAGCGCCAATACGACCGGAACCGCTCAAGCAAATGGCAACTACGGCACGTACCGAGGTAATACGAGTTCCTCTCAGACGGCTGTGTACAGAGTGTACGAGACATTCTTGATCGAAGGCGAAACTCACGCTTACTTGGCGCAAGAGCGGTTGCGGTCGAAGGCCGCAAACCTCACTGTAAACGGCCCGGTAAAGTATGCAGCCGAGAAACGGAAGCTCTTTGTGATCGATGAAGACGGCAAAGTGCACGAGATGGAGATCGTCAAGAAAATCCTTCGCCAGTCTGCCGACCAATCAAATCAACCAAAGGAGTGAGCGATTGAACTTCTGTAGGTGCAAAGACCGTTACCGGAAATTCGTTCGAGTGTTTTGACCTCCTGATGGTGGAATCCGTAGGATCCGCTGGCAACCATGTACAACGAATCCCGACAGATCACGACCAATGCAGAACCGATGCTGGTCGATCAGAGGTTTTCCGCTGTCAGCAACCGCAAGCCTTTTGCTTCACAATAAGTGATTAGCCGGGAGTGGGTTCACGATCTGTAACAAAATCCCATCCAGCACCTCGGCTCAAAAGTGCTGCAACCAGGGCAACTTCTAAGGCCAAATAGATGTATCTAAAACACCAAATGATCCGGTACGGATCATGCCGTAGGCCAGTGAGTACAAGCAATTATTCTAGTACTCAAGATCCTAGCAAGCTAGGTTCGCTTACGCTCATCTGTTATTACCTTTCCTGGAACTGATTGTTGGACTCACATAGTACCTTGGACTTTCAACTACACTTGGACTCCAACTTTCTATCGACAGCAATGATCACAGATGCCATTCCTGAGGCCAGAAAGCAACCTAGAATCGTTTTAGACTCTGGTTGATTGAAGCCGCTGCTTCTCAAGGCGCTTTGTCTAGTCTATATAACTCGTGCTTTTGAAGTAAAGATTTGTCGTAGGTGCTCCGCAGGTCTGGTGGCAGTGCGTCTTCAAAGGATTCGATGTCTGCCTCAATCCGATCAAGGTAACGCTCATAAAAATCAAAGTGTGTCCGTTCGGTTCGCCAACGAGAACCTGTGAAATGAACCAGTTTCTTGTTGAGCGCATCTTTTAACGCTTTTGCTTCGTGGTCGGACAGTGGGTTGGGATTTGCCATTCGATTCTTGAAACTGGGAACCACCGCTTCTACATGCTGAATGCCGATGTCGTCCTGAGTCGGCCTCATGTAAACTGCGAAGGAGACGATGATGGCAAATTTCTTTGACGAGTTCATAGGGTCTCCAAGATTGGGACAATCCCCTAAATTTCCCGGTGATCTTCCAGATTTCGTGGGAGCGCACCCCGGAGCAGATGATGGCCGACATCCGGGCTTCCTCAATTGACCCAAACGAACTATTGACCATAGGCGACATGTTTGTCGGGCTCTCGTCACTCGATCATGCGAAGGTTGCGTAGGAAGAGGCTATTCGACAGCTTGAGGCCAATCCAAGTCGCATGGCGGCAGACGTGAATCTAGTCAACACAAAGCGAAACATCTGCTGGGCTTACCTTCTGCTGTCTGCGCTTCTGGAGAGTTTCAAGTGGATTTCTACGGGATTGCAGTTGAACTGGCCAAGGAACCCGATTTTCAAAGCATGTTCCGCAAATAACCTGCATCCCTGCAAGTTCAGTAGCCGTTACGTTCCGATAAATTCTGTCACACCGTGAAAGATCTCTGAATCCACATTTGACTACGAGAGCCATTTGTGGGATCATCCTCATAGTCAGTAGTGTTTCAGGGAACTTGTGCAAGCGCCAAATAAACGATCCTCTGGAAGTCTCAAGAGCATCTCGTTTGCCCGTGTTTTCATCGCAATCAACCCCCAGATTCAATGAAAGGATAACTATGCGCAAAGCACGCATCGTCCCAAGTGGCGGACTCCGGCTCCTGTTAGCCATGTTTGTCGCCATGTTCGGGATTTTCGCGCAGTCGGATACCTCCGCCATTTCGGGTTACGTAAGAGACTCGAGCGGCAGCAATGTCCCCAATGCAAAGGTCACAGTAAAGAACGAAGGAAACGGCTTCGAACGCCAGACGACCACCAACGAAACCGGTTTCTTCACGGCCACCAACCTCGGCCCCGGCTACTACACCGTTTCCGTGGAAGCGCCGGGATTCAAGACGTCGAGCAAGACCGGCAACAAGCTGGAAGCAGCCACTCCGCTGCAGGTGAGCATCGACCTTTCCATCGGCCAGTTGACCGAAACCGTCAAGGTGGAAGCCAACATCGCCCAGCTCAACACCGAAACCTCCGCAGTCGGAAAGACTGTCGAACAGCAACAGATTCAGAACCTCGCATTGAACGGCCGCAATCCGCTGTTCCTCGCGATGTTGAAGCCCGGTGTCCGCCGCGGTTCGGCGATGACCGGCTTCAGCTTCGGTCTCGATTCGGGCGGCTTCACCATCAATGGTGGACGTTCGCAGGATTCGTCGATCACCTTCGACGGCGCAGTCGGTATCCGTACCCGCGCCAACGGCACCTCGATCACGTCGGCCGACGCGGACACGATTCAGGAAGTGCAAGTGCTCACGGCCAACTACGCGGCTGAGTACGGCCGTTCCGGCGGCGGTCAGATCCGCATGGTAACCCGCTCCGGCAGCCGCGACTTTCACGGTTCGTTCTACGACTACTTCCGCAACAACGTTCTCGATGCAAATAGCTGGTCGCGCAACCTCACCGCCGCCTCGGCCTTCCGCCCGGCTCTCCGGTTCAACCAGTTCGGCTTCAACGTGAGCGGTCCTGTGACAATCCCCGGCAAGTTCAACCGCAATCGCGAGAAGCTGTTCTTCCTCTTCGCGCAGGAATATGTCCGCCGCCGTTTCACGGACACGACCTTCCAGCGCGTTCCAACCGCTTCGATGCGCCAGGGCAACTTCAGCGAATTGCTCACGCCCAGCATTTACTACAACACTGCCCGCCCCGTCAACGATCCGACCACGGGCACGCCGTTTGCGGGCAATATCATTCCGACGTCGCGCCTCAGTGCGAACGGCATCGCGTTCCTGCGGACGTATCCGGCCGCGAATGGACTCTACGCCGGCAACGCCAACTTCTTCCAGCAGCGTGGCGGATTCCAGAACCAACGCAAAGACACGATCTCGGTCGACTACAATCCGACCCAGAACCAGGTCTTCCGCTTCCGCGCGAACAACTACTCCTGGACCGCGCTCGACACGTTCCGCGGTGGTTTCGATTACGCCATTACGGACTGGTCGCGTCCCAACCAGACCGGCAGCCTCGGCCACACCTGGACGCTCAGCCCGACCTCGATCAACGAGTTCCTGCTCACCGCGTCGGTTGACCGTGTGAAGATCGGCATCGACCGTAGCGGCGAACGCTACCTACGCAGCCGCTCCGGCATCAACTACCCGTACATCTTCCCCGAACGCAAGGAAATTCTCGACAAGGTTCCGACCATCGCAATTCCGAACGTCGGCACGATTGACGGTGGTCCGTACCCGGCCAGTTCCGCTGGCCCAATCTACAACATCTCCAACAACTTTACGAAGATCGTGGGCAACCACACCTTCAAGTTCGGCGGACTGTGGGAACGCGCCGGTCAGAACGACTTCGATCAGATCAACGTCTCCGGCGTCCCCGGCGGCACCAACAACCAGAACGGTCGCTTCATCTTCAACGATGTACGTCCTGGCGGTGCGGCCGGAACTGGCACTGGTCTCTCGAACGCGGCGATGGGTCTGTTCTCGACCTACGCCGAAATCGGCCCCCGCGCCTACACCCCGTATCGCAGCCACATGTTCGAATACTTCGGTCAGGATGCCTGGCGCGTGAATTCGAAGTTGAAGCTGGAACTCGGTTTCCGCGGCACCTGGCAGAACGGCTACAGCAAGTCGCTCTGGGGCAACATCGCGGTCTTCGATCCAAAGCGCTACGACGCGTCCAAGGCACAGGTTCTTGACCGCGGCACGGGCAACGTGATTTCGGGTGCCGCCTTCAACGGCGTCTACATTCCCGGTTCGGCGTTCCCGGATGCCGGCAAGGGTCGTGTGGCCGCCATCGATAGCGGACTCTTCAACAACCTGCTCTCCGGCGGCAGCGCGTATCCCGCCCCGAGCCAGCATAACCTCGTGCCCCGCATCGGCCTCGCCTACCAGACGAGTTCGAAGGATGTGATCCGCATGGGCTTCGGCGGCTTTATCTCCCGCCCTGGAGTGTATGACAGCGTGTTCCTTGGTGGCAACCCGCCGTTCCAGCCGATGGTTTCGGTGACCAATGGTGTCGCGGACAACCCCGGCGGTGCATCCCGCGTAGCTTTCCCGCAGTTCTTCATGACCATCGATCCGGTCTATAAGATTCCGCGTGGCTACAACTGGAATGCGACCTATCAGCGCCAGATTACCGGCAACACCACGGTGGAAGTGGCCTACATCGGAACCACCGGCAACTACCTGTCCCGTGAGCGCGACCTCAACCAGTTGCCGACCGGCACCACCTTGCAGGCCGCCAACGCGGGCGCGAACGTGAACTTCCTCCGGCCGTACAAGGGCTATGCCAATATCCCGATGCTCGAGCACTCCGGACGCAGCACCTATAACGGTCTGCAGTTCGAAATCAATCGCCGCTTCGCCAAGGGCCTGAGTTACGGTGTCGCATACACCTTCTCGAAGACCATGGATAACAACTCCGGTCCTCGCGATGGCTTCATCGACACCTTCAACCAGGGTCTCAACTGGGGCAAGTCCGCCAACGACTCGCGCCACATCGTGATCTCGAACTTCATCTGGGACATGCCGTTCTTCAATGGGAACAAGGGCATGCTGAGAACGGTTCTCGGTGGCTGGCAGATGTCGGGTAGCGTGCAGTTCCAAACCGGTGCGCCGATCACCATCGGTAACGGCGACGATTACCTCGGTATCGGTTCGACCAACTTCAAGCCGTGGAACCTGAATGGCGAAACCAACCGCCCGCTGCAATTCGCCAACCGCAACGCGAACTTGAATTACGCGGGAGTGACTGACTTCTGGTTCAATCCGCAGGTCAACGGCTCCGCCTGGGCGACCCGGCCGACCAATGGCACTGCACCGAACCAGAATCGCAACTCGATCACCTTCAACAACGTTGGCTTCCAGAACTGGAACGGCGCGTTGTTCAAAAGCTTCCGCTTCCTGGAACGTCAGGCATTGCAGTTCCGCGCGGAATTCTTTAACTTCCCGAACCATCCGAACTGGAACGGCGTCGACACCAACCCGACGAACGCGACTTTCGGCATGGTCACCAGCAAGGGTAGCGAACGCAACATTCAGTTGAGCTTGCGCTACTCGTTCTAGTCCGAATCTCTATTCACAACGAAGGTCCACCCGCTCTTACCGGAGCAGGTGGGCCTTCGCCTTTTCAAGCGTTTTCAAGGTTTGCGTAGTTCGACCTTCATCGCCAAGATATCCGGTGATTCCAGCGTCTGCTCTTCGCGGTGAGTTCCTCATCCGGTTTGTCACAATCCTGCTCATTCGAAATCGCATGGCCAGTCATCTGCCTTCGTGGCCTCGACTGACCACTTCTCTGAATCAGGAATCCAAAGACATCGAACAACGCCGTTTTGCCAGAGCCATTGGCTCCCCACCACGACCATGAACTTCGGGATTCTGCGAAGCTCCAATCCCGCAGAGCTTTAAAGCTGATGATACGAAGAGTCTCGGGATGCATTGGGAGCTTTCTTTGAAACTCCTGTAGAATGTGGATTATGGCTGAAGACCGCAAGTGGGGTTTCAACACCCAAGCGCTACATGCAGGCTATGCGCCCGATCCGACAACCAAGTCGCGGGCTGTGCCGATCTACCAGACAAGTTCGTTCGTATTCAATGATTCCGATCACGCCGCGAATCTCTTCGGGCTGAAGGAATTTGGCAATATTTATACGCGCATCATGAATCCGACTTCGGATGTGCTGGAACAGCGCGTGGCTGCGCTCGAAGGCGGTGTGGCGGCGCTTGCGATGGCGAGCGGCCAGGCCGCGCAGTTCATCGCCATCACCAACATCTGCCAGGCGGGCGATCACATTGTCGCGGCGAGCACGTTGTATGGCGGCACGTACACACAGCTCGATGTGACCTTCCGCAAGATGGGCATGGACGTCACGTTTGTGGAACCGGACGATCCGGAAAACTTTCGCAAGGCGATCAAGCCCAATACCAAGATGCTCTACGGCGAGACGATCTCGAATCCGCGCTGCAATATTCTGGATATCGAGAAAGTCGCGGCGATCGCCCATGAACACGGCCTGCCGTTGATTATGGACAACACGTTCGCCACCCCTTATGTCTGCCGCCCCATCGATTATGGCTGCGACGTCGTGGTTCATTCTCTCACCAAATTCATGGGTGGCCATGGGACATCGATTGGCGGCATCATTGTGGATGGCGGCAAGTTCGATTGGAATAGCGGCAAGATCCCGCTGATGAGCGAGCCGTCGGCTGCTTATCACGGCATGAAGTTTGCCGAAGCGCTCGGCCCGATTGCGTACATCGTCAAGTGCCGTGTGGAAGGACTGCGCGACATGGGTCCGGCACTAAGCCCGTTCAACTCGTTCCTGTTTCTGCAGGGGATTGAGACGCTGGGCATGCGGATGGATCGCCATCTGTCGAATGCAATGGCTGTTGCCACGCATCTGGAAAAGCATCCGGGTGTGTCGTGGGTGAAGTACGCCTCACTGCCGTCGAGCCCGTATTATGAGCTTGCGAAGAAGTACACGCCGCGCGGGTCGGGCGCTGTCTTCAGCTTCGGCGTGAAGGGTGGTTTGGAAGCTGGCAAGAAGTTCGTGAACTCACTCAAACTGCTGTCGCACCTGGCGAATGTGGGCGACGCGCGGTCTTTGGTGATCCAGCCGGCGTCGACCACGCATCAGCAGCTTTCGGCTGAGCAGCAGTTGGCCGCGGGGGTGACTCCCGACCTCGTTCGGTTGTCGATCGGCATTGAGGATATCGACGATATCCTTTGGGACATCGATCAGGCGCTGGCGGCTTCGGCTAGCGTTTAGAAGATGCGGGGGCTCTCATTTCGCAAAGATTGAGAGCCCCGGTTTCTTTCGACCAGTGCAGCGATTTTTGAGCGTCCCACCGCAACATGATTTCCACTGCTCGCTCGGCGACTTCGCGGGCATAGGGGAAGCAGCCAATTGTGAGTGGGGCACCCTTTTCGCGGGCGATGCGCAGCAGATGCTCCGTCGGTTCGGCGCGATCGAGAAATTGCTGGCGTTTTTTGATCCAAACATAGCCGATGTTATGTACCAGCATCGCCGTGAATAAGGCGGTAAGTATCCAGCGGCGTTCCTGCATTCCCGCCAAAGCGACGCCCACAATCAGCGCCATTCCAGCGCTTGCGAGATATATGTGTCGGCTCGGCACATGCGGCATGTAGGTGAGAAAGCAGTAGGGCAGCAGTGAAACGGCGATCCAGAAGACCGCCGGAAGCGGCAGCGTTTTCCAGCGAATCAGGGCCAGGCTTAGAAATCCCCAGAACCAGAACATTCGGAGAAGACTTCTGAGCCATGTCAGGATAAATGGCGCGGAGGAAGAAAATGTCCCATCATTTAGATGGAGATGATCGGCTTTTGCGGCGAAGATTCCCCAAGTGTAGATGAGCGCCAGCACCGCGAGTGGCAGGATCCACAGCCCCAGGTGGATTCGCCGTTTCCAGAACAGTAGACCGGCGGCAACCGGAACCAACACCACGCCCGGCTCTTTTGAGAGCAGTGCGAGCACGAAGCAACTGAGGGCAAGCGCGTAGTGAAGCGGCCGGCCGGATTCCATCCAATCGATCCACCACCAGACGAATCCCAGACAGGCGAGGAACAACAGCAACTCGGGTAGGGAGGCGTACCACATGACCGCTTCCTGATGGCCTTCGTAGACAGCCAAAAAGGCGGCGGCGAAGAAGCTCGCCGTCCCGTCCATGCGC
>CAZCPL010000259.1:0-7970 GCA_964500255.1 uncultured Solibacteraceae bacterium | reverse complement strand
CGCCGTCGGAGCTCCGGTGCGCATCGCCGGATACCTCGTCCCGTTCGATGACGGCACCGAAGAGACTAGCGAGTTTCTGGTGGTGCCGAGCGCGGGGATGTGCGTGCACACCCCTCCGCCGCCGGCGAATCAGATGATCCTCGCGCGCGCTCAAGGTCGCCCCGCAAAGATGCTCACCGGCGCGGTCTGGATCTATGGCAAGCTGGATTTGCAGACCGGCGACAGCCCTTACGGCCAGACTGCATATCAAATGAACGCAGACGCGATTCGGGCCTACAAATGAGACTTCTTTTGCTAGCAGCGCTCACAACCGCAGCATCCGCGCAAGTGCAACGGATCGAAATGATGTTCGAAGGCGTGAACTGCGTGCCGTGCGTGGACTCGATGGCCACGCGCGCGATGCGTCTCCGTGGTGTGGAATCCGCGAGTGTGGATGCCGCGAAGGGTGTGCTGACCGTTCAACTCGCCAGGCAGAATCGTGTGCGGGTGGAACAGATCCGCGATCTCATTCAGCAGGATGGAACCAGGGCCGTCCGCGCGACCGTTGAGGTAACGGGCACTGTCGCGAAGAACGACACTGGGGCATGGATACTGCAAATCCCGCAACAGGCGCTGCCAGTGGAGTTAAAGTCCGGCAAGACTTACGAGGTCGGTGCGGTCTTGACGCTCCGCGGAGTGATCGACGACTTGAAGCGCAGCCCGCTGCTCCTCCACGTCGCCTAGGGCTCGAAGATGGGGATAAGGATCCGAGCAAGCGCCCTGAGGGGAGCCTGATCAGGTTGGAAGAACCCGGCTATGCATCTGTGTGGGCGGAACCGATCACCAATCGGCTGAAAAATGTTCCGGTAGGAGCGAGAGTCGTTTCACGACCCGGCGGTTTCTTGCAAAACGAACTGGTCTATCTGGTTGACGGTGCGAAGAAAGAGAAGATCGGGGACAGCTTCTTCGCAGCCGCATTGGTCACCGGCGGTGGCGGCTTGAAGTACGAATTCTTCGCCAGATTGCGAAAGAACGCACCCGCCACACCCGAAGCCACAGGACCATTTACCGCTCGTCCGCCGGTCAGCATCACCACCGCGACAACCTTCTGATTGCCGATCTGGTTGAAGCTGCCGAACCAGCCCATGTGCGTCGAGGAAGTCGTGTTCGTGCACGTTCCCGTCTTACCGTAGAGCATGCCGTACGGCGCGTCTTCCTGATCGTAGGCCGCGCGTCGGGCGGTGCCGAATTCCACGGCACCCATCATTCCTGGAAGCAGTTCCTGCGCGTGCGCCTCGATCGGCAGATGGCGTTTCACCGCAGGTTTCATTTCCTTCAGCGCCTCAGGCGTCCGTGGATACTGCAGATAGTGCAGGGTACCGTTGGTCGCGATGGCGCCAACCAGCGCGGCGAGATTCAGCGGAGTTACCTTGAAGCCATTGCCAAAGCTGCACATCATGCCCACGCCATCGGCCTGTTCCGGGCTATCAATGATCGAACCGGGTTGCTCGTCGGGGATGTTCAACCCCGCCTTTTCACCCAATCCATACATACGTGCGTAGTAGACGACCTTGTCGAAACCCATCTTTTCACCGAGCACCGCGAAGTAACCGTTGTCGGAGCGAGCCAGCGCATCGGTCATATCCAGACGATGGCGGCGCGACAGGGCTACCTGCGTCGTACGCTCCACCAGACCTTCGCTGAGCGCCGCGAGCGAGGTCACCAGCTTGATGGTAGAACAGGGCGTAAATCCGGGCTTGAACGCCAGCTTCTGGTTGACGATGCTCAACACACGGCCGGTCGAAGGATCCATGGCGACCAGCGTGCCGTTGAAATTGCCTAGGGCATCGATTGCGGCTTGGCGAACGGCCGGATCTTCACCGGTCGCGTCATCACCGTCCGTCGGATTTCCGTAGTTCGGTTCACGCCAGGTTTCCACCCAGCGATATCGATAGGCGGCGCGACGGGCCTGAGCCAACTGCGCCGGGGTCAGACGCTTCCCTGACTTGGCAACAACAGCGGACCGCACCAACGGCAACTTCGAAGTAACCGTCCTGGAACGTGAGACTGGCTTCTTGGCAGCGACCGCAGCCACTCTGAGCTTGGCCTGCGGCTTGGTGGTTCCTGCGGCGGCAGCGGCGGTGAAGGGTAAAAGGATTGAAATGATGACGGCTAAGAATTTCGGCAACTCGTCTATACCATCCTTACAAAGTGACCCATCAATGATCTCTTCGGCAGAAGATTCCAGGGACTGCAGGAACTTCTGCTTCTGAGTAGCTCTACTCCAAAACGATATAGCTAGTGTCCGACATCTGTTCGCCTCTAGTCAACCGCCTGTGGAAAACTTCGCTGCTCCGTGAGTCTGTCAGACACCAGCAATCGAGCCTCGGGATGTGTAAAATGAGGATCCATGCCCATCGAGCTGAAAAAAGACGGGGAGTTCCTCAACGAGAAATTCGGAGCTGGAATCGATCTCAGGATCGACGAAGCGTCGGCAATCGCAAAATCGATCGCCAACAACACCGCACTGCCTGCCGATGCGGTGATCGACCTGCAAGGATCGTTGTCCGCCAAAACCGGCGACATACACTTTGGCGGCGGAGGCTCTACCGGAACCGTATCCTTCAAGGCCGGTGTCAGCGGCGGACTCATCATTACGAAATCGGCTAGCGATCTGCAAAAGAAACTCACCAGCGACGAGGACACACTCGCGGCATTGGTGATTCCCAAGGCTGGCGTCGCGCGCTTTGGCGCACTCCGCTGGGGCTACGATATCGCTGCCGCCGCCAAGGGATCGGTGGCTCTCGGCGTTGGCGGCTCAGTCAAGTTTGGTGTCAACGCGCAATCCGCCGGCGAGTTTGTTGTGGCCCGCGCCTGGGAGAAAGATCCCACCGGAGCGGACGCCGTCGCTTCGCTCTTCAAAGCCTGGCGTCTTCCGACGCAGATCTCTTCCCCAGACCAACTCGAACCCGGCACTTGGATCGCCGCCGAAGTGGACGGCGAGTTCGCGGCCAGCGTCGGCGCGAAGTTCGGCTACGACTACAGTTGGATCCGCACCGTAAACGCCGCAGGTTTGAGCGGCGACGTTGGACTCAAGATTCAGGCCGCAGCCGCCGTCACCGTCGGGTTCAATGCCGCGGGCAAATATTTGCTGATCGTGGCCCGTGAATCGCTGGATCCGACGAACCGGATTCTTCGCGTTCGGCTCTCGAAGCTGAACCGCAAAGGCTGGGACTTCGCTCTCGACGCGAACGTCAAGGTGACCCCATCCACCGGTAAGTTTCTGCCCGCGCAGATGGATGACTTTCTCAAGGCCGTCTTTGGGGTGCACGGTCCGCAACTGGTGAAGGATCTGCAGACGTTCCGTGATTGGGTGGATCCGTCAACGCCACTGGCGGAGAAGTTCGCGGGATTCGTTTCGCACTATGCGGTGAACAAGTTGAATGATGTCGCGGGTTCGCAACTGCAGGCCGCACGTACGCAGATTTCCAAGGTACTCAATACTTGGGACAATCTGCCTTCCAAGGTTTCCTCGCTCTTGTGGGATCAAATTGGCGCCGTGGGACTAGCTGACCTGGAACCCTGGCTGCGTAAAGTGGCATCGAGCGACAGCGCTTCGATCAAAGAAGATATCAAAGCTGCGTTGGGCACTCCGCTGTTCTTCTCAACCTCGATCGGAGCGTGGCTCAACACTGCACTGGAAGGAAAGCTGCTCGACGCAGCGCTGAAGTCCAGCGCAGCGGCAACCGTAAAAGATATTGCCAAGAAGACCTTGGCAGTTCTCGACGGCGACGTGATCCAGCAACTGGTCGACTTCGCCAATGAGCACTTCGCGATCGACAAGATCAAGCAGGCCGTCGCGCTGACCGATCCTTCAAAGCTCGAACCCTGGGTTGCCTCAAAGCTCAGCGAGTTCATCGGCGCGAAGATCGATCTGAAGGGGCTGGAACAAGTCCGCAAGACGCTGTTCACGATGCTCGACAAAGCACAGGATCTCTACGATGCGGCGTTGAAGTCGCTGAACAAGACTTACGGATTCGCCTTCCACTTCGAATACGCGCAAGCAACCACCAAAACCGCGCTGTTCGACGCGGAATTCGACTTCGCGGTCAACCCCGCACTGGGGACATTCGTGCGCGCGGCAATCGATGGCGACTGGACATCGATGCTGCTGCATCCGATGTCCGGCATCGCGCTGCGGGGCGCTGTGCTCACTCACGGCATCAAGCGAACGAGTGCGGTGGAAGTCACACTGCCATACTTCAACAGTCGCATCGACCGGATCAATGAGTCCCTTGCAAAGCTGACTGTAGTGGACGACGGGGGCAGGGTACTGCTCTACGATTTGAAGGCCAAAGACTCTATCAAGGCGCGCAACAAGTGGCAGAGTGCGCTCACGATCACGGGCAAGATTGGCGCGACTGCGGCTGGGGTGCGCAACTTCGGTTCCGCCGAAGACTCCGACGAAGCGTTCCGTTACTCGTACTCCTTCCGCATCGCGGCGCGAGATGTCCGCACGATGCAACTCGAGAATCGCATCCAGCCCTTGGTGAAAGATCTCTTTCCGAAAGCCTTTCAGGAGACCTCGCTGCATGAGTGGAGCCTCGATCTCGACAAAGCGGCGGACGATGTCGAACGGCAATCGGGTGGCATTGTGAATGGAACCGGTAAGCTGGGCGATGTGCTGGCCTCGCTCGAAGTAGTGGCGCCCGGGCGTGCGGTTGCCGCTTGGCTGAAGGCTCCGGCGGACAAGAATTCCGATGCGGGTATCGAGATCTATCGGGCCCTGTCGGCGAACATTCAAACGCAGTTGCGCAGGCTGATTCCGCTGGTTTTCTTTACCGACATGAAGGTCTACGATGATTCGAGAGTCAGCGCCCCATTTCTGATCTACCCTTGCCTGCCGATTCTCCGCGATCCCCGCAAGGGCTTTTATGGCGACGTCGATGCTCCAGGAATCCTGGCGCTTGTGAACGATCCAGACACGCGGTTGCGCTTCGGTTCCGTGGTTGGCAAAGTGCATGCGATGCTGGTCGATATCGGCAGCAAGAAGGCGGATTTATACGATCCTGCAAACAAAACTGCCATGGATTCGCTGCTGCGGGCAGCGGCGACATCGCCGGTTCTCGGCGGCCTGCTGTTTAAAGAATCGGAGGCCGTGAAGTGTTCGATCGATGCTTCATTGGCGCTTGCCGAGTTTACGGAGAAATCGGCCAGTGAACCAGAAAAGGCGCTGGAAGCGCTCGCAACCTTCGGGGAGAAGCTTACCGAGACCTTCAATAGCAAGCTGTCAACCCTTCCGGGTCCGGCAATGCGGCAGTTGGGGACGGTCGTCTTTCTAGAAGCGTCGCGGGCGTTCGATCCGGAGTTGGCAAAGTCCACGCCGGTCGCTCGACTGGTGGTTACGCTACTGCGCAATTCGGCTGATAACAGTGCCGCGATGAAAGCCTACGTCAACGATGGAGAGGAACCGAATCTTAAGCTGATCGCCATGCAGCAGCCGATTGTTGCGTTCTGATTGGACGGAGAAGTGCTAGAGTCTAGCATCTAGAAAAGCTAGAAAAGCTAGAAAAGATATCGGACATTACTATTATGGGCTTGGTGGATGTTGTATTTGTGCTATCCATCCAATGTGCGCGCCTTCGCCTTCTTCGGCGGCCAACCGCGCACGATCGCACTCAGCGGGCGTCATCGGCTCGCCGAACTCGAACAAATCCTTTACTTTTTCCCACTGCTGGGGTCCATTTGTCCTATGTCTACGAAATAAACTCGCGGATCAATTGATTCACCAGCTTCGGCTTTTCGGCCACGATCCAATGCGACGCGTCAGGGACGCGTACGAGGTCGAGGTCGGGCACGAAGTCCGCGAGTCCTTCGATGTTGCCGGGAGTTAGAGCGTTATCGAGCATACCCCAGATTACACGCGTGCGCACCCTGACCTGCATCGCCGCCGGGTCCAACGGAGTCATCGGCGCGACCGCGCCATCCAAAGCAGGAGGCTTTACGCGCATCGCGCGATAGTAGTTTAGCCCTCCGGTCATCGCGCCGGGCTGCGACCACGCCTCCACATATTTCGCAACATCGTCTTTGGATCGACGTTGCAAAGCGGCTTCTTTGAGCATCCTGAAGTTCGCGAACGAAACGATATCCTCTGCTTCAGGGCTCTGAAACAATCTCATATACTGGCTCGCCCGCTGCTGTTTGGGATTGGTCAGAAGCTCGCGCACGAACACCGCCGGATGCGGTGAGTTCAGAATGATGAGGTTCGCAAGTAGTTCCGGATACTGGATGGCGAAGGCCCAAGCTACTGCGCCTCCCCAGTCGTGGGCGACGAGCGTGAACGGTTCACTGGTGAGCGTGGCGGCAAGCGCGCGGATGTCTTCGACGAGATGTTTGGATTTGTAGGCGTCGATTTCCTGCGGTTTCGAGGACAGATTGTAGCCGCGCAGGTCGATGGCGACTGCGTGGTGGTCGCGTCCAAGGTCCGCGAGTTGGGCGTGCCATTCGTACCAGAATTCGGGGAAGCCGTGGACGAACAAGACGAGCTTGCCGGATCCCTCTTCGACGTAGTGAAGCTGGATGCCGTTCACGTCGGCGTAACAATGGAGCAGTGGCATTGCTGCCATGATATCGCCAGATTGGATTCCTGCGACCGAGGGGGGAGGCTTGGCCCGTTTGGCAATCGCGCGAATTCTTGTCCGGCGCGACTGGAGACCGACGCTTGAAATATTCCGCGAGCGGCGGTCGCCGGTGGGTCCTCCATTGATCCGGTGGAACGGTTCGCTAGCGGCTTGGGCCTGGGTGCGGATCCGTTTCTTTGGTGAAGGCCTTTGCCAACCGAGCGACCTTGGGCAACGAACTGAAAGTGGACGTGGAAGCGGACATACAACCGGACGTGGTGGAGGTCGTTGAAGGGGTAGTGTTGTTTTAAGTTACGTGATAGCATCAGATAGAGGAGAAGAAGCGGAAACATGAAACCGGCCATCGATCCTCCGGATAGGAACGAATATCAGACCAGCATGGATCCGCTTCAGATTGGATCTGGATGCCGGTTTCGGCGGGAGTTGACCGATCTGGCGGTGGAACTTTCCCGAAAATCCGAGGGGTTTCGCCGGAGCCTGCCGGAATCGATCCTGGGCAACCTGGCGGATCTGGTGCGCGCGATGAACTGCTATTATTCGAACCTCATTGAGGGCCACGATACCCATCCGATCGACATTGAACGTGCCCTTCAGAACGACTACTCCGCGGACGCCCGCAGGCGCGATTTGCAGTTGGAAGCCAAGGCCTATATCAAGGTGCAACACTGGATCGATCAAGGCGGCTTGGCGGGTCGCAAGGCATTGACGGCGGACGGGATACGCGAGATCCATCGGATGTTTTGCGCCAATTTGCCGGAGGATTTGTTGTGGTCTGGTGCGGACAACGGCGAACGCGTTGCGCTGACGCCGGGGAAATGGCGATTGCAGGATGTGCAGGTGGGGCGGCATATTGCGATCAGTCCGGGGGCGGTTCCGCGGTTTATGGACCGCTTTGAGCAGGCTTATTGCCTGCCTGAGGGGATCACGGAGTCGATTTTGTCGATGGCGGCGATCCACCACCGTTTTGTCTGGATCCACCCGTTTCTCGATGGAAACGGGCGCGTGGCGCGGCTGATATCCCACGCTTTGCTACGGGACGTTCTCGACACCGGCGCGGTGTGGTCAGTAGCACGGGGCTTGGCGCGCAAAGTGACGGAATACAAGGCGCTGCTGGCCAATTGCGATCTGCCGCGTCGCAACGATCTGGACGGCCGGGGATCGCTGAGCGAAGAAGCACTAGTGGCGTTTACGCGGTTCTTTCTGACGGTTTGCATCGATCAGGTGGATTTTATGGAGAAGCTCGCGCGTCCGTCGGAGTTGCGGGTACGGATCATGGTTTGGGCGGAGGAGGAAGCGCGGCTTGGGCGGCTGCCGCCGAAGTCGGGGCGGGTTTTGGAGGCGATCCTGTAT
>CAZCPL010000258.1:0-7982 GCA_964500255.1 uncultured Solibacteraceae bacterium | reverse complement strand
GCGGCTGGTAGGAGGGTCCGGTGAGATCCTGCGTGAATTCGTAGGTTCCGTCTTTGCCGGGTCCGCCCTGTCCTGGCAGAAACTGTCCCTTGCCGAAGAAGGCCGAGGCGAAGCGGATGCCGTTCATCACGACGTCTCCACGGCGTAGACAAAACACGCGATCGGAATCGGTGAACTGTAGCGTGGCGGAGGTTTTGCCGCGGCGTATACGGCCGATGCCGACCACAGGAAAGATTTTTTCGTACTGATCCGGCAAGGGGGTGGGCGTGACTTTGCGCTGCAGTTCCGGGTATTCCAACAGCAGCGATAATTGCTGACCCATAGCGCCCGCCTGCGCGAACGATTCGAACGATCCGTTGTCGTCGCGCACGGCGAGAAGCTTGGCAGGGAACCAGTAGCGATCGGGCTTGGCGCGTACGTTTTTGTCCTGGCGCTTGGAAATTTCCGTCACCACTTCGTTGCCCGGATGCAGCAGATAGAGCATCGACTGCAAATTGCGGCGGACGGGTTCGAGCAAGTCGGGGCGGTTGAGTTTGAGGGCGGCGAAGGCGAGTCCGCGATCGCTGACGGTGTTGTAAACCGTGGTGGAACGCTCACTGAACTGGCCGTCCGCATCCATGTCGATGCCTTCGGAAAGCCACTGATTGGCGCGTTTTAGATAGCTGCCATCCTGCGCGCCGAAGAGTTCGTGCAACTGCGCGAGGGCGGACGTCACGACCCAGCGATGGTTGGGGGTGTGGACGCCGCCGTTGACCAAGCCCTTGCCGACACGTAGCAGGAGAGGTTCGAGGAGATTGCTGAGTTCCGCCGCTTTGGCGCGACGCGCAAGCACGGCGACGGTTGCGATGGGATTGACGAAGAAGGCGGTATCGGGGGTCGAGTTGAAGTTCGTGATCGGTAGATCGATGTTGCCTTCGGCGGTAATGCCGCGATTGACGAAATCGATGGCCAGCCGCATCCCTTGGAGCATTAGCGGCTTCTTGAAGAACTTCGAGCCTTCGTAGAGAAAGCAGGTGCCGAGCAGTTCGACGATGCCGCCAGCGGTGCCAGGTGAGTAAAGTCCGTCGGCGTCCGGGATGCCGCCGCGGTGGCGGCTTTTAGGGTCATTGTTCTGGCCCGCGAGCATGGATTCAACGCCTTTTTCGGAACGTTGGACGAGGTCTGCCGGGATGGCGCTTGTGGTGGTTGCTGCCGCTGCTACAGCAACCTGAGTGGAGGCAGAGAGCATCTGTCTGCGAGTCATGTATGGGAGAGAGTCCTGCCTTCTATTGTGTCATTTTGTGGATTCAAGGGGCACCGGCAACGCAGCGGAAACCGATATCGGCAGCGGCGTAGCGGGCGGGTGCCAGTGACCAACCGGACAGGGAAGGCGGAGCACCATGGATTCGCCGCCATTCCTCGGAAACTTTGGGCTGAGGAAAGAGCAAAGCGGGAAAGCGGCTTGCGGCGAACAGATTGGGTACTTTTCGACCGTCGATCCATTCGGCGACACCGTCGTTGAGATGCCGCATTCGAGGATCTTTGGCCTTCGTTACGATGGCGAATTCCGCCGCGGTCGGTAGATGCTTGCCAGCCCACGTGCAGTATTCGGCTGCATCGAAGGCGCTGACGCCAACGGCGGGCAAGTCCTCCGCATGGTTCTGCAGCGAGTAGCGCCGCCCGGTCTGGCGGGCGAACGGGAGAAATTCCGCCTGGCTAACCTCATCGGCATCGACTCTCAAGCTGGTGAGCAGTGGGACCATCGCCTGGGCCCCTGAGGGAGTGAGCAGCGTTCGTGGTGAAAGATTTTCCACCGTTCCGCCGGCCAGCGCTGCCAAGCTCAAGGCCAGAACACTGAACGTCCAATTCGATTCGAAAAACGATTGCGGGTTGGTGCCTTTGGGTAGCGCGAACAAAGAACTGGCTGTGGCTACAGGTTTGAGTTCGAATTGAGCCGACGGATAGGAATCCACCCACGCCTGCAGCCGTTCGATCACGACTTTGAGATTCGCGGCCCGCTTGGCAGGACTCTCCGCCAGACAATGTTCTACGATCGAGCGGAGAGTCACCGAATCTGCGATACCAGGGTCGAGCAGAACTCGAAGCACAGCGCCATAGGCCAAAACATCGGCCAACACATCGATTTCGGAGGCGCGATGCCGCATTTGCCCCGGTTCGGGCAAGGGAGGCATACCGCCCGAATACGCGTTGCCAAGATCGACAAGACGTACGCTGAAAGTAGCATCCATCCGGAAATGCTTGCCGCGAATAGCTCCGCCATGGGCGACGCCAATGGAATGCATGTGCTCCAGAGCCTGGGCTGCTTCGAGACCGCAGCGGACGCGATGCCAAAGCGACATCTCCGCCGGACGCTGATCGAAAGTTGGACCCGCAACGAATTCCTGAACGGTGTATGGGGATCCAGTCGCCTCATCTACACCAAACCGGTGTGTGCGGACAACATTCGGATGCGCAGGCAGCCCGGCGCGGGGCTTGGCCATCGAAAGAAAGTTGGCTTTGGCGTCTTCGCCGCTTCCGATCAAAACTTTCACAACTGCGGTATCACCACCGGATGCGGTCGCCCGGAAGACGGCGACATCCAGGCTCTCGCCGCCCAGGCGCTCCTCCAGAAGATAGCCGCCAATCTTGGAACCTGCAAGAACCATGAAACCTCTCATCGGTTGATTCGCAAGGGTTTTGAGAGGGATTTTTTGGCCCAAACGGACGTAATGAGAACGACTGTTCCGGACGATGGAATCCCATGGAAGCCTCACCGGCGGTGCCGGTCGCCCTCAAGCTTGCCGATCGCAAGCTTCGGAAGCCTCAATCGACAGCCGAAATCCTGAAGAGCCTCGCTGGTGTCTGCCTGAAGGTATCCGTGGGCTATGTTCTTTTTCTCGCCACGCTCACCGCGATCCACTATCCCTACCAGGTGGATCAGGCTACCCCAGAGAAGGCACCGGCGTTCACCCAGGCCTACTACGCAGACGTCTATTCTGGCGATCAGGCCAAGGTTGACAGCCAGTCACCGCTCACCGAAGCTGAGTCCAAATATGTTCAGATGGCCAAGATCGGCATCGAGGCGGAACGCATCGTCCCCAAGGTCACTGAATTCGCCAAAAAGTACGACTTGCAGGACAAGCGCGTTCTGGATATCGGTGCGGGCACGGGATACCTGCAGGATGTCGTGCCGAACTACGTGGGCCTCGATATCTCGCCCTCCGCCCGCCGTTACTTTCACAAGCCGTTTGTGGCTGCCTCGGCAACGAGCATGCCCTTTCGCGACAATGAGTTCGATGCCGCATGGTCGGTGTGGGTGCTCGAGCATGTGCCTAAGCCTGAACAGGCACTCTCTGAGATTCGCCGTGTGGTCAAGGATGGAGGAATCCTCTATCTGAAGCCGACCTTCGCCTGTCCGTGGTGGTTGGCGCAAGGCTATGAGGTGCGGCCGTATTCCGATTTCGGCCTTGTAGGAAAGTTCAAAAAGGCGAGTCTAAGCATCTTGGCGTCGCCCTACTACAGAGGGGCCTCACTGATGCCGATCCGGTGGGTCCGACAGATGCAGACGACACGAGCGGGCAAGCCATCGCAGCTACGCTACACGGTTTTGAAGCCGAATTACAAAGAGTATTGGGTTGCCGATTCCGACGCGATCAATAACTTGGATTATTACGAGATGTTGCTTTGGTTCACCACGCGTGGCGACGAGTGTCTGAACTGCGAGCAGGAACCCATCTGGGATTCAAATGAGCTCGTCATCCGGGTGCACAAGAAGTAGGGCCTCTTCCATTCCAATTCAGAAACATTGATCGAACCGCGGCACTGTTTTGGGGCGGCCGACACTCAGCCCGGCCAACTTGCGTCTATGGAACGACCGCATTTGGTCACTCACTTGACCGATGGCGGTCAGGATCAATGGCACCAGCGGAAGAGGGCTCACTGCTTAAACTATAAGAGAACAGCAACTTGCACGCGTCTCGTGAGTTGCGGCCTTTCGTGTGCTGTCGGGGCAGTCCAGGAGAATTACTCTGTGAATCAAAAAGACCGTCAATCAGGATATGCGAAATTGTATGTTTTCGCACTTCTTTCCCTCACTTCGCTACCATTAGGTGCGACACCAATACTTGGCACGGCGAATTCCTTCGCCATACTTGGGGCTTCGACAGTAACCAACACGGGTGCGACCACGCTGTGGGGCAACCTGGGATTATGGCCCGGGCCCTCGATCACGGGACTAGGCAGCATCACTCTTACCGGATCGGTGCATCAGACAAATGCGATCGCGCAACAAGCTCGGTTGGACTCGCTCACCGCGTTTAATTTTCTTTCTCTCCAACCCTTTACAAGTAATCTGACTGGACAGGATTTGGGCACATTGGGTCCGCTGCAACCGGGCGTTTACCGATTTGACTCGTCCGCTCAACTGACCGGAGTGCTTACGCTGGATGCTCAAAGCAATCCGAACGGAATATTCATCTTCCAGATTGGGACTGCACTTACAACGGCAAGTGGGTCTGTTATAAATGTGCTCGGTGGCGGCCCCAATACTGGCGTATATTGGGTCATTGGCAGTTCGGCGACACTTGGAACGAGCACCATCTTCGCGGGTAACATCATCGCCAATCAGAGCATTACGCTGAATACCACTGCCAGGATTCTATGCGGCAGGGCGATCGCATTGAACGCTGCGGTGACGATGGATACGAACACCGTCTCAAACGACTGCACCTTCGGCGGCGACGGCGCGGCGGCGACATTGCTGGGAGGAGGCCGAAGCGACCAGGGAAGTCTCGGTTTCAGCGGCGACGGCAGCATACCCGAACCGGGAAGCATGGTTCTTTTCGGCTTGGGTCTGGTGGGATGCGCGGCGGCGAGGAAGATATTGGGTCGCCGCATTCCAGGATGATTGTGTTGGGAGATGGAGTACTCACGCGGCATTGGATGGCGCGCCTGTTCTTGTGTGCCAAGCATGTTCGGCAATTCAAAAGTGAAAGTCCAATAACGTTTCTGTTGTGAGGCACTTCGCAGCTCCCGGCATTCGAGAGCCCATAGATCTTCGGTATCTTCGGTCCAGGGCGTAGTACCGGATCTGGTCAGTAGACTTCACCGGTTTCGAGGGAGTCCCGTCTCCCGATTGAGGCCGCGCTTAGGACTGCCCACGCTCTGGATCGCGTTGAAGATGAACCGAACCGTGGGAAGGCATCGAAATTCACAGGGTGCCCCTGGCCGAATGGGGTTCGGACTTGACCGGCGAGGAGCTTGGCGCGCCAAGGCCATGGCTGAGTTAGGATCACTCGTCAGGTCCTGCCGGTTGCGCTCGTATGCCATCTCCAGCGACGAGCGTGACCGCCATATGCCACAGCCGGGGATGCATCGGGACTCGGCATAGACGGCCAAGAAAACCCGACATTCGCGTTCGTACGGAACTCAACCAGGGCAGTCCCTATCACTGGAATCGGAAAAACGATTGGTGCGAACGGAGCCGAAGAGTGCGAGTTTCCGGATTCCATTGCGCTGGCATAGACTGTCCCGCGGCACCGGCGAGGGAAGATTGCCCTAGAATGCGCGGAGGCCCGTAATGTCGCGATTACGTTACGTGCGCGTTCGATTGTTGCGAGCCGTTCACATGTGGCGTCGGAATAATCTGAGGCTGGGAGGCGTATTTGCGCAAAGCACGGGCGAGCGTCGCAAGAGCGATCGGCTTGGCAATATGGTCGTCCATACCGGCGTCGAGACAACGCTCCCGCTCACCTTTCATGGCATTAGCGGTAAGGGCGATGATAGGGACATTGCGGCCACGATCCTGACAACGGATAGCGCAGGTGGCACCTATTCCGTCGAGGACGGGCATTTGCAGATCCATGAGAATGACGTCGTATTGGTGGGTAGCCGCACGGTCAACCGCTGCTTGTCCATCGGCGACCAGATCCACTTCGCAACCGAGTTGCTCGAGGAGTCTGCTGGCGACTCTCTGGTTTACCTGGTTGTCTTCCGCGACGAGGATGCGAAGACCTAACGGAGCGTCGGCGTGCGAGATAGGGGGTACGGGGGAAGGCGGCACGTCAGGCTGCAAGGCGGCGACGACAGGGATCGAAAACCAAAACTCACTGCCACCTCCAGCGGGTGACTCGAATCCGATCGCGCCGCCCATCTTCTCCGCCAGTTGTTTGGAGATGGACAAGCCCAATCCGGCTCCACCATGGCGGCGGGTCGCATCCCCGGCGGCTTGGGCAAACCGCTGGAACAACAGGTGCCGCCAGCCTTCCGGCACGCCGGGGCCGGAATCGCGCACGCGAAAAAGGACAAAGGGTGCATCCGGATCAAGCGTGACGGATAGGGAAATGAAGCCATGCTCGGTAAATTTAATGGCGTTGCCGATGAGGTTGAGCAGAATTTGCGTGAGGCGATGCGGATCGCCGCGCAACATATCCGGTACGTTGTGGGCGGTCTCGACAGTCCATTGCAGGCCTTTGCTCGTAGCGCCGACTCTTGCAATCGCGGCGCATTCTAAAAGGATCCCGCGAAGAGAGAAGTCGGTTTCACTGAGCACCAGATGTCCCGCCTCAATGCGGGAGAGGTCAAGGAGATCCTCGACCAGCGCCAGCAGAGCCGCGCCGCAGGATTGGACCGTTTCCGTATACTCCCGCTGCTCTGGCGAGAGGCTGGTTTCGAGCAGCAGGCTACTGATTCCCAGGATGCCATTGAGCGGTGTACGCACTTCGTGACTGACGTTTGCCAGGAATTGCGACTTTAGTTTTGAGGCTTCTACGGCAACGTCACGAGCTTCGGCCAATTCCTGTGTGCGCTGCCGCACTATGAGCTCGACCTTCTGCCGTTGGAAATCCCCTTTGCGGAACAACTTGGCCGTCAGCAGCGTCATCGCAACGGTTGCGGCGAAGACGAGCAGTTGGTACCAGAGGGCTGGATACCAGAGAAGCTCGGGAATCTCTGTGCATTGGATCCGCCACTCGCGGGTCCCGATCTGGATGCTACCCGTATAACCCGCTTCGAGCGCCGGTGGAGGACCGCCGACGGGAGCGGACACAGTGGAGCGGCTCCGCCTTGATCGGTGAATAAATAAGAGACTGTGGGAGGGGGCTGCCGTCAGGTCGTACACTCCTACGTTGAGCCCAAACGGACGCAGCTGTTTCATTCCACGTTCGAGGACTTCCCCTACTTGAAAAACCGCCAAGGCGGTCCCGCTGGTTCCACTGCCTGCCTGCGCCGATTGGGCGATTGCTACCAGGAACTCGCCTTCTCCGCGACGGAAGCGCTGGCTTGCCTCTACCCTTCCGGTTTGAGCCGCGGCTTGGATAGCAGTTGCTACTTCTGCCTGGTTCCCAATCTCAACGTCGGTCCAACCTGCCGGCAGGGACACGCAATTCAACCCGCTCCGACCGGCCGGGAGCCAGCAATAGCCGGTGTTGGATTCGACCGAATCCCGCAAACGGCGCATAAGCCGCCGCAAATCAGGTTCGTGTGGCCGATCTACCGCCTGGATAAAGTCCACCAGGAGTCCGAGCCGGGCTGTCTCAGAAAGAACCTCCCTCCGGAACGCCGAAATGCGATTCTCCGCCGCCGCTTCCGCCTGATTCCTCACAGATCGGCTCTCCAGCATGCCCACCAGAAATGCACCCCCCACGCTCAGCAGCATGCCCAGGACGAGCACTATTGATGACGGCGATATTCTCCTGACCACATGATGGTTATCGGCAAATCGGCGAAGAAGTGTATTTCACTTCGATGAACATTACGCCGTTCTTGACGCGGCTAAGGCTTCTTTCGAACAAATGTGAAAAACGGTGTCGATGACTGGGATCGCGTTGAAGATGAAAGCCTATTCGTGGGCAGCATCGAAATCCACACGGTGCCCATGCATCGAATGAGGTTTACACTCCAGTTGGACTCCACGGGCGAGGAACTTGACGGGCCGAGGCCCTTCAGTGTTTGAAAGGTTTTGGTGGACCTGACCGGGATCGAACCGGTGACCTCTTCCATGCCAT
>CAZCPL010000257.1:0-7989 GCA_964500255.1 uncultured Solibacteraceae bacterium | reverse complement strand
CGCAAGCGACGAGGCCGGCTACATCACCGGACACGTCCTCGACGTCAACGGTGGCATGTATATGTGACCCGATGTTGACCCTCGTACTCGCGGCTTCGCTCTTTGCTCAGACCATCCCACCAACGCCGGGCATCCAACAACGAGTGGACTCACTGTTTCGCGACTACGACAAACCCGGATCGCCCGGGTGCATCATTGCTGTCGCCCAAAAGGGAGAGATTGTATATTGGCGGGGCTACGGATACGAGACCAAGACGCACCACCGCCCGCTCGATCCGGACACGGTATTCGAAGTAGGCCCGCTATCGACAAGCATCATTTGGTCGGCTTTTCGCGGATCTGGCGAAACAGCGCCGCCTTAGCTTCGAAGAAAACATCCGGCTGCGGATCCCTGAGTTGCCCGAGTATGGGGCTCAGATCAAGATTCGCGATTTGCTGGAAGGCCAGAGCAAATTCCGCAGCTACGGCGAACTCTTCGCGCTTGCTCTGCACGACCCGAATCTCGAAGAGGTTGACAGCCGAGTATTCGAGATGATCGCCCGTCAGAAGGGCCTCGGCTCTGGCCCTTCGCTGAACTCGGTGAACGATACCGAGCTCTTTCTTCTCTCAAAATTAGTAGAACGTACGATCGGCATCTCGCTCGCCCGATTGATCCAGGAGCAGTCGTTTTTACCCTCTTCGATGCAGGACACCATTATTGGAGAAGGCCGAGACGGCAAGCAACGGCATGCCGTATTTACGACTCTCCGTGACGTCGCCAAGTCGCATAAGCGATTCGGTGCCGCTGCAACCTATCGGCGAGATGGTCAATTGAACCCTCTAGCGCCAGCTTGGTATCCACTGAATTCGGGAGCGCTGATCGGATTGTGCAACGCTCCCGATGCTCCAACATCGACATTGACCCAAAAGGCAGGGGCCATGATTCTACCCCTCACAAAGGACCGACGCCTTGGTGTGCCCGGTGGTGAAATTGGGGGAGTGATGTTGGGGCCATCGCCGATGCCACCGCCGACTCAGGTTCCAAACGGTGTAACCGCCCGGTTCCACAGCCCCGAACTCGATATGGACTTGGTACTTGACGCGGGAGTCCTGAAACTCGTCCGTCCAGATGGCGGCCTGACGACTTACGGTGAACTGCGGGACCCAGCGCATTGGTGGGGTATAGACCTTCGATTCATTCGTGAAGGAATTGAAGTGACCGCTATCGTCGTCGGGACTGGGTGGTCAATCAAGGATATCCGATTCGATAGAATCCCCTAAACATGCTTCTCTCTCTGTTCGCCGCCCTTCTCCTCGCACAAACTCCCGGCAAGATCTCCGAAAACATCCGCTGCCACAAGAACCCCGAATACGGCTACGCGCTCTACCTGCCCTCCAACTACACGCCCGACAAAGCCTGGCCCCTCCTCCTCGCCTTCGATCCGCGAGCCCGCGGCATCAACGCCGTCGAACGCTTCGCCCCCGCCGCCGAGAAGTACGGCTGGATCATCGCCGGATCCAACAACTCCCGCAATGGCGACGGCAACTCCTCGCTACAATCTCTGCGAGAAGTCTCCGGCGACATCTTCGTCAGATACAAAATCAATGACAAACGCATCTACGCCGGCGGCATGTCCGGAGGCGCACGCGTCGCCACCGGCTTTGCCCTGAGCACCAAGTCCCCCAAATCCGCCCCATTCCCCATCTTCGGAACCGCGGGTACAGAAGACTTCAACTGGTCCGAACTCTACGAGCTCGATCACGAACTCAAATCTCCCCATCGGGTCGCAGTCTTCGAAGGCGGCCATATCTGGCTCAATGCGGACCTTGCCACCCAAGCCGTGGAATGGTTCGAACTCGCCGCCATGCGCCAAGGCCTCAAAGAAAAAGATCCCGATCTCGTCAAAACACTCTTCGAATCCCGGGCAAAACAAGCCGAAACACAGCAAGGCAAGCAAGCCTGGGAATCCGCACGCAACATCGCCGCAGACTTCGCCGGACTCGACGATCGCGCGCCAGCCTTCGCCGACCTGGCAAAGACGAAAGCAAAGGACAAGGCCGTCCAAGCGGAACTCAAGAGAGAACGCGCCGAATACACCAATGAACAGGAACTCATACAGCACACTCTTCGCAGCGAGCAACTTTTCAACGATCCGATCCAACGCACTACAGGACTCCACGAACTCCGCAACAAGCTCACCAAACTCGCGAAACAAGCCGACTCCGCAACCGACACGCCAGACCGCCGCATCGCGCGCCGCGTCACCCGAGGCCTCGCCAACCGCATCAATTCCAACCCCAAGCGCGATCCGGAACTTGCGCAGATCCTCGACACCCTTGGACTTTCCCGCCGTCCGCGATAGCATCGAAAGATTATGGGCGTAACAATTTCTGCCAGCGTCGGTCGCAACGGAAAGAATAATGCAACCGACGTCAGTGCCATCCAGAATCTTTTGAATCAAACATCGGACGTTTGATTCCGATGATGACCGCCGTCGTTTCCGGGCAATGCGACCCGCAAACGATTGCCATGATCGACGAGTTTCAAAGCCGCGTTCTGCGGGTCTTTCAACCAGACGGCAAAGTCGACCCCGGCGGCAAAACCCTGAAGGCGCTCAACGGAGAAAGCGTTCCCGTGGCCGATCAACCCACAGCGGGCGCAACCGGCGAACCTACCCTCACCGGCAATGCCCTGCCCGCGCCGACTGCCAAGGTGCTGAAAGAAATCTTGAAGTCTGCTGGAATTGCCTCAGCCAAGGTCACCAGCGTCTCGCGCACCCCCGCCGAGCAAGCGCGCGTGATGTACGAAAACTGCGTCTCAAAAGGCGCGCAGTTCAATAAAGACATGTACGCGGCGGCGGGCGACAAAGTCGTCGACGTCTACATCGCCAACAAAGACAAGGCTCGCGACATAGTCATCGCGCTCATGCTCGACAAGATCAACGAAGTCGGACCCACCAAAGTATCCAAGCACATCAGCGACTCTCACTACACCTTCGACGTCGCGCCTAGTTCGATTCCGTCTTCGAAGCATGCGGCATTTCTCACTGCGATCAAAGCCCACAAAGCTGTATCTCACGTGATTCCGCCGCCGGGCGATCCGGCGTTTCACATCGAGATTCCCAAGGATTCGCCCAACCTATAAAGTCAGTTCATACCGCAGCCGGAACTTGTTCGGTTCCGGCTCTGGAATCACCGTCAAGCTCTCGGTATCGGACATTTGTACGTCATCATTGCGCAGTTGCTTCACCGCGTCCGCAATCTGATGGATCACGGCTTTGTTCGACTCACGAACGCGAAGCCCTCTGATCACATTCGCAGCAGCCTCGGAAGCTTTCGCCGGAGCCGCCTTCCAAATGATTTCGAAGTCCAGGGCAAAGGCCGTGCACCCAAAGTGCCGGATTCGGACCTCAACCGATCCATCGCCCTTCACCGTCTCTAACGCCTCAAGCTTCCCGATCTTGCGAAACTCCGAGGCGTCCGGCTCAAGAAGAGCAACAGGTTCACCGCGAACGCACTCCATCGATTCGGGCTTCGAAACAGAGTTCGCTTTGGTCGATGCAGGCTGGGGTTTCTGTTCCCTGGACTGAGAACAGCCCGCCAGCAGAGACATCGCAAGCAGCAACCCAATACACAAAACCATTCGACGCACGTTTCGTATTGTGCCACAGCCAGACACTAGCGCGGCATGTTGTAGGCAAACACCAACGAAAGCCGGATCTGATTTCCACGGAATTCATCGGGTAGCGGAGGAAAAGGATTCGAGGCGCTGATGCCCGCAACAGCGGCGCGATCCAGATGCTCGCTGCCCGATGGAAAGTGAATAACCAGTTTCGGAACCGAGCCGTTCTTCGAAATCGCGAACTGTATCGTCGTGCGTCCGCGCATGCCCATCCGTGCGCTTTCCGGCATCACCAGAAACCAGTTGCGCCGCACAGCAGCCAACACTCGAATCAGATACGGCTTGAAATCCACGCCCATCGGATCGCTGAGCAATTCCAGACTATTGCCGGTCTTGCCCTGTGTACCTGGCAACGCAGGGATACCGGGCGTCGGGTCTCCACTGAGATCGCCGATCACCATGCTGCTGCCCTGCGCGGAATTGCGCGCTGCTGTCTTCGCGGCATCCGCAATCGACATCTGCTGTGGCGCCTGAATCTGCCCCTTGGGCACCCCGCTCACCGACCCTGGTGTCTCAAATGCGAGCTTCGGCTTTTCCACCACCGGAGGCGGTGGCGGAGGCGCAACCGGCGCTTGTATGTTGGTGTTCCCCAATGCGGGAGGCAGATTCTGCGCGAGCTTCGGTGCGGGTTCGAGATTGGTATCGATCGGCTTGTTATTCTTCGCCGGAGTCGGTGAGGGAGGAGGCGTATTGAAAGCCTTGGGCGACGGCGGGGGCGCAATGGGCTTCGGTGCAACCGGCCTCACCTCAGGGTTGGACATCAGCCCCGCCAGATCCAGTTGCTGCGCTGGCTTGTTCTGATTGGGAGCCTTCTGCGTCAAAATATCTTGCGGCACAACCAGCGTCACGGCTTTGCTACGAAAGTCCTCCTGTACGGGCCTTTGAAACTGCGGCGACGTAAAGGAATGCTCTGGCAAGACTGCGGCGATTCCAAAGATCAACAAATGAACAACGATGGAGCCAATGGCCCCATAAGAAGGCTTCGGGCGGTTCCAGCCCTTTTCCCAATGGATCGCGAGATCCAGATCGTCTTGTTCCTGTTGCGGCTCGGCCACCGGCATCGTTCCCCTATTGGACGCTCAACGCCGCAGTGACGTTGCTTAACGTTTCGCGAACAATGCCTTGATGCTCTTCAATCTTGTCGAGAATCCCAACGGCGACGCGCAGTGCCGCGGTCGCCTGCTCTCCATTCACCAACGGCTGCTGCCGCGTCCGAATGCAGTCAATAAAGTGCTGCAGTTCGTTCTGCAGCGGTTCGCCCTTGGTCACCGGCGCGGGATGAAAGCGGATCTGCTTGTCAGGGGTGACGCCAATGGCGATGATCTCCTGCTTCGTATAGTCGATCGAAACGTACTGGTTGGGCTGAAACAACCGCAGCTTCCGAACCTTCTCCGTCGAAACCCGACTGGCGGTCAGGTTGGCGACGCAGCCACTGGGAAACTGTAGGCGAACGTTGGCGATATCGCTCTTCTCGGACATAACAGAGATACCGGCAGCGCGAATCTCATCCGGCTGTTGCTTCGTCAATGCCAGAATGATTTCGATGTCGTGGATCATCAGGTCCAGCACAACATCGACATCGAGGCTTCGCGGACTGAACAGGCTCATTCGATGGACTTCGAAGAACAGCGGAACCGTGACAAGCTTTTCGAGTGCGCGGATCGCGGGATTGAAACGCTCCAAATGACCGACCTGCAAAATCCGTCCATGTCTCGCCGCCAGATCGCACAACCGCTGCGCGGCCTCGAGATCCGGGGCAATCGGCTTCTCAATCAGGACATCGACGCCACCCTCTAGCAGCGGCGTGGCGGCTGCCTCGTGCGCGACAGTGGGCGTGGCGACAACTACGGCGTCAACTTGATCAACCAGTTCTTCGACGCCGGCAAACCCAAGGCAGTGGTATTTGTCTGCCATCGCGGCGGCCCTGGCGGGGTCTTGGTCGACCACGCCGATCAGTTCGGCATCGGGCAGGCTGGCGAGGACTCGGAGATGGTTTTCTCCGAACGCTCCAGCGCCAACGACGGCGAACCGGACACGCTGTTGCGGATTCGTCATGGATCTTGTTCGATTGTTTCACACTGCGCCAGCGTGATAGATCGCGTAGAATCGACACAAGAGATATGACCCTGTTTCGATACCTTCGGTCCCGAGTGGCGATTGCGTTGACGGTGATCGTCGTTCTCCTCGCAGCCGTCTTTCCTCTGGTTGGAGAAGACGAAATCGGGCTTTGCAGCGTGACTAGCCTCAGAGGATCGGGATTAATACTGGTCCTCGAATACTTGCTAGGATTTTACCGACAGGCCGCCCCATCGGTTGCGCCGTTCGAACCCAATCTTGGCCAGTTCGATCCAGCAATCGCCTTTGCCTCGGCGTCCCCGGAATGGAGCTTTGCGATGGATCGCGCCGGTAAAGCCGAGTTGCGTATTCGTTCGGGTGCCAAGAGTTTTCGCTCCGTGCGCCTCGGTCTTGAAGGCGGAAATGGCAAGGCAGTTGGACGTGGAGAGGAACTCCTGCCGGGACGGGCCAACTACCTGATGGGCAGGGATCCGTCGAAGTGGGCGACGGACGTTCCACAGTTCGCGAAGGTCCGGTACCGGGCAGTGTACCCTGGCATCGACGAGATCCATTCATTCCATCAAGGCCGCATCGAAACCGATTTCGAAGTCAGGCCGGGTGCGGATCCGAACCGGATCAGAATCCGGCTGGAGGGCGTTGACCGATTGGATGTCGATGCCAACGATGGCAGCCTCATCATGCACGTGGGTGGGCAAGAAGTCCGCTGGGGACAGACCCGTATCTATCAGCCCACAGGGCGTTCGCGGAAAGCCATACAAGGGCGAATTCGCATCCTGTCGAAGGACACTGTCGGCTTCGAGGTCGGCGACTATGACCGCACTCAAACACTAGTGATCGATCCCGTATTGAACTACCTTTCGTATGCGGGCCGCAACGGCAGCGACGGCTTCACACGCGGCGTCGCGGACACCAACGGCAACTTCTATATCGCGGGAGCCACCGGTGACCCCAGCTTTCCCGTTTCGACAGGGGCCTTCCAACAATCCCAGCCCACGCAAGGCCGCCCGAACGCCACCGTCTCCAAGTTGAACGCCGACGGATCGCAACTGGTCTACACAACGCACTTCGGAGGCACCGAGGTGGATGTCGCCACCGGAATCGCGCTCGACGCGGCAGGCAACATCTACGTGACCGGTGCAACCAACAGTCCCGATTTTCCCGTCAGCGCGGGTGGATACCAAAGGACCTTGCAACAGGGTGATCGATTGTCTTGCTTCGTAATGAAGCTCAATCCGGCAGGCAATGCGATTCTCTATTCCACTTACTTGAACGGAGTCGGAATCGAAGCCTGCACCAGCATCGCGGTCGATGCGAGCGGCTCGGTCTTTGTGGCTGGAATGACAACCTCTGCGAACTTCCCGATCACTCCTGACGCGTACCAGACTTCGCTGCGTTCCGGAGGACTCGATGCCGCTCGCGGCTTCGTTACGAAGCTCAATCCCGCCGGTTCGGGACTCGTTTACTCAACCTTCCTCGGCGGATCCGGGCGCGATATCATCTTCGGGTTGGCAATTGATCCCACCGGCGCGGCCTACGTCGCCGGATCCACAAATAGCGGCGGCAGCTTCCCGGTCACGACAGGAGCAGCCCAAACAGCTTATGGCGGCGCAGGCGGCATCCTGGACTTCAGCGGTGGCGACGGCTTCGCCGCGAAGATCAGTCCCGATGGCTCGCGCCTCGTCTACGCAACCTACATCGGCGGACGCAATGACGACACAGCGTTCGGCATCGCCGTCGATAACACCGGATCCGCGTACGTGACCGGCGCAACGCTATCCGCCAACTTCCCAGTAACGGCCACAGCTCTACAAAAGACCTTCGGCGGCAGTGGCGGCGGACATGCCGCGTCAGGCGATGCCTTCTTGGTGAAGCTGAATCCATCTGGTTCGGCCTTCACTTACGCGACCTATCTCGGCGGCTCACGCGATGAGCGAGCGGGGTCCGTTGCCGTCGATGCCAGCGGCAATGCCTGGGTGGTTGGCCACACGCTGTCGCCCAACTTCCCGGTGACGACGGACGCCATGCAAAAGACCTTCGGCGGATCCGTGATCGACCTAGCCAACACCGGCGATGGCTTCCTCACCCAAATCAACCCCACCGGATCGCAGGCCATCTACTCAACCTTCGTCGGCGGATCCGCCAATGAGTACTTGAGCGGCGTCGCACTCACTCGCGATGGCGCCGTGCTCTTCGCTGGCGGATCGCCGATGCGGCCCGCGAAACCGTCGCCGAAAGGCAGCAGTGCGGGTTCG
>CAZCPL010000256.1:0-8054 GCA_964500255.1 uncultured Solibacteraceae bacterium | reverse complement strand
ATACGAAATCAGCTCTTCCACATCTTTCGCTTGTGAGGGCCTGAAGGCGCCCAACACCAGCGATGCCCCACGTTTCGAATCGAAACCCATATCGATCCCAATCCGCACCCGCGGGAACTGCTGCGTACCCAAACTGCCGATCACGGATTTCACTCCGTTATGACCGGCCGCCGAGCCGTCTTTTTTGATCCGCAATGCCGTCCAGGGCAAATCCATTTCGTCGTAAACGAGAATGAGTTGCTGCGGCGGCAGCGAATACTTGTCGAGAAGTTTTTTCACGCTCGGCCCGCTCAAATTCATGAACGTTTGTGGCTTCGCGAGTAAAACTTCCCGGCCCGCAATTCTGCCGTGGCCCACGAACGCACTGCATTCCGGACGTGTAATCCGGATACCGCCGTTTCGTAAGGCCAAGTGGTCAACCACAAGAAAGCCCAGGTTATGCGGCGTACGTTCGTACTCCACGCCCGGATTCCCGAGACCGACCACCAGAAAATCCACTTGATTTCAGGCTTACTTCTTTTTCTTCGCTGGAGGAGGTGCTGCTGCGGCCTTGGTCGCAGTCTTCGCGGCGGTCTTGACAGCCGGATCTTCCTTCTTGCCCTTTTTGATGACTTCGGGTTCGGCCGCAGCGCCTTCTTCGGCAGCCGCTTCCGCCTTCGGAGCAACCACGTGGCAGATCACGGTTTCCTTGTCGGAAACCAGTTTGATGCCCGCGCCGAGATCCATATTGCCCGCGCGGATATAGGATCCAATCATCAGTTCGGTGACGTCGACAATGAAGTCCGCCGGAATATCATCCGGGAGGCATTCCACTTCGATATCGCGGGTGACCACTTCCATCAATCCGCCCTGCTGCTTGATGCCCTTCGCGTCGCCCTTGAGATGCACGGGCACCTTTACGGTCATGTGCTTCGTCGGGTCGATGCGCTTCAGATCGATGTGCATCAGGTTCTCTTTGACCGGATGATGTTCCCAGTCAATGATCATGACAGGGGTGGTCTCGCCGCTCGTGATCGAGAGGTTAAAGATGGTGTTGTGGCCGGTAGCCGAAGTGAGAATCTTATTGATCTCTTTCGGTGTGATCGTGATCGCGACGGGTGCTTTTTCCCCGCCATAAAGCACTGCCGGCGCCAGACCTTTGGCGCGTAGACGGCGAGCCTCGTTTTTGCCACGAGTATCGCGCGACTGTGCCTCGATGGTGATATCCTTACGCATCGGAAAACTCCTCTGTGAAGTTCCTGGCTTGGAGACGCGCCAATAACGCGGTGGGGTCTTTTTGAAGGACCTTCACCACACAGGTACAGCTCACATGTCCTTGGGGGAAGACAGGAGACTGACAACTGCGAAAGCGCGCCGCTTGCGGACGGACGTACCGCTACCGGCACAAGCACCAGAAAATACCAGTATGGCGGGTGCGGCGGGGGGATGTCAAATCGGTAGGCGGCAGCGCGCGAGCAGAGAACCCTTCTGAGCGGATTCAACAACAGTACCAGCAGGATGTTCCAGGATCCGGATGGCTGAGAATGGGCCGGACCATCCGATCCTTAAATAGCGACGCCGCCGACAGTTTCGTCAGTTCCTCCTGGAAGGCCGTGTTGGCGTTGAGAATCTTCTTTGGAACCGGCTGAAAACGGTTTGCCACAGCAATATGGGCCGCTTGAACGGCAATCAGCCTTGGGTCAGCGATGCTCACGCTCGCGGGGACCCTGCGCAGCAGTTCGCGCCAGAGACTTTCCAGGTAAGGTACATCTTCCGGATCGATCTGCGTGTGGTTCAACATTCGAATCCGCAGTGACTTCTTTCCGAAACCAGTGCCTGGGAGCAGTTTATCCTCTATGGTGAATTTCTGCGCGAGGTAGGTGCCCTTGGGTTGCAACGATTTCCATTCTGAGGGAATTTTGGTTTCCTCTTGAATTGGCCCCCTTGCAACGATCAGGTAGTCAAGCTCGATGGTTTCGTTTCCAACGGAGCACGACGGGATTCACCGCTTCTAGCGAGAACCTCGGAGTCGTCGTTCCCCTTGGCGGATCGAGCCAGACGACCCGCTCCGCGCCCCTTTCCAACGCGATGTCCACACACTGGCAGGCGACACCGCCGCTGCCCAGGACGCCGACTGTCCGAATCGTCCGGGGCGTCTCGCAAAGGTATTGATCTGAGGTGGAAAGCGAAGGACAAGGATGTCGGCAATCGATTCCAGGCGGTAGCCACCCAATCCGGCAGCAGGTGTTCCGGATCTTCGGCCTCGCCAGCTTCCAACACTCGCGGCAATCCGGGTCCCGTGCAAAAATCTACCCGTTCCACGTCGATCGTTTCCCCTGTGCTGAGCCCTAAGCGGAACCCTTCTTCGGCATCCGGCGAGAGCGGATCCATTTCCGTGACCAGGGAATTCCGGATCTCAATCCGGGCAGCCAGATACTGTTCCGGCTCCCGCAGAATGCGGCTAAACTCGCCGGATCGCATCGGCGCATCACTTCCAGGATCAGCCGGAAGTGCCTGAAAACCGGGCAGCGAAAGAAAACACGCGGGCTGACCCATTTCATGATCTGCGTAACGGTGCCACCGGGCTTCCTCGCCGATCAAGATGATCTTTCTGCCGTCCAATCCATGCTGAGTAGCCAAAAGCGTGGATGCATTTGTGAGTCCTAAATAACTTCCGCCAAGAATCGCGTAGTATCGTTCACTCATCTGTTTAACAAAGGTTGTGTTGTATTATTATCCATTGGCAAAGGCTGTGTCCATCAGAGTATGAGTACTATGCGGAAAGCCGATTGAGGATCCGATAAGGAAAGCTCTTTTGAGTGTTCCTATCTGGAGGCAAGCCGCTGTGCGGCGACTTTCCCGGACGATGTTTCTTGCCGTGAGCGTTTAGCAAGTGTCCTCACCGGTAACCTGGAATTGCCGAGAGAATCGGAAAGCAGGCGGCAGAGAGCCTGGTTGATTAAAGAGCAGTGTGCGCTGTCATTTTTCAACCCGCTGGATCGCGCGACACACCTACGGCTGCGCAAGCTCAGGGCGATTGTGACACGCTACCGGGAAACCCGATACTGGCGTCCTGTTTCTGAAACCAATCGGGTGGTGAGCATACGAAATTGGGACTTTCGGCTGGGTTGCGTCAAATCTCTCGAACTTGAACCTGTGAACAACCTGTTTTCGTTTGGGCGATTGAGTTCGTTCAATCCGGTCCGACATATTCAAATGGAATCGGCGCCGCTCAACGCCGCTCAACTGCGATTTGGAAGATGGGCTTGGAAGGCGAGTACCGTGGATTCACCAGGATTCCTGGCTCGGTGGAGTTGTCAGGCCGACAACGATGGACCTACTGGACCAGCGACTGTCGACCTCAGGCAGAGCCTGTAGTGCCTAAGACCCTGCGGTGCCTAAGACAAGATTCGCCAACGAACGTGCAAAGGCATTCGCCCGGCTGAGACCTTCTTCGTAGCCCCAACGATCGCGAAACGAGTCGAGATCCAAGAATGAAAGCTTCTCCAGATCGAGCCGGAGGCCGTACTCCTGCGGTAAACCGTTATCGTTGTAGTAAACGATCGCTAACGGACCGCGCGGTTCGGTGGCCACTTCGATTTCCGATAGTTGGATGCCACTGTCTTCAAGGTTCAACGGCAACAGATCGATCGTTTGCAACAGGGTCATGTGGATACTTCTCCAGCTCTCACGCTATATATCGGCAGTTCTGCGAAGTCCGTTAACGAGCATCCACCCATATACGGGGACGTACACCAGCCAGCGCCAGTCGTTGATACCGTTCCACTGACCCAGTGCGAACCAGTCGATCAGAACGACATAGTGTAACGGCACCAGCGCCACCCACAGCAGCAGCGGCACCGACGGACGAATCACCAGTAACGGTGTAGTCCAAGTGAGATACCAGGGATGCACGTTCGAGGAAATCGCCAGCATCAGTGGGATCAGCGTCCAGGCAGCGCGGTCGAGCGGGTACTTCCGCCACATCATCCAGAGCACCGCCGAACCCAGCAGAGTGAACGTCGCATATTTGGCAAAGTAGACATTTCCGCCAGAGACCGCCAGCACCAAGCCATACAAGCTGTCGTTGTTTCTCCAACCGCCCAGGAAACCGGTTGCGTACTGTGCGTTTTCGAGGACATCCGCCAGATACGGCAGCGCCAGTGCGCCGAACACCGCGGCACCCAACAGAGCCGACCGCACCCGTTGACGCACAAACGGAAACAGGATCGCCGGCCAGAGCTTGGTTGCCGCCGCCACCGCCAGCGCAGCACCTGTCCACGAGCGACCGTAACGAGCTTCCAGCCACAGCGCGCCCGCTAAGAAACACACCAGAATCGAGTCATTGTGCCCGTTGATCCAGAATTCGAACACGGGTAGCGGACACCACGCATAGAGCAGAAGCTTTTCCAGAGGTTCGCGGCGCGCCCGCAGCCAAAGTGTGATCGCAAACAGCGTCAACAGATCGAACAAGGCGCTGGGAAACTTGAACCAAAAGACCCGCGCGAAGGCCGGAAGCCTGGCAACCAGCGTGTAAGCCGCCCTCTGTTCCAACTCAATCGCAGGACCATAGATCGTCTTGAAATCCGGCAACACCACCTTGGGATAGGTCTCATCCCGCAGCCATTGCCACTTCTCATCCGCAGGCGCAGCAAGGTACGGATTTCCACCGCCCATCGCTTGCAGCTTGCCTTCCCAGTGATACCGGTAAATGTCGTCGGAGAACGCAGGATACAAAGGCCACGAGATCAGGCGGATTCCAATTGCAACCCCCAAGATGAAGATGAATAAATGAGGAGGCTGAGTCGTTCGGTTAACCCGCAGAATCCAATAGACCGAAACAAGGTACACTGTGGATGTCAAGAGCAGGGTGGCGATTGTCAGTACTGGCTCGGATTGCAGGTTGTCGATCCGGCGCATGCCGATCCAACAGACGGCGATCCCGGCTGCAAGCAACACCCCAAATTTGTAGTCTTTCGGAATTTGACGTTTATGATATCAGGCGGACCTTTCGTTTTCCTCTTTCTGGGCGCGCAGTCCACCACCGAAAAGGTGATGGGCGCGCTGTTGGACGATACCTTTGCGGGCATTCACAAGCTCGATTGGTTCGACTGGGCGATGATGGGTCCGTACTTTGCGACGCTCCTTGTCTTGTCGATGTACGGCCTGCATCGCTATGAGATGATCCGGGCGTATTTCAAAAACAAACACAAGCTGCCTACCGTTGCGCCTTCGCAGTTCTCCGCGTTGCCCAAGGTCACGATCCAACTGCCGCTCTACAATGAACGCTTTGTGGTGGACCGGTTGGTGGAAGAGACCGTCAAGATGGATTATCCCAAGGAACTGCTGCAGATTCAGGTTCTTGACGATTCCACCGACGAAACGCATCCTTATACAGAGCGCTTGGTTGCCGAATACCGCGCCGCAGGATATCCGATCGAATACATCCACCGCACCAATCGCCACGGCTACAAAGCCGGAGCCTTGCAAGAGGGTATGGAAAAGGCGACCGGTGAATTCATCGCCATCTTCGACGCCGACTTCGTTCCGCCATCCGACTTTCTGCAGCGCACGATCCACTTCTTTCATACCTCGGAAGTCGGCATGGTGCAGACGCGCTGGGGGTATCTGAACCGTCACGATTCGGTGTTGACCGAAGTGCAGGCGATGCTGCTCGATGGCCACTTCGTTTTGGAACATGCCGCGCGCTTTGGCGAGAACCTCTTCTTCAACTTCAACGGCACCGCGGGCATTTGGCGCCGCCAAGCAATCGACGAAGCCGGTGGTTGGGAACACGACACGCTCACTGAAGATTCCGACCTAAGCTACCGCTCGCAGTTGAAGGGCTGGAAGTTCGTGTACGTTCCGAGCATCGTTTGTCCGTCCGAACTGCCTGTCGATACTTACGGATTCCAGGTGCAGCAGTCGCGTTGGGCCAAGGGCTTGACGCAGGTGGCAATGAAGATCCTGATGCGGATTCTGAAGTCCGATCAGCCGTGGCGGGTGAAGGCGGAGGCATTTTTCCACCTGACTCCGAACATCTCGTATCCGCTGATGATCATCGTGTCGGCGCTCATGCTGCCGGTGATGATTGTGCGATTTTACATGGGTCCATTGCAGATGTTGTTGCTGGATCTACCTCTCATCATCGCGTCGTTCTGGTCAGTTTCGGCTTTCTATATCGTGGCGCAGCGCGAGTTGCATCCAAAGACCTGGATGCGTTCGCTGATCTTTCTTCCTGCTCTTATGGCGGCTGGTGTGGCACTCACGTTGATCAACGCGAAGGCCGTGTTCGAGGCATTGGTCGGACACGAAACCGCGTTCGCCCGTACACCCAAGTTTGGGCTCAACGGAGCCAAGGGCTCGGTTGTCAAGGGCAACCAGCAGGCCAAGTATCGCCGTCGCAGCGGCTGGCTGCCGTATACGGAAATCGCCATGGGAACGTTCTTCTCGGCGATGGTCGTGTACGCTTTCGAGACGTTTAACTTTCTCGCGGTTCCATTCCTGATGTTGTTTGTGGGTGGATACTTCTGGGCGGGATTCTCGACGCTCTGGGAAGAGTACAAGAGCAAGCTGGCGTGGGAACGGCAGCAGGCGCTGGCTCGCCAAGAGAACTAGCTGCTGGGGACAAATCATCGTGTCGGCGCTCTTGCTGCCGGTGGTGATCGATCGGCTGGATCTGCTTCTCTCATGCCCTTCCTGCTCACATGGGTGGCGTAGCCTTCACGTTGATCAACGCGAAGGCTGTATTCGAGGCATTGGTCGGACACGAAGCTACGTTCGCCCGTTCACCCAAATTTGGGGCTCAGCCGGAGACAAAAGCTCTGTGATCAAGGGCAATCAGAAAGCGAAGTATCGGCTGGCTGGCTTATTCCGAAATCGCGATGGGAACGTTCATCTCGGCGATGGTCGCCGTTTCCGATGTTTGTGGGTGGATACTTCTGGGCGGGATTCTCGACGCTCTGGCTCGCCAAGAGAACGAACTGCGCGGGACAAAAAAGGGTTACGGCCGAATGGTTTCGGCCGTAACCCCAAGGTATCTACTGCTTTAGCGGGCTTTATTGGCCGAAATGCGTCGGCGAGCAAAGCCCAGGCCGATCAATCCAACCGAGATCAGCGCGTACGTCGATGGCTCAGGGATACCCGAGGTTTCATCGAATGAAAGGAGAACCTGGCCGGTCGAACCACCAACCGGTCCACCCACTGTCACAGATGAACTTACGGTTACAGTGAACCCGGCGTAGCTGCTTGCGCCACCCAGAGTCGAACCGATCTGGAACGGTACTGGGGGCATAACGCTGCTGGAACTGTTGCCGCCGCTGATCAGACCGTTAACGGACGAGCCCGCCAGCGAACCACCAACCAGAGTCAGGATCTGGCTAACGGTTGTCCCGGAAGTTGTACCGAAAGGGCCACCCGAGTAGTCGACGGTTGCTAGAACCTGGTAGTTCGAGATGACGTTGCCGATTCCCACGGCAGTCACCGCGGGACACGTGATCGTGCCGCTTCCAGCCAAGGAGTTGCTCCCCATACCCTGATCGATGAGATATCCGAGACCGCCCGACGTGGCCGTCAGAACCGTGCCACTGACGACGGTGCAGGTGACAATTGCAGCCGATGCGATGCTCGTTGTGAAAGCGAGCAGCGACATCGCCAAGAGTGTTTTCTTCATGTATAGTCCTCCGAGCATAGGGATTTCTTGCGGATACCTTAGTACCTTGGTCCCATGCTACGTGTCCACTATAACACGCCCGTTTCCAAATCGGCTGAGGACGCCAAGTAGCTGACTTTGTTCAACTTCGTGGCGAGACGGGATGCATGGAGTATCGGCGATGACTGCGGGCGGTCACCGTATGACCACCGAGGGGTCTTCCTGCACTACAGCTCGATCCTCTGGATCCCAATGCCCAGCGACTCCAAAAACGCGCGATCATGCGACACGGCGATCACCGTGCCGGGATACGATCGCAGCACCTTTTCCAGGGATTCTTGTGCTTCGATTTCCAGATAAATTGGTCGGCTCATCCAAAAGCAGCAGATTCGCAGTGGAATGCGGACGATGCAGACACCCCACG
>CAZCPL010000255.1:3136-8065 GCA_964500255.1 uncultured Solibacteraceae bacterium | reverse complement strand
GTTCTTCAATCTGGTGCGTGCCGAGAATCCGGGGGCAGCGTTCAGCATGTTGGCGGACGCCTCGCCTACGGTGAGGGCGGTTGTGCTGATCGGCATCGCTTGTTTGGTGACGGCGTTTCTGGTGGCGGCACTGTTCGGCAAGTTCGGGGTCGTGACCTCGACCGTTTCGAGATGGGCTGTGACGTTGATTCTGGGCGGCGCGGCTGGCAACCTGCTTGACCGGATCCGGTTTGGCACGGTGACCGACTTCCTGGAATTCTACGTCGGCAGCTACTACTGGCCCGCTTTCAACGTCGCCGATAGCGCCATCTTCTGCGGCGCTGCTCTGCTGTTTGTCGACTACTGGATGCAATCTCGCAAAAGGGTAGCGGAGCCTGAAAGTGTTTCCTAAAGTCATTCAGTTCGGCGAGTTCTTTCTGCCCACCTATGGGCTGATGGTCGCCTTGGGATTCTTTGCCGGCCTGCAGGTGGCGATCCGGCTGGGCGCGCGGCGCGGTCTGCATCGCGAAGTGATCACAAATCTCGCGATCTATTGCGCCTTGGCGGGACTCGCAGGCGCCAAGCTGTTCATGATCCTCTTCGATCTGCGCGACTACGTCAGCGGCGAACGTCCGCTGTTTTCCATCGCCACTCTGCAAGCCGCGGGGGTCTTTCAAGGTGGACTCATTCTCGCCGTGATCGTTGCCTTCTGGTACATGCGGCGTCAGAACATGTCCGCGCTCACCACGGCGGACGCCCTGGCCCCCGGCGTAGCGTTAGGACACGCCATCGGCCGCTTGGGATGCTTGGCCGTCGGCTGCTGTTGGGGAGCTGTCTGCGACCGTCCCTGGGCTATAAAGTTTACGAACCCTGAGGCCGAAGCTTTGACTGGGGTACCTTTGGGCATACCACTGCACCCCACTCAGTTGTACGAAACCATCGCGGAACTGATCGTCTTCGGATTCTTGTGGTGGCGACACGGAAAACCTCACAGGGAAGGCGAAATCCTGGGCTGGTATCTGGTGCTGTCGTCCGCGTTGCGGTTCTGGATCGAGTTTTACCGGTTCCACGCACAGGAGTTGCCGATGGGCGGACCATGGTCGTTGACGCAGTGGATTTCCCTAGCTCTTTGTGGGGTGGGAGCCTGGATACTGTATGGCCGCAAGCAGTTCCAGCCCATTGGAGATGGGCATATGCGGTAGCAAGTACCAGCAAAACAGGACCTTGGTTCTAAGGATCCTAAGGTAATCTCCCCTGCCTACCCTGATATTCACCTGATAGATCCAAAACCCGAATCCAATTACTGTACTGTTAGGGGCAAATGCACCCCGAGGGCACAGTATGATTCAACGTCCGGATAGAAAAACAAAACGAAACCGCAAACGAGGCGGAGCGGTAATCATGGAACTTGGGCTGATGCTATTGCCTACGTTTGCCTTACTCTTCGGTTTTATCGACGTCGGTTTCCTGATCTTCACTTGGAATACTCTGCAGAACGCGGTTCGTGAAGGCACACGGTACGCCATCACCCAACAGACGATGGGAACAGGGGTCGGGCAGGGTCAGATCCCGTCGATCAAGGCAGAAGTCTCGCGTTGGGCGATGGGGTTCGTCAACGTTTCATCCACTGCGACTACGGGGCCGCAGATTCCTTGGATTGAAGTACAGTTCTTTGACCCGGCGAGTCCTTCGACGGCTGTGACGGGGAACGGATCGAACAGCCCAGGCAATATTGTCGAGGTCTCGATCCGCAATTATCCATACAAGTGGATGGCGCCGATTTCTGGTTCGATGATTCCTGGCCAGGGAGTTTACGCGTCGCCGGGCTCCCAATTGGCAGTAGCTGTCTACTCAGCGGATGTTCTGGGCGGAACGGGCCTGGCGGGCGGCAATCCGCCCCTGAACTAGTAATGGAAATAACATGACACACCACCAAATCGTAAAGCCTGTCAGCCTGCGGCGCAAACGCACGCAGAGCGGCCTTGAGGCTATTGAATTCGGATTGTGGGCGTTGCTCGTGGCTCCCGCGTTTGTCTGGATGTTCATCAGCGGCATTGGTTTCGTTCGGTTGAATAAGGCGAGTGACGTGACGCGTTCGGCGGCGATGATGTACATGAAGGGCTCCAATATGATGACGCCGGGTTCACAGGCGATCTTGCAGCGCGTCGCAAGTGGCCTTGACCTGCAAGCGGTAACAGGCGGCACGACGCTGGTGAACAACGCCGGAAGCGGACTGATCGTGCTGACCAAGATCCAGTATCTCGGGGCGTGCAGTTGCACGAACGCAAACAACTACGTCATCATGCAGCGGATCTATATCGGGAATCGATCGTTACAGATCGGTGGTTCGACAGTCGAGAGCTTTTCAGGCCCGGTATCTGTGGCCCTGTGGTCTTCGGTAACGGGAGATGTAGCCAATTACACTTCTGACACGGCTGCACGATCCGGTGCAGGCGTCCAGGCTTTGTGGTCGAACTCACTGAGTAATGGGCAGGTGATCTATGTTGTCGAAACCTTCGTACGAACCCCGTCGTTTGGCAGTGGTGAGTTTGATTCACGCGGAATCTACAACCGCGTCTTCATGTAAACCGTAGGGAATCACAGACAGGAACAACCATGAAAAAAGAGAATCTAGGCCGGATCACGAAGCCGGTATCGGAAACACGCAAAAAGGATGAGCGCGGTGTCATTCTGTTGCTTGGTTCGCTTTCCATGCCAGTGATCGTTGCCATGATGGGCATCGGGCTCGATGCCGGTATCGTCTACAGTGTTCGTTCGAAGATTCAACTCGCTGTCGACGGTGCCGCGCTGGCCGCCGCCCGTGCCCTGAGTGTGGGTCTCGATACGGCCAGCCAAGCTACGTCTGCGCGCAACAATGCCACCAACTGGTTCAATCGGAATTTTCCTACCGGGGAGTTTGGTACAACCAATACCACGATCTTGCAACCGCAGGTCTTTGACGATCCGGTTCAGCCTCTTGTCAGGCATGTTGTCGTCACGGCTTCCTCGGATGCTCCGGCGTTCTTCATGCGATATTTCGGCCGACTGACTACCCGAGTCGGTGCCACAAGTGATGCCACCCGCAGAGATTCCGTGATTATGATGGTGCTCGACCGTTCGGGTTCGATGAACAGCAATGGCGGCTGCGTCGACATGAAGCGGGCTGCGAAAAACTTCACCAGCCTGTTTTCGCAGGAACGCGACCGTATCGGCATGCTGACCTTCTCCGATACTTTCCATCTTGCGTCTGCTCCCGTGTCGAATTTTAAGACGGTATTGGGAGACAACACCACCACGGGCCTGATCGACCAGATCAGCTGCGCCAACTGGACCAGCACGCCAGGGGCGACGATCTTGGGCTACAACGAGCTCTACAAGGTTGGCTTGCCCGGCGCTCTCAACGTTCTGCTTGTTTTCACGGACGGAGAACCGAATACGATGGTGATCGACGCTCGGGGCTATCGAGATACCGCTCGTCGGGGCATCTTCAAAGATGCTGTGGCATGCCGGGATTCCAACGGCAACTCGATCGCCGTGGGAGCCATTCCGCTGGGGCATTTCGGCAACAACTCGCCCAACTGGTCCGCGAACGCTATCTCGATGGGTACGACGAACTTCTTCCAATACGACACTCGTACGGACCGTATCACAGGTGCGAACCTGGTGGCTGGCCCCCACATGACGATCGCCGCAGGAAACATGTGGCGCAGCTTCTGGGCTACCAGCAGTTCCAACAACTACGAATCCTGGGACGTGAACACAAACGGCTGCAGTGGGAACGTCGACAACCTGGAATGGCTGCCGAGCACCGACGTTTTTGGCAACGACCTCAATACCAGCTATCGACCCTTAAGCACTGGAACCTATGATGGAGCGAATCGAATCGCCGCCTCGTGGGGCAACTGGAACGATGCCGCCTTCAATGCGTCGGCTGACGCAGCGTCTCGTGCCCGCACAACCAGAAACCTTTGGGATTCCCGTAACTTCCCCGGGGTTCTTGTGTACACGATTGGATTAGGCGCCGTGAACCACGAGTTGTTGCAGCGAATGGCCAACGACCCAGCCGCAGGGCCAGCCAATGCCTATCCTGCGTACACTTCGGTCGATACGACGCAGCCACAAGGGAAGTACGTATGGGCCTCTGATTCGGGCAGGCTTGACCAGGCGTTTGCTTCCATCGCCTCGTTCATCCTCAGGCTGAACCAATAACTCTTTCTTGGTCTTCAAACGCGGCCCTCGTTCCTTACTGGATCGAGGGCCGTGGTTTTTGACCGTTTGATAACCTAGTAGAGAATGAGCAACATCAACGTGACGTTGCCGGATGGCAGCCAGAAATCCGTTCCTGCCTCCAGCACGCCGATGGAGATCGCAAGGTCGATCAGTTCGCGCTTGGCCGATGAGGCCATTGTCGCGCGTGTGAACGGTGAATTCCATGACCTCATGGGACCCCTCACTGCCGACGTCTCCCTCGAAATCCTCACCACCCGTAATCCGGAAGCCCTCGAAGTTTACCGCCACTCCACGGCGCACCTTTGCGCTCTCGCGGTGCTGGAACTGTTTCCGGAAACCCAGTTGGGTATCGGCCCGCCGACCGAAACCGGATTCTTCTACGACTTCCAGCGCGAAACGCCTTTTTCCACCGACGATCTCGAAAAGATCGAAGGGCGCATGAAGCAGATCCGCGACCGCGATCTCAAGTTCGAGCGCGTGATGACGGGTAAGCAGGAAGGCCTCGAAAAGTACAAAGATAAGTGGATGAAGTGCGAACTCATCACAGAAAAGGCCGACAAGACTTTCTCGGAGTACACACTCGGGCCTGATTTCATCGACTTTTGCCGCGGTCCGCATGTGCCTTCCACCAAGCGTCTCAAGGCGTTCAAATTGCTGAGCGTTTCCGGATCGTATTGGAAGGGCAAAGAAGGCAATCCGAGCCTGCAGCGCATCTACGGC
>CAZCPL010000255.1:0-3126 GCA_964500255.1 uncultured Solibacteraceae bacterium | reverse complement strand
GATCTCGAAGAGTTTCTCGCGCGCATCGAAGAAGCCAAGCGCCGTGACCATCGCAAGATCGGGCAAGAGCTCGATCTCTTCAGCATTCAAGAACTCGCCGGCCCCGGACTCATCTTCTTCCATCCCAAAGGCGGCATCATCCGTAAGACCATCGAAGACTGGATGCGCGATCAATATCTTCGCCGCGGCTATTCGCTGGTCTATACGCCGCACATTGCGCGATCCGATCTGTGGAAGACCTCAGGGCACTACAACTTCTACGCCGAGAACATGTTCACGCGCATGCCGCTGGACGATGCGGAATATCAGTTGAAGCCGATGAACTGCCCGTTCCACATTCTCATCTATGCGGACCGGCTTCGTAGCTATCGCGAGCTTCCGGTGCGCTTGGGTGAACTGGGTACGGTGTATCGTTACGAGCGCAGCGGCACGATGCACGGCTTGTTGCGCGTCCGCGGATTCACTCAGGATGACGCGCACATCTTCTGCACGCCCGAACAAACCGAAGACGAAGTGGTGAGCTGTCTACAGTTCGCTTTCGACACGCTGCAGTGCTTTGGCTTTACTGAATACGAAGCGGAAGTTTCGACCTGGGATGGCGGGGCCAGCGGAAAGTACGACGGCTCGCCAGACCAATGGGAACTCGCTGAGAATGCTTTGAAGCACGCCTGCGAACGGCTCAACATCAAGGCCAAGGTGATGTCGGACGAGGCGGCGTTCTATGGTCCGAAAATCGACATGAAGCTGGTGGACGCCATCGGTCGCAAATGGCAACTATCCACCGTGCAGTTCGACTTCACGCTGCCGCGCCGGTTCGGTCTTGAGTACGTCGCCGAGGATGGCAAGAAACATCAACCGATGATGGTGCACCGCGCGCTGTACGGTTCGATTGAGCGGTTCTTCGGAATCCTCGTTGAACACTATGCGGGCGCGTTCCCGGTGTGGCTGTCGCCGGTGCAGGCGATGGTATTGCCGATTACCGACAGGCAACTTGAGTATGCCAAGGTGGTGACGCAGCGGTTGAAGGATGCTGGTATACGAGTGGAACTGGATGACCGCAAGGAAAAAGTCCAGTTGAAAATCCGCGATGCGCAGATGCAGAAGGTTCCGTACATGCTGGTGGTTGGCGGCCGCGAAGCCGAAGCCGACTCTGTGGCCGTACGGCATCGCAAGCATGGCGATCAGGGCATCAAGAAGACCGATGAGTTCATCGCCGATCTGTTGAAGCTGATCGAGTCGAAATCCACCGCGGACTAGATGCCGTTCGTTCTAGTCCCGCTGCTCGTCGGCAGTTGGGTTTACTGTCTGTTGATCCTGGTGGCCGCACGCAAGTATATTGCGGTGCGGCCACCTTCGTTGTCTGCCGTAGAAGGCGTGTCGATTCTGAAGCCTTTGTCTGGTTTGGATGAAGGCCTCGAAGACAATCTGCGTAGCTTCTTCACGCAAGAGTATGCCTTGTTCGAGATCCTGTTCGCGGTGCGGCAGGAATCCGATGGTGCGGTTCCCGTCGTGCGCAAGTTGCAGGCCGAGTATCCGGGCGTGGCGTCGCGATTGCTCATTGTGGGCGAACCACCGTATCCGAACGCCAAGGTTTGGAGCCTCGAACAGATGATGGCCGTCGCTTCTCACGATCTATTGGTGATGGCGGATTCAGACATGCGTGTGGGCCCTGACCTCTTGCGTGTCACGGCAGCCGAGTTTGCTGCGGATCCGAAGTTGGGCGTCGCGACGTGCCCGTATCGCGCGATTGCCGGGGCTTCACTTTGGTCGCGGCTCGAAGCTGTTGGCATGAATACCGAGTTCTTTGGCGGAGTCCTTGTGGCTCGGATGTTAGAAGGCGTGAAGTTCGCGCTGGGTCCGACGATTGTGGCTCGCAAGCGCTGCCTGCAAGCGATCGGCGGTTGGGATCGCTTGAATCGCTATCTCGCCGAAGACTTCGTGATGGGAAACTTTGCGGCCGAGGCGGGCTGGAACGTCATTCTCTCGTCATATGTTGTGGAACATCGAATTGGCAGTGAGAGCTTCGCCAAGAACACAGCCCATCGCGTGCGTTGGGCTCGCAGCACGCGGCGATCGCGGCCAGCGGGATACATCGGGCAGGTCTTCACGAATCCTCTGCCCATCGCCTTGCTGGCTGTCGCAGTGGCTCCCCGGATGTGGCCTTTTCTCCTGCCGATGACACTGCTACTGCGAGGATTTGCGGCTCAGACGGTGGCCGGAGATGTCCTGCGGGCTCCTGTTGGCTGGCTGCTATTGGGCTTTCAGGACATCCTCAGTTTCGTGTTCTGGATCGCCGGGTTCTTTGGCAACACCATCGAGTGGCGCGGAGGCAGATACAAGCTCCACTCCGATGGAACGTTCACGCCTGATTGAGGCTGACCGGTCGGTCGGTTTGGTCTGCATTTGCCGACGACTACGAGTAAAGGCCTGCTCCCGTTCTCAGCCGCTCGACCGCATAGGCTGGGCTATCGCAGATAAAACAAACTGAGCCGCGGCAAATTGTTCGAGTCCAGGACTTTCTTTTCGAGAAACGTTCGCTCCAGCATCGAGAGCTGATGCGCGTCCATCTTGCTGCGATACGGCTTCAATTGCAAGTCGAGTTCGCGTCGTGCGGCAAAGAGATCTTCATCGCTCATCTTTGCACGCACGATCGCAATCATCTTTTCCTCTAGTGCCGTAAGCCTCTGCTCAAGCTCTTCGAGATTGAGATAGTGGACGTGGGAGTTGGTTTTGAATCCGGCGACGGCGTCCGCGATTTCATTGAGTCCTGCCCGAGTGAGGTCTTCGATGTTCTTGCCGAAGTAGGATTCGAGTTCCGCGAGCGTGAACGGCGCATCCGACTCGACAACCTTTGCGGGATCTGTCATGGCGGAAGGTCCACCCTTGGCGATGGCCTCCGCCTCTTTGCCGATGGCTTGTGCACAGTAGGCCAACGAGTTCACGGCCTGCGTCTTGGTCTTCTTGGATCGCCACTTTTCGAAAGCGACATCGATGCCGCGCAACACCGCGGCCAGCGGGATCCCACCGTTCTTCCAGCTTTCGATCAGCGCCCAATCGAGCGACGAAAGCAGGAACAAAGCAGTTCCGCGTGCGCGCTGAAAGTGTTCCTCAATTTCAGTGAAGTAG
>CAZCPL010000254.1:0-8088 GCA_964500255.1 uncultured Solibacteraceae bacterium | reverse complement strand
TTCGTCGACTCGTCCTGGTATTTCTATCGCTACTGCGACGCCAAGAATTCCGACGCGCCTTTCGACAGCGAAAAAATCGCGTACTGGTTCCCGATCGATCAATACATCGGCGGCGTCGAACACGCGATTCTGCATCTCATCTACTCGCGCTTCTGGACCAAGTTTATGCGCGACATCGGAATCATTTCGAACAACGAGCCGGCCGAGCGCTTGTTCACGCAAGGCATGGTGGTTCTCAACGGCGCGAAGATGTCAAAGTCCAAGGGCAACGTTGTTTCCGCCGACTTCATGATGGACAAGTTCGGCTCGGATTGCGGACGCCTGTTCGAACTCTTCGCCGCCCCGCCTGAAAAAGACATGGACTGGACCGACTCGGGGGCCGAAGGCGCTTACCGGTTTATCTCGCGTGTCTTCCGTTTCGTCACCCGCAATGTGGATCGCCGGGTCGCCGAGCGAACGGGTCCTGTGAGCGAGGCGGACAAGCGGGTGCTGCGCAAGCTGCATCAGGTGATCCGCAAGGTCACAGAGGACTTCGATTCGCGCTGGCACTTCAATACTTCCATTGCCAGCATGATGGAACTCGTGAATGAGCTTTACGCTTCCGAAGCCGAACTGACGACTGGAATCCTGGCCGATATGCTGGAACGCCTGGTGCTGCTGTTCGGACCCTTCGCGCCCTATCTCGCGCAAGAGATGTGGGAAGTGCTGGGCAACGATGGTCCTGTGTTTCGGCAGACGTGGCCCGCTTACGATGAGAGCCTGATGAAAGAAGAGACGGCGGAAGTCGTAGTGCAGGTCAACGGCAAGCTGCGGTCGAAGATTCACGTTCCGTTTGGGACGACGCAGGAAGCCGCTCAGGCGGTGGCGATGGAAGATCCAAAGGTGCAGCCGTTCGCCGTTGGCAAGCCCGTGGTGAAGGTGATCTATGTTCCGGACAAGCTACTGAACATCGTGGTGAAGGGATAAACTGTGAAACCCGGATTCATTCTAGACACTAAGTCGAAGAACTTCGCTGAACTCTTTCCCAATGGGACCGTCTACCAAGTCCCGGTCTTTCAACGTGACTATTCCTGGACCGTTGATGAGTGGGAAGATCTGTGGAACGACGTGTCGGAATTGATACCGGCAAGAGAAGGGCACTTCATGGGAGCGCTCGTGATCAGGGCGACCGACGATGGCCCCGAGCTTGTCATCGATGGACAACAACGGATCGCAACGCTGAGTCTGCTGGTTTTGGCCGTACTTTCTCGAATCCGCGAGCTTGAAACGAAAGGGATCGATCCGGAGGACAATCGGGAGCGCTTTGATTTGCTCTTTGGCCGCTTTCTTGGGACGAAAGATGCTGCGTCGCTGCGATCTGCTCCTCGCCTGCAACTGAATCGCCATGGCAACGGTTCCTAGCAGGACTTACTTCATTTTCGCATCCCATCGAATCGAAGAAAGCTCAGGCCATCAGAAAGGCTTTTGTTAGAAGCATTTGAGTACTTCCAGCGCCGCCTTCGCGACTTTATCCCGGTCGATGATGGAGCTGAGTTGGCATCGTTTCTAGATAGGATGTCAAAAGCGCTGCTTTTCATGGAGATTCGCGTCGGCGACGAACAGAGCGCCCATACAGTTTTCGAGACGCTGAACGCAACGGCCCTAGCCTTGGCCCCGACTGACCTCGTGAAAAACTACCTGTTCTCGCTGGCCGCCTCGAATTCCAATGATCACGATGTCGATTCCGCCAGCGAGATTTGGTCTCGCATCGCGGGATCGGTGCGGGATGCAGATTTTCCTTTGGCGTCTAAAAAACCCTATGTTCTTAGGGAGCGTTTGTTCCGTACGATTCGAGCCGAAGTTCAAAAGCGCGATCAGGTGTTTCCGTTCTTGGAGGCACTGGACGATGCAGCGTCCGTCTATCAGGCAATTGACAATCCACACGACGATTTGTGGCGGGATTACCCGGGGGCGACCGAAGTCTTGCGAGTTCTCAAGCTCTTCCGGGTGACCCAGTTTAGACCTCTAGCACTTTCGGCTTGCCGTCAACTGAAGCCGGTCGAGCTAGTGAAAGTGCTACGCATGGTTCTGGTCGTTTCCATGCCATTCAATGTCATTGGCCGCAAAGGGGCTCATGGCCTGGAGCAAGTTTATAACAAAGCTGCGATGGCCGTCGATGGTGGCAAGTGCACGTCCGCGCGCCAAGTCATGACATATCTTCGAGACGTCTACGTTTCGGACAAGGAGTTCAAAGACACCTTCCGTTACGCCACCTTTGAGGAGCGAAAACAGCGTAAATTGGCAACCTATATCCTTCTCCGCTTAGAACAGCAGCATACAGGCAAGACCGTGCCCGACTTTGAAACGGGGGGTGTCACCTTGGAACACATCCTTCCAGAAAGCCCAGGCGATGGCTGGGAGAGTTTTGACGAAAAGGATCGTCAAAAGTACACGTACTATCTTGGTAACCTGACTCTGCTGGACGCAAAAACCAACCGACTCGCAGGAAACCAAGGTATCGATGACAAAATCGAGGTTTACGGACTCAGCCAATTCGCTCTAACCCGAGACGTGAACAAGCCTGTTTGGACCCCCGCGTCGATCGAACAGCGCCAGGATCAACTCGCCAAGCTTGCCACAGCCGCCTGGCGGATCTGACAGCCCGACATCCAGGATTCGCATCTCCGCTGAGGCTTGCGGCGCAGGATCCCGGCCTCATTCTCAAGAGCAATGATCAGCCGATCCACCTCGGCCATGCGTTCGCGAAGTTGTGCAACTTGCCGCTCAAGCCCATGTTGTTGCGCCATTGACTCTCACAGTAAGGTACTAGCTGGTTTAAGGACAATACCCTCTGGTGAGGGCATTGCCAAATAGTTGAATCCTGGGGGTTACTGTCCCAAAATGTTGTAGGTTGTCGTACCCGCAACGCGGACCTTGGCATAGGCCTCGGACCACACCTTGTGATACGGTGTCTGGGAATAGGCCTTGAGCGTATCCGCGTCCTTCATTTCCATGCACATGCCGTACTCGCGCTTCTGCAGCATAAGCTTGCCTGCAACATCCTTTTCGCCGGAGGCAACCTTCTTGCGGTCGGCTCCATCGGCGGCCACCACGAGGTTCAGGGGGCTAGCCAACTTGCCATGCCATACGCGGATCACACCGGGGATGTTCTTCGGCATGGCATCGGATGCCTTGTTAAAGGCTTCCCAGTCGGCCGCACTCGCTTCGGCAATTGGCGTGTAGGCGAAACAGTGCATCAGGCTCTTCTCGCCAGCCATGGCAGTTCCTGCAGCCAGAACGAGCGCGGGCAGAATGTTACGGAGATTCATAGTTTGTGAGTAGTCCTCTACCGAATTATCGCTTACTCCGGCCTCGCGCTGGCGAACTTCTCGATTTCGATGAGCTGCTTGCCGACGGTATCGCGGTCGGGCGCATTGGGGACCGCGGCCAGATACTTCTTCAAATGGTCGACGGCCGAAGCAAATTCTTCTTTCTGTGCGAGAACCAAGCCCAGAATATAACCTGCCCGTGCGAATCTCTTGTTGTCCTGTTCCCAAAGGCTCTTGGCACTTTTTTCGGCTTCGTCCAGCTTCTTGAGGTTGTAGTTGGAGATGGCGTTGTAATAGTAGGCGTCCGGAAAGTCGAAGGGATTCAACTTGAGCAGACGTGCGGTTGTATCGGCGACATCTTCCCACTTCTGCTCTTTCACCGAGAGCATGAACAAATGCTGATAGGGAGGGGTGTATTTGGGATCCGCTGCGAGCGACTGTCCGAACGACTTGCGCGCTTCTTCGATTTCGCCCTTGTCTTCCTGCAACTTACCGATCTCGAACCAGGCGGATGAATACTTCGGATACAGTTCCACGGCTTTGGCGAATTCCTTTTGGGCATCGTCGAACTTTTTCTTCTTGAGCAAATCGCGGCCCTTGTCCATCGACTTCTTGGCGTCCTTGGGAGCGAACGCATTGGTCGCGCTAAAGACAGAGCCTTCGCGGTTGCCCAGGCGTTTGAGGATGATCGTACCAACGTCGGGATTATCGAGCGGGTTGCGGTTCGAGAGGGACACGGTCGAGGATTGGTAGCCGGGCAGATTGGCGCGCAGATCGCAGCCCATGAGCATGACCCGCATTCCCCCGGATCCTCCTCCGATACCGCCGCCCATCGGGTTGCTGGTTCGTTGCCCACCTAAGCCTCCACCACCGAATGGATCGCCAAATCCGCCGTCCATGCTGCTACCGGTGCTGGCATCCGCGAGGACTCCATTGTTGCGCTGCCCCAACTGGAAGCTGAAACGTCCTTTTGAATCGGAATAGCCTTCCGGGCGGGGTTGGCCATTGCAGATGCGTTCGATGGTCACCGGTTCCGGGGGAGGTGTTCCGTCATCGAGCATGACCTTGCCGGAAAGGAAGATGACTTGCGGCATCTCTATGCGCTGCTGCTGTTGTTGCTGATCTGTGGGGAAAGGGCTCGTACTGCGGCCCGGGGTGGTGCCAGGAGTGGTTCCGCCGCCGGTACCTCCGGTACCTCCGCCACCAACGCCGCCGGTTCCTCCGCCACCAACGCCGCCGGTTCCTCCGCCACCAACGCCGCCGGTTCCTCCGGTGCCGCCGCCGGTTCCACTTCCCCCAGTGCCGCCAGTGGTTTGAGCAGACATCCAAGCCACCGTGCAGGCCACGGTTACGATCCAAAGCAGTCGACGCATGTGGATAAAATACCTCCCGGAAGTGATGAGCCGATTATACATAGATTTGACGACACCCGTCGGTGGAAGGCGATCAAACGATCCAATCGGACGATGCAAATCTCGCGTGGCTGGAACCTTTGGAACAGAATCGCCCGGTGGCGGCGAATCCTGTCGTCACGGGCTGCAGCGGGTAAGAAAGTTAGCGCTAGAATTTGTCGTGCGTGCCGAAGAGTTAGAAGATGGTAGATCACTTGACAGTGCGGGACCGCTACGCCAGGCTCTTCTTCGACCTGCCGGTGCCTACCTTTGTAATATCCCCGGCAGGGATGATTTTAGAAGCGAACCGGGCCGCGGCTCGCATCGCCAAGTCGAGTCCGTCCGCACTCGAGGGGCAATCACTCGAATCCTGGATTTCATCGCGATCCAAAGTGATCTGGTGGACATTCCTACAACGTTTGAATGCGAGCGACTGTGATCAGCGCTTGTTTTGCGAGGTCCAGGCGCTCGGCTTGGTTGCAGAAACCGGCGATGGTGCGGGGTTTTTTCGCCTGGATGGTAGCCGCGACGAATCGGGTTCCGAACTCACCATTTCTCTTACGGATGTGACCAGTGCCAGATCGGGCGAGCAGTCGGCTCGGTTGGGGCACTGGCATTGGAACGCGACCAACAATGTTGTGACATGGTCGGATGAGATCTATCGAATGTACGCTGCGGATCCCACTACATACATACCGAGTTATGACAAGCTTGCCAACCTTTACAGTCCGGAAAGTTTTGCGAAACTCAATTCTGCGGTGGAGCAAGCACTGAAGAATCGCGTTTCCTACGAACTCGATCTCGAAACCCCTTGCCTCGATGGCGCGGTGAAATGGATTCTGGCGAGAGGGGAACCCTTGCTTAGCGTGGATGGGGCGGTCATCGGATTGTATGGAACGGTGCAGGACATCACCGAACGGAAGACTCTGGAAGCTGTGTTGCATCAGCGGCAGCAGATTTGGCATCAAGCTGAGGAAATCGGGCAAATTGGCGCGTGGGAGCGCGATCTTGCTTCGGGCCGGATGATCGCTTCAGAGGGCTATGCCCGTCTCATGGGTTCGTCGAATTGCGAGATGAATTTCGAGGAATGGCTCGATGTTGTTCATCCAGACGACAAGGGGCGCGTTCTTGAGAACATCCGCACTGCGATGTCTACTGGATCGATGTCGTTGGAATATCGCATCTTCCGTCCCGATGGAGAGCAACGAGTGTTGTTCGCTCAAACTCGAAGTATGAAAGATGAATCCGGGGGCCCGGTTCGATCTTTCGGCGTTGTGCAAGACATTACTGGACGCAAGGAACTGGAAGCAGCGTTGACGAAGCGCCGCCAGATGTGGATCGAAGCGGAAAAAATCGGCAGGCTTGGCGGATGGGATCTGGACATCGCCACTGGTCGCTTCGCTTTTTCGGACGGACTCGCAGCGATCTTGGGGTGCCAACGGCGGCCATACCCGCTGGAACAGGTGATCCATCTGGTTCATCCCGGCGACATTGAGGCCTTTCGCATGGGCATCCATGACACGACGGTTCTCGGCAAATCCTTCGATCTTGAACTTCGGATTTTTCGGGAAAACGATGGTGTGGAACGTGTGGTTCTGGCGCAATCGCGGGCGGTGCTCGATGATTCCGGCAAGCCGGTTCGAAGCTTTGGCGCGGTGCAGGACATCACGGAACGGAAGCGATCCGAACGGGCGCTGGAACAGACCATGCAAGAACTGACCGCGGCAAAGGCCAAGGCGGACGAAGCCCTACGAGCCAAAGGGTTGTTTCTCGCCGCGATGAGCCATGAGATCCGAACACCGCTCAATAGTGTGATCGGTCTCTCGAATCTTCTTTCCGATTCCGAACTCGATGCCCAACAGCGGGATTTTATCGAAACGATTCGAACTTCCGGAGAATTGCTGCTGGCAGTTGTGAATGACATTCTCGACTACTCGAAGCTTGAAGAAGGCAAGGTGCAGGCGGAACGTATTCCCTTCGACCTTCGCGGTGCCGCGAATGAAGCGATCCGTGTGGTCTCGCAAACTGCCATTGGCAAGGGTTTGGAATTGCGTCTGGAGTTTGCGGACAACGGTTGCGCCGGTTGGGTCGTGGGAGATCCCGGACGTCTGAAACAGGTCTTGCTCAATCTGCTTTCGAATGCAGTTAAGTTCACGGCGAGAGGCTCGATCACTTTGCGGGTGGACAGTCTCGGTAAAGACGAGGACGAGGTTCGCTTTCAAGTGATCGACACGGGCATCGGAATCCCTGCCGGAAGCCAGAAAGCGTTGTTTGAATTCTTTACCCAGGCGGACTCTTCCACGACACGCCGTTTTGGTGGAACAGGTTTGGGGCTCGCGATCTCTCGACGGCTGGTTCATCTGCTCGGTGGCGCGATCGGCGTCAGAAGCGAAGCGAATGTGGGCAGCACTTTCTGGTTCACGGCGAAGTTGCCAGCCACCTTATCGAATACCTCGCCACAAGCGCAACCTGGGGGGCGCCTACCCGCCCAGTTCGTTGGGAAAAGGGCGCTCGTCGTGGATTCGGACACGGGTTCGTCAGCTCACCTTGCAGGCCAGTTGGAGCGATTACGGTTGCGTGCCTGTTCCGCGGCGTCCGCGAAAGATGCTCTCTCGGCGATGGATGCCTCGATCGCTTCGGGTGATCCCATTGAGTTTCTATTTTTAGATTCGATGATTTCCGGCGGCGGTTGGAAGCTCGCAGACACAATTCGTCAACGGCCCAGGGGAAGAGAGATCGCGATCTTTGTGATCGCCACCGAGCGGTCGAAAAGTCACCGTCTGAAGAAGGGAAAGGACTCAAAGCGTCCTGCGCCCGATGGCTTTCTGTTGAAGCCGGTTCCCGACCTGATACTGGCGCAAGCGATCAGCCGCCTGTCTTCGAACTCCGAGCGTCCGCTTGCGGCGCGCGGCATCGAGCCGGAACGGAGGCGGGTTCTGGTGGTGGAAGACAATCGCGTCAACCAAAAAGTGGCCGCCGCTTCGCTCGAACGCCTTGGCTGCCAAGTCGATATCGCGCAAAACGGCAACGAAGCGGTGAGCTTCTACGAAAGCACAATCGCCGAAAACGCACAGAACGTTTACGACATCATTCTTATGGACTGCCACATGCCGGGCATGGACGGATTTGAAGCTACCATGGAAATCCGCAAGCTGGAGGCTGCCTTGACATCCAACCGGCGGCGGATTCCCATCTTGGCCCTGTCTGCCGATGTACTGGAATCGGGCTTGCAACGCTGTATTCAGTCGGGAATGGACGACTTTCTGTCCAAACCGATTCGCCTTTCTGAACTCGACGCGGCGTTCCGTCGCTGGATTCCGGACAAGCCGCCTCTTGCGTATTCTCTTCCATTGCGATCACGATTCTCTTCTGATCGCGATCAAGATTCT
>CAZCPL010000253.1:0-8121 GCA_964500255.1 uncultured Solibacteraceae bacterium | reverse complement strand
GCACCGCGGCTTCGCCTGTCTCGCCCACCACGAGGGAATCGAGCAGCGAACCGATTTTGTTGATCTTCGGAAGCATGCCCTCAATACCAGCGTTGGCCTGGATCGCCACGACCAACGAAATCGGATTGAAGGCCAGATCCTCGGCGATCGGCTGTACTTTTTTGTTGTCGAGTACGCGGAAGTCTTTGGGTTCGAGTCCGCTGACGAAGTTGCCGTCCTTGTCGAGCACCGTAACGGGCACGGTGATGTATTTGACCGTGGTGACAAAGGTGGCGCGATCCAGTTCCTGGGCTTGGATCGGAAGAATTAGAGCGAGGGCAACTGCAACGATTCTCATCTGTTTGTGGGATGCGAGTCCCTTTACATTAGTTTCTCTTAAAGTCGCCACTCTTGCCTCCGGTTTTTGAGATCAGGTAGACATCCTGAATCTCGATGCCCTTATCCAGGGCTTTGGTCATGTCGTAGATGGTGAGCGCCGCGACGGTGGCCGCGGTGAGCGCCTCCATTTCCACGCCCGTACCTGCGATGGTGGACGCAGTGGCCTGCAAGCGGACGCCTTCTGCTTCGACGGATGTTTCGACATCCACATAGGTGAGCGCGATGGGATGGCACATGGGGATGAGTTCCGAAGTCTTCTTGGCCGCAAGAATGCCAGCGATGCGCGCGACATCCAGAGGGTTGCCCTTGGGGTTCGAGGGCAATTGTGCCAGCACCTCAGCCTTGATGCGAACGAACGCGTGTGCGACCGCTGTGCGCTTGGTATCGATTTTGTTCGAAACATCCACCATTGACGCGCGCCCGGCGTCGTCATAATGCGATAGCTTGCTCATTCGTAAAACAACACCTGAATCATTTCGCCTTGTTTGTATTCAGCCTTCTTAGCATCCGCAACCAGGAAAGCATTCGCACGCGAGAGCGCGGAAACGTCGCTGGATCCGAACCATTTTACGTGGGTTACGGCACCATCTTCCACCACGGCTGGCAGAAAGCGGCGGAGTCCGGCCTTGTGGTGGAAGTTGTGCGTCAATGGCGCCCAAGCCAGCGGCAATCCAGGAGCCGGGTTACCGCTGAGAATTTCCACAGCGGCGCGCGCGAACACTTCGAAGGTCACCATCGTTGACGCCGGATTGCCGGGAAGTCCGAAGAAGAGCTTACCATGCGCTTCGCCGAAGACCAGCGGCTGACCGGGTTGGACGCGCACACGATCGAAGAAGAATGTTGCGCCGAGATCGGCCAGGACTTTTTCCACGATGTCGTACTTGCCGGCGGAGACGCCTCCGCTCAATAGCAGCAGATCCGATTGCAGTCCAAGTTCCACTTGTGCGCGGGTGTGTTCGTAGACATCGCTTGCGACCTCCAGGATGCGCGGCAGGCCGCCCGCGCGCTTGACCTGTATGGCCAATGAGTAGGAGTTCGAATTGCGGACTTGAAAATCCTGCGGAGCGTCTTCGACACCGATGACCTCGTCGCCCGTTGCCAGAATCGCCACAGTGGGCCGGGGATACACAGGCACTTGCGCGACACCAACCGTTGCAAGTTGCGCGATGTCGGCAAAGGTGAGGCGACGTCCCCGATGCAGCACAGCGGATCCTAAGCGGGCTTCGCTGCCTTGAGGATTGAAGTTGTCGCCGGGCAAGTGTGTGCGGTCCGTCATGATCGTCGAACCATCTCGCGTTGTGTGTTCGATCATGACGACTGCATTGGCTCCAACGGGCATGGGCGCGCCGGTCATGATCTCAAGGGCCTGACCTTGCCGGAGGGCAGGTCCATTCCACCGTTCGCCCGCGCGGACTTCGCCAATGACCTCCAGCGTGCCTGGGATGTCCTCGGCGTGGATGGCGAAGCCGTCTCGCATGGATCGCGCGGTGGCCGGATAGTCGCGGTCGGCTAGGATTTCCTGCGCGAGAACGCGTCCGGCTGCTTCGAGCAAGGGCACGATTTCGGCTGCGCGGTTCGCTGCGGCGATGCGGAGGCTTTCCGCGATCACGCAGGCGCGCGCTTGTTCATAGGTAAAGGGATGCACAGAGGGGCTACCCCAATTGTAGGCCTGCGGCCGTGCGTGTGCATTTCGGAACATGTTCAGAAATGTTGTCCGTGCGCTAGATCTGCATCGACGCCACTTCGACGCGAGACCGGCGTCCTTCAACGACCACTAGACCGCTTTCGGTCACGGTAAAACCTGGGCGTTTGCCGATGTTTGGGTCGAGTTCGAGCCCGATCTTATCGCCAGCGGAGATCTCAACGTTCTTGTCGAGAATCGCTTTGTGGACATGCGCGTGCGGCCCGATGATGCAGTTGTCGAAGACCACGGAATCTTCCACTACAGCGCCTTCGAGAACACGAACACCGCGTCCTAGAACCGAATTGCGAACTTTGCCCCCGGCGAGAATGCTACCGCCGGAAACGATCGAATCCACAGCTTCGCCGCGCTTGCCCACTTCATCGAAAGTGAACTTGGCAGGGGCGTCTGAATAGCCGGCGGTGCGCAGCGGCCATTGGCGATTGTAGAGATTCAGCGCGGGATGCACGGCGCGCAGATCCATTGATGCCTCGTAATAGGCGTCAATGGTTCCGACGTCGCGCCAATAGGCTTCTTGCGTGAGCGGGTCGCCGGGGATACGATTCGTCTGAAAATCGTAGGCATACATCGGTTCTTTCTCGACCAGGCTTGGCAGGATGTCGCGTCCGAAGTCGTGCGTGCTAGACGTGTTCTTGCCGTCTTGCTCGAGCACATCGACGAGGAGATCGGTCGAGAAGATGTAGTTGCCCATCGAAGCGAGACAATATCCGGGGCGTCCTGGCATTTCAGGGGGATTCCTGGACTTCTCATGGAAGCCGATGATGCGGTTGGTGGCGTCTACTTCGATGACGCCGAACTCAGTGGCTTCCTCTTTGGTCACAGGAATCGCGGCGATGGTGACTTTGGCGCGGTGGTCGGCGTGATACTCGATCATCTCGCGGATGTTCATGCGGTAAATGTGATCGGCACCGAAGATGACGACCAGGTGCGGATGAGCCTGCTCGATCAGATTCATGTTCTGGTAGATCGCGTCCGCGGTGCCGCGATACCAGTCCTCGCCATCGGACCGCATTTGGGCAGGGACGGGGATGATGAAGTTGTCTTTCATCATGCCGCCGAAATCCCAACCGTCGCGCAGGTGCTGCAGCAGCGATTGGCTCTTGAATTGGATCAGAACATAGATGGAGAAGAGTCCGGAATTGATCAGGTTACTCAGGACGAAGTCGACGATGCGATAGCGTCCTCCGAAGGGAACAGCGGGCTTGGCACGTTCCTTCGTCAGTGGGTAGAGGCGGGTTCCTTTGCCGCCGGCCAGAACGAAGCTGAGTACGCGGACTTGCATGTTGAGGGAGGTCCTTTGGGCCTTTCGGCCGGTAAACAGCAATTGACATCAGATAAAGCCTCTTTATTCTGCCACAGGGTTGGGCGTTGTTGGGGGAGACACCGCAGCGATGCTGTTCGCCAAGGTTGATTGGAAGTCCCGACCGGTATCGATCACGTGTTTGGTCGGTGGAATCGGTCGTCGAGAAAGACAAAGGGCACAGTTGTTGTTCCATGAGGAACGCCCCGTATTGCAGGATGAGGCTCGTCACGGAGTCGTCCTGCGTTTGTGGAGTCGTTCGTCCACGGTGAGGGGGAAAGCCGTCGTGCGCGGCAGATCTTTGCCGATCGCGAATTTTCTGAGCCCGGAAGGCCCGCCATAGCGACGATCATGAAACTCCGGTCAGGCCTTCCCAATAGTCGCGATAATGTCGAAAGCCAAGCCGCTCATAGATGCGCCGTGCTCCGTCATTGCCCTGCTTGACGTTGAGAGCGATCGTCTGAATGCCTCGGTCGAGCAGGCTTTGTGCGATTGCCGAAGTGATGGCAGCAGCATAGCCGCGGCTGCGGTGGTCACGATGCGTGTAGATGTTACCGATTGCGGCGATACCTTCCTGAGCCGAGTAGAGGTGTGTGCCTCCGGCCGCAACGAGTGTACCGTCTGCGAGTCGGATGCCGTGAAACGTGGCATCGTCCAACTGGCTGGCGAAGAAAAAGTCAGGACTTTCGCGGCGATCTGCGCCATCGGCATAGAGTGTGCGGATGTCCGTTTCGTCCTCCGCGTGAAGCAGTGTCGCGGCGTTGGAATCGACGGGCCGGAAGTTCGTTGCGTCGAGGCGCATCCGATGCATAAGGCGCGTCCATACGAGTGAGTTGTTCGCGGCGACGGTGTCGAGATGTTCCAGTGGAATCTGAACAAAAAAGTAGTCAAGCTCGCACATGGCAGCCTCGAGTGCTGCCGTGCTTCCTGAGCCAAAAAGGATCGGCGTGTCGAACTCCCGGTAAACCAGCGCAACGCTATCGTCGTCGCCTCCAAACCAAGTGCAATGGGATTCGCGGCGCGAATCGAGATCGCCGAGGGCATAGATACACCAGTGAGGATCACGGTTCAGGCGAAGACGGGCGTCGGAGGCAGAAATGTTCACTCTTCCCAATTTTGCATGGATTCGCGAAAGTCTTCACGATCTTAGGCCAGCTCTGGAGGTACACAGCGTGCATTCCGGCGGCCTGTGCGCCCGCCACGTCCGTATCCAGGCGGTCGCCTATGAACCAGATGTCCTCCACTGGCCGGATACCGAATCTTGCGGCCGCAGTCTCAAGGAGCAGGACGTGCGGCTTCCTCCCACAGTAGTCTGCCGTGACCATGACAAAGTTCAAGTGCGTCGCGAGTCTATGCGTCGATAATTCGTAGGGAATGACCTGCGCGCAGAAACTGCAGTTGCTGAGCAGCGCCATGGGAATGCCGTGGGCGTGGAACTCCGCGAGTGCTTCCTTCGAAGGCACCGGGCATTGGCTCGTTGATCCGGACGCTTTCCAGAAAGCCATCTCCAGTTCGTGGAGGGGCTGGTCGAACCGGATGTCCAGGCAATCGAAAATCTACCGGGCAACTGCGGGCCAGTCGCTTCCATGGGGGACTCATCGCGGCGATCGGGAACCTGTTTCGTCACCGTGGCAGCGTAAGCCGTTTGGTGGACCGGGGTTCCGCCGTAGCCGAGCAGAATGCCTTTGGGCCGCCGTGGGGGCACTATTTCAGTTCCGCCACCGGTATGTTGAAAGCGATCGTGTTGACGACACCTTTTCGTTGAAACTGCACCCAGACGCGATGCATGCCGGGGCGGGGAAAGATGAGGTTGAACTGCACGCGCGGTCCACCGTTTGCCAGGAACGGATGAGCATGAATCATGTCGACGAGATCTTCGCTGGCGCACATCATGTGGCCCCATGCACCAAGATACCGTTCGAATCCGTCGACGTTGGAAAGATCGAAAAAGAGCAAGGTTTTGAAGCCTGCGATCGGCTTTCGGGGCTCCATGGTGATCGAGACAGCAAGGTTTTCGGATCGTTGTGGCTTCAGATCTTCTTTGAGCGGTGTGGCCGGCTCGCGTTTGCCGCTGACAAAAAGTGTATTGGCGACGAGTTGTGGCGTGGCACCTGTAGGGTAGAAATCGCAGAGCACGCGATACATACCGGTCTTAGGGAGCTTGGTCTCAAAGCGGAACCGGGAGTCAGGTTCCAGGGTTGGGTGCTCATGCGCGAAGTATTGCAGATCCTGACTCACGATGAAGAGGTGGAACAGCTTCTCGTGCATGAGTTCGAAGCGGTTGGCGCGTGTCTTCGTCTTGGGGTCGATGATTTCAAATACCATTCGCACGTCAGTAGCTGGCTTGATCACGCGCGGGTTGGTTTCGACACGGACAGGGTACTCGATGAAATCGGGGATGCCAGGGACGAGATTCATTCCGCAGCGGGGACACTTGGCGGGACCCTTGGCGCGAACGTCCGGATCCATGGGGCAGACGAATTCAATAGGCTTTTCTTCCGGATCTTTTTCCTGTGCGAAAGAAGCAGCGAGAGAGAGGGGCAGAAAGAGCCGACGCGACAAAGGCATGGCTCTTTCAGAATACACGCTCCACTACATGTGATTGAATTCGTCCTCTTTGACGAAGCAACTCAAGAAGGCCTGGTCGAGGATTTCTTTCGAGAGCTTCCAATCGCGGTTTTCGAAGTTAATGAGATCGATCGCATGGGTGACGATGTCACGCGGCTGACAGCGGCGAAACGGTTTGCCTGCCGGCACATAGTGCTCTTCGACGAGGTAGTCGACAATGGCGGGTTCGAAGTCCAGCTTTTTACCTTGGCAGAAGCGGACGAAGATATCGCGGAACTCCTTGAGGTCAGGACTCTTCACGAGCATCTTGTATTGAATACGGCGCAGGAAGGCTTCGTCACCGAGACTTTCCGGCCTCAAATTGGTGGAGAAGATCAGGAACGCTTCGAACGGGATCAGCATCTTGCCACCGGTGAGAAAGCTCAAGAAGTCGATTTGCCGTTCCATTGGGACGATCCAGCGGTTGAGAACCTCAGCTGGAGTGGCGCGTTGGCGCCCAAAGTCGTCGATCAGATAGATGCCGTTGTTGGCCTTCATCTGAAACGGCGCTTCATAGATTTTCGAACCCTGGTTGAAGCTTAAGTCGAGCATCTCAAGCGTCAATTCACCACCGCTGGTGATGAAGGGGCGGGGTGCTCGGAACCAGCGCTGATCGTACTTGCTGTCCTGTGAAATCGCAAAGACCAAAGGTCCGTCGTTGTTGACGTCTTCGATCTTGTGATGGTAGATCGGGTCGTACATCTGAATGATGTTGCCCTGGCACTCGATCGCGTAAGGGATGTAGATGGGCTCACGATTCATCGAGCCTAACGCTTCGGCAAGAGCTGTTTTGCCGTTGCCGGGCTGCCCGTAAACAAGGAAGGACTTGCCCGAATTGACAGCAGGGCCGATCTTGGACATCGTGTCCTCGGAAACGACCATGTGACGGTAGGCGGCGTGGAGCTTATCCATCGAGATCCAGTTCGGTGCCTGCTTTTGCTTCTTCACCATTTCGGTGTATTGATTGAGCGGCACCGGAACGGACCCCGCGTACTGATTGGTGGCGAGATAGTCGCGCGCGGCGTTGCGTCCGGCTTCCGAAAGCATGAAGATGGCGGAGGCATTGCCCATGCCGAGCGACTTTTTGACGGCGATCAGATGCTGCCACTTGAGGGAATCCATGATCGGCTCGATCACGCTGTATTTCAATCCCAGGATTGCCGCGAGGTCTTTACCCACCAACTCGCCGCGATAGTGCAGCAGCTTTAAGACAATTTGCTCGACGAGCGCACCCGTCACTCCGGTTTCAGCCATCGTCTCAGGGACGCGGGGGACAGCGGCATCGGATCCGCCGCTGGATGCCAGCAACGAACTGGTGAGAGTGTCCAAAGGTGAGGTAGTCACTACATACAGCGTGACCTTTTTGGGTGGACAGTACAATCAGTCCATTACCCTTCGTTGCGTAGGGGAACGCTGTAATTCGTGCCTAAGGTAGCCGCCTTAGTATGTGAAAAAGGAAACGCCCGTAGCGCATGGCTACGGGCATTATCTCGCCGGTATCGAATCGGTTAGAACTGATTCCAGAGGTACTGATTGTAGACTTCGTGGTGGAACTGCACTTCGGGTGCCTTGACCACGGTTCCGAGCAAGCGGGCGCAACGGTCGGCCGAGGCCTGCTTCAGATCCGCGTAACGGCCCTTGACGTCCGCGCCGAGAAGGGTTGTGGTCCATTCCGCTGTACGGAAGTTTTCGATCGCCGTATAGATGTTGTCCGGCAGGTAGCGTTCCGCTTGGCGAAGGTTCTTGATCTTCGCCGTGTCTCCGTCGAGACCGCTCTTGAAGATCGAGTAAAGCACCAGGTAGGGATTGGCATCCGGGCCGACCGAGCGGACTTCCACACGAGAGCTCTTTTCGTTGCCGATCGGGACACGTACCATGGAACCACGATCGACGGCCGAGGCCTTGATCTGATTCGGCGCCTCGAAGTGAGGATCGAGACGACGGTAGGCGTTCACCGATGCGTTCAACAGAAGGCAGATGTCGTTGCCATGAGTGAGAATGCGGTCGATGAACTGCCAGCCGAACTTGCTGAGCTTCTCTTCGCCCTTGGGATCCCACATGAGGTTCTTGCCGTCTTTGCCGTTGACCGAAACGTTCGTGTGCATGCCGTTTCCGTTGACGCCCACCACAGGCT
>CAZCPL010000252.1:0-8165 GCA_964500255.1 uncultured Solibacteraceae bacterium | reverse complement strand
CACATTCATAGCGCGGCCACGCAGTTCCGCGCCGTTCAACTGGTTGATGGCGTTCTCTGCTTCCGTGCGGTCAGTCATTTCGACGAAGGCGAAGCCGCGGGCTTGGCCAGTGTCACGATCAGTCACGATATTCACGCGCTCAACGGCGCCGAACGCCGAGAATGCCGCGTACAGATCCTCTTGCGTGGTCTGATAATTCAAGTTCCCAACGAAGATGTTGGTCATATGGGTTGTGTTCCCTTCTGCTGCTGGTTTGTCCTCGTCAGACTGCGCTTTGGATGGAACATCGGAGAGCGGCGGCCGGAAGGCACTCGTCGAATGAGAGAGGCGGGCAAAGACATTTCCACAGTACCACGTTTTGCACCTCGCATGAGTTCCGCTGTCTTGCGGCTGCCACATCCATCGATATAATAGAAGAGGTGATCGACCTAGTCGGTCTTCGGTTGCTCCTCGCACGAGATCCTTGCCTTCAGGTTTGCTTCGACGCCATTCGCTTTTGCGAATGTTTTTCCTGTTGCTGCTCGCGTTGTGCACCTTCGGCTTCGCGGATTCCGAAGCCGATGCCTGGGATCCTTCCCTTCGCCCTCTACCATCTCAGCGGCGCAACAGCCGAAGATTCGGACGGATCCCCCGAGCAGGCTCGCCACACTCCCTATCCTTCGCCCCGCTGGCTCTCTCGCACCATCTGACCATTGCGGACGCTGCTCAGCTTTCTATCGCCGCACTCGCCCCACGGCTACTCCGAGGTCATCTCGCCCCCACCTTGTCGGTTCTCCTATAATTGGTCTTCGTCTGGCTCCAACCACCCGCGGGCCGCCTACCGCCCGCCCTGCATAACTTCGCAACTCCAACATGAATTTAAACTGCGATCGCCGCGTACCACTGCGCGCGAACGCCTCAAGTGCGTGTGTGTCCTCGATTCAACGGACCTGCTCACCGGCGTGATCATCGGCGTTCTGCTCTCGTTCGGAAAGCTCGTCCACACTGCTTCGCAAATCGACATCTGGGTGGAAAAGAACGATGACGACAAACGCGCCCACGTCCACATTTCAGGCTCCGCCAACTTCGTCAAACTGCCACTGATCGCGCAGACTTTCGAAGGCCTACCCAGGGACATCGAATGCCACATGCACTTCGCCGAATTGGTCTCCATCGATCACTCCGTAATGGATCTGCTGACCAGCCTCGAAGAAGAATTCGCCAAGGGCGGAGGTAGACTGATCACCGAGTGGGATCAACTCCACACGCGGCACGAAAACCAGATACGCGGCACGCAAAAGGATCAGGAAGAGCGCGTGGTCAGGTGAGGGGGCGCCTGTCTGATAAACTGCAGGGCGACCATGCGCCGCCGCGACTTTCTCACCGGATCCCTACTGGCCGCCACGGCCGCCTGCTCCCGACCACAGTCGGCGACTGCAAAACGGCCCAACATCCTGCTTGTCATCTCTGACGATCAATCCTGGCAGGATGCCGGAGCCTACGCAGCAACTCACGTCTCTACGCCTGCCTTCGACCGCATCGCGCGCGATGGCGTCCTCTTCAAGAACTCGTTCTGCGCCAGCCCATCCTGTACCCCATCTCGAAGCGCTGTGCTCATGGGCCGCCACGTCTGGCAGCAGGAACAGGCGGGCGTCCTCTATGGCGCTATGCCGCCCAAGATCCCGCTCTATACGCACTTGCTCGAAGACGCCGGATACTTCACCGGTTACACTGGCAAGGGCTGGGCGCCCGGCGACTGGCAAGCCCTCGGCGCATCCCGCAACCCCTGCGGACGCGAATACAACTCCATCAAGCATGCCGAACCCCTGCGTCCCGGCATCGAGCCTGCTGACTATGCTGCGAACTTCCAGCAGTTCCTCAAAGACAAACCGAAACAGAGCCCTTTCTGCTTCTGGCTAGGATCCAAAGAACCCCACCGCATCTACGACCAAGGCAGCGCCGTTCGCCTCGGCAAGAAGATCGAAGACGTAAAGGTTCCGCCCTATCTGCCCGATACGCCCGAGGTCCGCTCTGACCTGCTCGACTACTATCTGGAAATCGACTGGTATGACCAGCAACTCGCAAAGACCCTGAAAATCCTCGAAGCCGAGGGATCTTTAGACGACACCCTCATTGTTGTCACCAGCGACAACGGCATGCCGTTTCCGCGAGCGAAAGTGAACCTCTACGATGCCGGTGTACATATGCCGCTCTCCATCCGCTGGGGCAATCGACTTAAAGCCGGATCCTCCATCGACACACTCGTCAGCCATACCGATTTCGCGCCGACGTTTCTGGAAGCCGCTGGCGTGCCGATTCCGGCGGGGATCGCCGGCCAAAGCCTGCTGCCGCTGCTCATCGGCGGCGGCGGCGGAACTCTCCGGGAGAGCAGGGCCATCTACTGCGGCATGGAACGCCACGTCATGGCCCGCCCCAACGGCGCAGGATATCCAATGCGCTCCATCCGGACGAAAGACTTTCTCTACATCCGGAACTTCGCGCCAGACCACTGGCCTACTGGCGGGGACTTCTCTTCGTCCAACAACACCCCGCACGGTGACATCGACGGCGCGCCCACCAAAGACGTTCTGTTGAGTGCCACAGCACGGGCCAAGTTTCCGAAGCAAGTTGAGCTGTGCCTCGACAAGCGCCCGGCGGAAGAGTTGTACGAACTGATCTCAGACCCCGGACAGATCCGCAATCTCGCGACCGATCGGCGCTTTGCTGCGCAGCGTGACCAACTCCGCAACCGGTTGGAAGCCTATCTCACCGAAACGGGTGACCCACGCGTTGAGGGCAAAGATCCCTGGCAGTCGTACGTCTACCAGCAGACCTCAGGCTATGGTTCGAGCTTCAACACGAGCTTGCCCGATGCGGTGCGCGAAGCCGCTCGCACCAAGGTGCATAAGCCCGAGTAGACTAACGACTGCGCCCAGCGCGCCGCCACTCATCCAACATGCCGGACAGCCGTTTCACCACGTCTGGCATCTGCGCATAGAGATTGCGATCCTCATGCGGATCCTCTTTCAAGTGATACAACTCGCCCACCGGATCTCCCGGCCCTGGATCCACCTTCGCGGGATTTGTAAACCCACCCGACCCTCGCCCTTCAATCAATTTCCACTCTCCGGAACGAATCGAAAACAGTCCGTTGCCCGAGTGATGCACCACCGCCTCGCGCTTGCCTTTTGACGTTTTTCCTAGCAAAACAGGCGCAAACGAAACACTGTCCTCCGCCGTCCCGTCGGACAGCGCCACACCAGCCACTTCCGCGACCGTCGCAAAGATATCCGTATGGCAGATGAGAGCATTCGAAGTCGAGCCCGCTTTGATCCTGCCGGGCCATCGCGCAATGAACGGAATCCGATGCCCGCCTTCTTGGATATCGCTCTTCTGTCCTCGCCACTTCGCCGGAGCCCAATGCCCGGCAGCCTCCGCCGCATCGCGTTTTTCCCAAGGCGCGCCATTGTCGCTCGTCACGAGCAGCAGCGTGTTCGATGCCACACCCGACGCTTTCAACTGGTCAACGATTCGCCCAATCGAGGCATCGATCTCTTCCACGAAATCGCCATACAATCCGGCTTTCGACTTCTTCTGAAAAGGCTTGGACGGAACCCAAGGAGTATGCGGACCCGTCAACGGCACATACAAAAAGAACGGATTCTTCGCCTCGCGTTCAATGAACTTGCAGGCGCGATCGGTGATCTTCGGAACCACATCTTCCATTCTGAAGCCCGGCGCAATCGGTCCACCGCGCCAGTACGGACCCCGCTTCACCTCACCGTTATCCCCAATCGTGGACGTTGGCTCTTCCACCGCGCGATTGCCATCCACAAAAACATAGGGCGGCATGTCCAGCGATGCGGGGATGCCAAAGTACTCGTCAAAGCCCTGATCCAAAGGGCTTGGCGAGAAGACCTTGGCATAGTCCACCTTGGCCTCCGTGCCAAAGCCCAGATGCCATTTGCCGAACGCACCGGTGCGGTATCCCTGCTTCTTCAACGCCGAGGCTACGGTCTCGCGGCCCGGTTCGATCAGCGCGGGCGAGTATCCATTCAACACCCCGGACTTCAGCTTCGTGCGCCAACAATAGCGGCCTGTCATCAAGCCATAGCGCGTCGGCGTGCACACGGCGGAAGGCGAATGAGCATCGATGAACTTCATCCCTTCGCGCGCCAGCGCATCCATCCGCGGCGTCGCCATCTTGGCTTCTGGATAGAACGCCCGAACGTCACCGTATCCCAGGTCGTCGCACAACACCACGACAATGTTCGGCTTACTTATCGCTGCGGCGCGCAACACCAGCGGCGCTCCTAAAAGTGCGGAAGAGAAAGTCCTGCGGGTCATGGGTGTATTCTATGCCAGATGCTCCCACTCGGACGTCCGCGATGTGGGCGGAAGTGCTCTGCAGTTCCTGGCCCGCGGCACTGCGTGGCACAGCGCCCTGCCCAATGACCCATGATCGCCTGTGGCAAACAGACATCCTCCTCGGTTCATAAATTGCCTCAGGCGTTGCACTCTGGGTTCGCCAATCGGTCCGTGGAATAGTCCTGTCGATCCGCGCTTCGCCGCGAGGAAAAAAGGTCGTCCATGCCGGCCGTGAAGTGGCTTGGATTGTCGAACTCGAAGCCTGTGATGCGGTTGGCAATACGGCTTTCCGCCGACAGTTTCTGACTGGGTGCCGCGATCCAATGTGGGCGAGCATGATCCGAAACCGACTAGCTTCGATTGATTCTCTCGAACTCTATGGCCAAACAGGCTGGGCGGGCTCCAGATACTTTTTCAGCCATCCCAGCACTTCCTGCATGTGCAGCTTGTTGTCCTCACCCCGCAGGATCCAGTGTCCGGCCTCAGGAAATGTCACCAACCGCGCCGGAACCTTCAGCCGCTGCAGAATCTTAAACGTGGTCATGCTTTCCGACAACGGTACGCGGAAATCCAACTCACCCTGCGTAATCAGCATCGGCGTCTTAAACGACCCCGAATAACGCAGCGGACTCTGATCGTTCCACTGCCCGCCCTTCTCAAACACCGGGACACCCATGCGCAGCTCGCGGCCCAAGCCGCCATCGTTTGTGCCATACTGCGACTCGTTGTTCACCGCCCCCGCATGGTTCACAAAGCAGCGGAACTGCCTGGTATGGCCGTTCATCCAATTCATCATGTAGCCGCCATACGACGCCCCTGCCGCCGCCTGCCGCGTGCGATCGATGTACGGATACTTCTTCAAAACCTCTTCAATCGCTTCGAGTGTTTCGTTCACTGGCCCGCGCAAAACATCGCGCTCAATATCATCCGCGAACTTCTCGCCAAACCCAGTGGATCCCGTATAGTTCGTCTGCAACAACACGTAACCTTGCGAGGTCAACAGATGGTTGTTCCAACGCGTCGAGTAGGCATCCTTCGACATCCCATTGGGGCCCCCATGCGGAAACACCAACAGTGGATACTTCTTCGAAGCATCGAATGCCGGGGGTTTCACGAGAATGCTGTGGATCTTCTTGCCGTTCTTCGCCGTGAACCAGAAGTGCTCAGGTGCTTGCCAATCGAGCTGCCCAATCGTTTCCGCATCGAAGTTCGAAAGCAACTCGTGCGAACCCGCGCCAACATCGATCTTCGCAATCTGCGGAGGCTGAATCGACGAACCATACTTGCCAATCAATCCCACCGGTGTACTCAATACCGCGCTATAGCCGCCCTCTTTCGGAGCCAACAATAACTCGACCTTGCCTCCGCGGGCCGGGATCCGAAACAGCTTGTCGTAACCATCGTCTTCCGCCTCGATTACGATCATCGAACTGTCCGGCGAAATCGTGTATCCCGACACACTGCGATCCCAAGCTTCCGCTAAGAGCGCAGGCTTTGACGAAACAGGCCAATCGAAACGCGCCAATCGCGTCAAGCTGTAGATCTTCGTCTTGACGGCATTGCGCTGGTGCGTCGCAAACAGCGCCTTTCCATCCGCACTAAACTTTGGATCCGAAAAGCTCTGCCCGGAGGGGCTCAACTGCACCGGTTCCCCGCCGCCCGCCGCCGATACTTGAAACAGATGCGTCTCTGTTTCGGCATACATCGTCTCGTGACGGTTCAACACAGCCGCAAACACTACCGACTTCGAGTCGGGAGCCCAAGTCGCCTTCAACTGCTGGCCACTGCTCAGCGCGTTGAACATCCCGAAAAAGCCCGGGGATGCGTCGAGCTTGGTACCCGCCAAAAGATCGCGCGCTTTCGAGCCATCGCTCAAATCCTGCACCAATACATGGGCCCGCATGTCATCGAGCCAGGTGTTCCAAAACCGGATCGGAAACGTATCGTACTGCCGCGCGTTATACTTTCTCGCTTTGCGCTCCGCCGCGATCTTCTTCTGCGCGTCGTCATCCGCGGCGCCTGGATAAACCATGCTCTCGAACAACACCGACTTTCCATCGGGACTGAACTGCGGGCTATCCGCACCAGTCGAAATCGACGTCAGGCGTCGGGCCTCGCCTCCCGCCAGCGGCAGCATATAGATCTGCGCGGCATCGTCGCCATCGCGCTTTGCGGAAAATGCCATCCACTTGCCATCCGGCGAAAACGTTGCGCCGCTCTCGCCGCCTCGCGTGAACGTCAATTTGCGCGGAGCAGCCGATCCGTCAGTGGGAGCCATCCATAAGTCGGAGACTTGCTTGGCGGGATCGTAGTCCGGCTCGGTAACCGAAAAGACCACAAGCTTCCCATCGGGACTTACTACCGGATCCCCCACCCGCTTCATTGTCCAAACATCGGCGTGCGTGATGACGCGCTTCTGCGCCTCAACCAGTGAGGCCAGCGCAAGCAATATTAGAACGGCTGTTCGCATACACCACATTCTCGCCTACTTCGGAGGAGTGACACGGCCGCGTGGTTCGGATCGAAGCGTTTCAGGAACGGCTCGCGCCACCGTAAATCGTGTCGCTGGTCTTCAATAAACTCGGCTCTAGCGTTCGCTCGACGGCGGTACGATTCCACGAATTCGAAGATACGTCACCAGGTTTCCGTAGTGCTCGTTGGTATGGCTGTTGTTGTACCACATGAGTCCCAGCAGGTTGCGTTCGGTCTGACCGACTTTGACCTTGCTGGCGATCTTGTCATCGTTCACGCCTGCGTAGGCTTTTTCGCAGTACGCAAAGGCAGCCTTGAGTGATTCGACGATTTCGGCCTTGGTCTTCTTCTCTTTTTCGATGCTCGTCTTGTTGGGATTTGGTTCGCCGGCGACAATGGCGCAGTAGTTGAACTCCGCGTTGGCGATGTGGCCGAACATCTCGCCAGCGGTCCGAACATCGTGGCTCGGTCTAAAGCCGTAGGCTTCGGCGGGCAGTTTTTCAGCCGATTTTTCAATGTTGCGGTGCAGCGTCGCCTGGAACGTGCGCGCGTAGGCGGTGGCCGATGAGTAGTCGGGTGATTGTGCGGAGAGCAGCATGGCGCTCGTGACGGCGAGGACGAGGTGTTTGGTCAATTCGTTGTTACCTGCCACATCAGCATACCAGACCAAGTCCCGAGTTCTTAATCGGTGCTGGCTCAAGCTAGAATAGAAGTTTGTGGGCTCCGTTCGCCCGCAGACGATCCCGTCTATCCAGCAGCCCCCTGAAGCCCAAGTATCTAAAAGGACTCACTTCCAATGAAGAAGATTGGCATCATTTACGGCATGGAAAACACCTTTCCACCGGCCCTGGTGGACAAGATCAACTCCATGAATGTTCCGGATGTCGTTGCGGAACACATCAAGATTGGCGGTATCAAGATGGCCGATCCGTCGGGATACTCCGTCATCATCGACCGCATTTCACATGACATCGCTTTCTTTCGCGCTTACTTGAAGAACGCCGTTCTCAGCGGCGCGACTGTCATCAACAACCCCTTCTGGTGGGGTGCCGACGACAAGTTCTTCAACTATGCGCTCGCGTCGAAGATCGGCGTAGCGATTCCGAAGACGGTGGTGCTGCCGCACAAGGCTTATCCGCCAGGCACCACGGCGCAGTCGATGCGCAATCTGCAGTATCCGCTGAACTGGGACGAAATCTTCGAATACATCGGATTCCCGGCGTTTCTAAAGCCCTTTTCCGGCGGCGGTTGGAAGTCCGTCTACAAGGTGACCTCGCCCGAGGAACTCTTCAAGGCCTACGACGATACGGGTGACCTCTGCATGACTTTACAGGAGGGGATCGAGT
>CAZCPL010000251.1:4138-8190 GCA_964500255.1 uncultured Solibacteraceae bacterium | reverse complement strand
AAATAAGATAGTGCGTTGAAGCGCCGAAACTTCTCACGGGAACACACGCAGCTATCTCTTTCCCCGGGGATTTCCCAGTTCGCCTCCCCGCATCTGCGATTGAGAGAACTTGCCTTCAAAACGCACTAATCCAATATGGACTCGCAGGAAAAACGCAAACAGATCCAGTCGGCGATTGGCCAACTGGAAAAGCAATTCGGCAAAGGCTCGGTGCAGTTGCTGGGATCTCGAACCGTGCAGCCTGTCACGGTGATTTCGAGCGGATCGATCTCCATCGATACAGCACTGGGCGTGGGCGGATTCCCGCGCGGCCGAGTGGTGGAAATTTTCGGGCCGGAATCGTCGGGCAAAACAACTCTCGCACTTCATGCCATCGCGCAAGTGCAAAAACAGGGTGGATTCGCGGCCTTTATCGACGCGGAGCATGCTCTCGACCCCACCTATGCCCGCAAACTCGGTGTCGATGTGGACAACCTCATCGTTTCCCAGCCGGATCACGGTGAGCAGGCACTTGAGATTACGGCTGCCCTGGTCGCGTCCGGTGCCGTGGATGCGGTGGTGATTGACTCCGTGGCCGCTCTCGTTCCCAAGGCCGAACTCGATGGGGAAATGGGCGATTCCCACGTTGGCCTGCATGCGCGCTTGATGTCGCAGGCGTTGCGCAAGGTCACGGGCATGACCGCACGCACCAATACACTTCTCATCTTTATCAATCAGATCCGCGAGAAAATCGGCGTGATGTTCGGCAGTCCGGAAACCACCACCGGTGGCCGTGCTCTCAAGTTCTATTCGTCCGTCCGTGTCGATGTGCGCCGCATGGCAGCAATTAAGGATGGTGATGTCGTGATTGGAAATCGCACCAAAGTGAAGATCGCAAAGAACAAGGTGGCCTCGCCGTTTCGTGAGGCGGAATTCGACATTCTCTATGGAGAAGGGATCAACCGTGAGGGCGATGTGCTAGACGTCGGCGTGACGCAGTCTCTCGTGGAAAAGTCCGGCTCGTGGTTCAGCTACAACGGCGAACGGCTGGGGCAAGGCCGCGAGAACGCGCGTCAGTTTCTCCGCGACAATCCCCAAGTCTGCGACCGCCTCGAAGAGCGTTTGCGTGCTAACTTCGGCCTCTCCCTGGCTGGTTTGACCGCCGCTCTCGAAGCCGATGGACGCAAGCCCGCGGTCTCAGAAGATCGCCAATCATCGCTTTCGCGCACTCAATCCGCCTGAGATTGGTGTCCGAACCCCTCTGAAAGCGCCATTTTTTACCGTCTGGATCGCCCAAACGGCAAAAAAGCCAACAAAATGCCGCGAAGTCCCTTTACAACGCCCTTCTGTTCGCATATCATGAAAGAGCAAAACCGGTCAAAAATGTTTTAAGCCGGGGCGGATGGCCCACAAGATGCAGGGGAGCCCGGCGCGATCCGATCACCGGTTGTACCAAGGGAGATCAGCACAATGGCAGCAGCAACCAAGATGACGCAGTCGTCCATGATCAAGGATCTGGCGATTGCAACCGGCACGACGACCAAGGTCGCGAAGACCCTCGTCACCACTTATGTCGAGATGATTTTGAAAGAGACCAAGAAGAACGGTGTTTCGATCGTTCCTGGTCTGGGCAAGTTGGTCCGCGTGGAGCGTAAGGCTCGCACCGGACGCAACCCCGCGACTGGCGCGACGATTAAGATCGCCGCGAAGAAGGTCGTGAAGTTCCGCATCGCCAAGGCCGTCAAGGATGCAGTCGTTCCGCCCAAGAAGGCCAAGGCGTAGTAGACAGCGGTAAGGCAAGCAAATATCAACCTCCTCCAACCTCTAACAGTAAGTAAGTACCATTCCTCCAACTACCGCGAAGCTTCGGCTTCGCGGGTTTTTTCTGCCAAAGCGGTCGGGTTCGCAGTTTTCGAACGGATAACGGAGTATGATGGAGGGCGGAGGACAGGCATGGACGCTCTTGGCGGTATCATTCTCGGCGTATTTCTGTGGTTTGTGGTTCGTGTCGTGGTGATGGGCGTCTACACCGTCGACCAGAACGAACGCGCGGTGAAAACAGTTTTCGGCAGAGCCGAGCGCTTACCCGGTGGCAAGACGACTCTGGATGATCCAATTTCCACCCATCTGCGCGACGAAGAGAAAGAACGCTACGCCTATCCGCAAGTCATCGTGATCCCGCCGGGCGGACCCTACTTCAAAATGCCTTGGGAAAAGATCTATAAGGTCTCCATCGCCACCGAAACCATCAACATGGCGTTCGATCCTGAAGAGCCCACGGCCAACCAGGGCGGCTCAATGCTCGAAGCCGTCACCAAAGATCAACTGAACACCGGGCTCACCGGGCAGATTCGCTACCGCGTTAGCGAGAACAATTTGTATGCTTACCTGTTCGCCATCAAAAAGCCCTTCGTTCACGTGATCGGATACTTCGTCTCCATCCTCCGTCAGCGCATCGCCAACTTCGAAGCGCGCAAGCCCGACACCGCGGAACAGGCCAGCGAACTCATTCCCAGCGCGGAGATGACCGGCGTTTCGATTAACGATCTCCGCAAAAATCTTCGCGACCTCAACGAGTATATGGACCAGGAATGCCGTTCGGCGGCCGCCCGCTACGGTGTGGTGCTCGATGCGTCGCTCATCACCGGCATCGATCCTCCGCCTGAAGTCGAATCGGCGCTGGCCGCAATCAACACGGCTCACAACCAGGTTTCGAGCGACATCAGCTTGGCCCAGGCAGGCGCGGATCAGAAGATCGTGCAATCCAAACGCGCCGTGGAAATTGAGACCCTCAAGGCACAGGCAGAAGTCCAGCCGTTGAAACAGTTGGCGGCCGAGTTGGGCTCGCTCTTTGCCGCCGGCCCCAATGTCCTCGATGCGTATCTGCGAACCGTCCGGCTAAGGCTCTATGAGAAGGCCAAGGCAGTCTACCTGGAGGCCAAGTAAAATGTTGATCACAGCGCTCATCACGTGTGTTTTTCTTTTGCTCGTCGTGCCGATCCTGTTGACCTTCGCCAAGATGTTTGGCTTCTACGCCGTCGTGCAGGAACGCCAGGCGCGCGTCTATGTACTGTTCGGAAAAGTGCTTGGCATCATCGACGAGCCAGGCTTGCACATCCTGCCGTTCAAGATCGGACCTGCCGCTTTCATCCTCAATTTTTTTGGCAAATGTTATGTTCTCGACCTGCGGCTCGATCAGGAATACCGCCGCAGCGAAGCCGTGAACTCAGAAGAGGGCGCACCCATGGGCATCGGCATCTGGTACGAAATGTGGGTCAGCGATCCGGTAGCCTTCCTGTTCAAGAACGCCGACCCTCGCGGCTCTTTGCGAGCCAATGTGAGCAACGTGACCGTGCGCTGTCTCAGCAACATGCCGCTGGCCGAAATGCTCGGAACCCGCCATACGATGAGCAAGATCGTGCGCACAGAGGTCTCAAGCCAATCGCAAGCCTGGGGCTATCACTTGGGTTCGGTGTACATTCGCAAGGTGCACTTTCGCGATGCGGGCATGATCCGGCAGATTGAAGAGAAGGTTGTGAACCGGCTGCGGCAGGTGACATCGGCGATCCGCCAGGCGGGTGCCAATCAGGTGTCTGTCATCACCAGTTCGGCGGAACGCGAGGCTTCCATCGAATTCGCCAAAGCGGCGGCGATCCGCCCCAACACATTGGGTCTTGCGCTCAAGGGGATCGCTCAGGAACCGGCTGTATCCCACGCCCTGTTCGAGATTCTGGAAACGCAAAAAGTGCTCGATAGCGGGGCGAAGCTGACGTTTATGCCTGCCGGCAAGGGGCTGCTGACAGAGTTGCTCGCCGCGGGTCCGGATGTTGTCGTCAAGAATCCGCCAATTGTGCCGCCCGCTGGGCGTTAGTATCCGCAGAGGATTGCGGGTTTAGCGCTGCCGCCTTTGAACCCGCCCGCCGGTCTTAGCAGACCCCACTGCCGCAGCGGGGGAGACGGCACAGGGGTCGCAATCCGGATCGGGCGGTGGAGGCTGTTCATCGAACGAGAGTTCCCACTTCGAAATGCCTTTCACGAACAATCGCGGGTGCTTTCCGGCAAATGTATCCGTC
>CAZCPL010000251.1:0-4128 GCA_964500255.1 uncultured Solibacteraceae bacterium | reverse complement strand
AGCCGATTTCATCGCCGTCGAGAATCTTTTTCGGCTGGCTCCAGCCGGCGGGAAACGCCGGGTCGAAGCCGATGCTGGCGTAGATGCCTTCCTGCGGCCAGCCCGGTTCGCAGCAGGCGCGATTGAGCAGCATTACATAGCTGTCAATCGAGGTGTTCCAGTGAACCGCGGGTCCCCAAAAAGAGTCTGTGTTTTCCCTCTGCCAAGGCACTCGGGCGGTGAAGAGAGGTGTGACTTTGCCTCCAAGACCGGGTTGGAGCCACTCGCCGAGATGGTACTTCCATAGAACCGGTTTTGCGCGGTCCTGGAAGCTCAAGCGAGCGATAGCGATGCCTTGGCTGGAGGCAAGTCCACCGTAGTTGGTGTAGAAAAAGTAAAAATACTCACGTGTCTGGTCGAGAACGACTGAGAAATCGCCGTGACCCGTAGCGAAGAACCCGTTCTGCGCTCCGCAGTCGATGGGATCGCCGGAAGCAAGAACGATCCCGAGATCGTCGAAGTGCACGCCGCCATCGTGCGAAACGAGAGCGCCAATCGAAGGGACGGCGAGTTTGTCGCCGCACGAACGCGCTTCATGGTGATACCACGCGTAGGTGGTGCCGTCGTCATCGCGCCAGACGGCTTCGATCCAGAGCGGCAGGTGGACATCGGGCGCGATTTGCGGTGGGGTGTCGAGGGCGATGCCAAAGATGCCGGGGCCGGTCATTCGGATGGGCGTTCCGGTGGAGGTATAGACATTCAAGATGCCGTCTTGCCACACTGCGGGGCTGTTGCCGTCGACAATATCGGAAGGCATGGAAACCAGCGCGGCGGGACGCACAGAAACGGTGTGAGCAAGCCCGGCAAGACTCAGAAACAGCGGTGGCAGAAATCGACGGAGCTTCCCCATGGTGTTGGGACGCGTTGCCTCGGTCGGGAATTACTGTAAAAAAGGTAAATTCTGCCGTAGCATCGGCACCTCAACGCACGGCCGCCGATTCTGCTACAGTGTAGGCAACATTAACCACATGCACCTGAGGATCTTCGCAGTTCTGTTGGCCGCCGCCGTCGTATCTGTGAGCGCTGCCGAGTGTTCGTTCCGCTCGGATCCGAACGCCTTTTTAGAACGCCAGCAGCGAGGAGTTCGCGATGTTTTCGATCGAACGATCCGTGCTTCCGCGTCACGATCGACCAGAGCCTCTGTAGAACCGGCATCTACGCTACCCCGGAAGAGTTTTATCGACGAAGAGATCTTCGCGAAGTTGTCGGAAACCAATGTCCCGTCGGCGGGGCTGTCGACTGACGAGGAATTTGTCCGTCGCATCACGTTGGATTTGACGGGCCGGATGCCCTCGCCCACGGAGATCCGTGCGTTTGTCGCCGACAATGCGCCGGAAAAGCGCGAAGCACTCATTAGCAAGCTGGTTGGATCCCCATCCTTCAACGACAAATGGACCATGTGGTGGGGCGATCTGCTCGAAAACTGCCAGTTTCCGGCCCTTTTCGATCGGCGTGAGAACGGCCGCAACGCATACTACAACTACATCAAGACTTTTGTTGAGGGTGATTTTTCACTTCGCGATGTCGTTACAGAACTGATCACCGCCAACGGAAACCACTATGACGTCAATACCGGGGCATCCAATTTTTCGTTGACGGCGCGGACGAATATGGGCCCGGCGCAGGACACCTACGACAACGGACTCGTCAAAGCCGCCACGTATTTTCTGGGCATGGCGCAATACGATTGCCTGCTCTGCCACAACGGCCGCGGACATCTCGAAGAGGTCAATTTGTGGGGCTCTCGCACAACTCGGATGGACGCCTGGAAGATGGCTGCGCACTTCTCACGCCTCAACATGCCAGGGCGCAACGCTCCGAGCACCGATTTCTTTTATCAAAGTGTCGACATTTCCGAACGCGCCACGGGCACCTACGATTTGAATACAACGACCGGCAACCGCCCCACGCGCGCGGCGATTGGCACGTTGCGCAACTTGCAGCCCGAGTATCGCGTGACCGCGGTCGCTCCAACTGACGGCAAGTGGCGCGAGGCCTTTGCAAAGTCTTTGTTGAAGGACCCGATGTTTGCCACCAATTTCGTCAACCGCTTCTGGCGCGAGTTCTTCGGCATGGGCTTGGTAGAGCCTTACGATATGCTGGATCCCGACCGACTTGACCCCGCCAAGCCTCCGGCTGCACCGTGGACCCTGCAGGCGACTCATCCAGTGTTGCTACAGAAGCTCGCGCAAGAGTTTCAGGCCTCCGATTTCAACGTGCGGTATCTGATCAAACTCATCGTACGGTCGAACGCCTATCAGATGAGTTCGCGTTACGAAGGCAAGTGGACGCTGGACATGGTCCCGCTGTTTGCGCGCCATTATCCAAGGCGTTTGTGGGCCGAAGAAGTGCACGACATCATTACCACGGCGTCGGGTGATCTTCCCACTTATACACAGGCGAAACTACCCAACGTGCGTTATGCGATGCAGCTTTCGGACACCGACGAGCCGCGCTCGAACGGTGCCGTGGGCAGCTTTCTCAACAGCTTTTTGCGAGGCAATCGCGATTCACGGCAGCGCAGTTCCGATCAGACAATCCTGCAGCGGATGGCGATCATGAACGACACGTTCGTTACCAATCGCACCCGGGCTGCTGCGCCGAATCTGGCGGTGCTGTTTAAAATCGCGGACAACAAAGAAGTAACCGAAGAGATCTATCTCACCTTTCTCGGGCGCAAGCCTTCCGAAGCCGAATCGCAGACCGCGGTCAAGTTCTTAAGTGCCGCGCCGAACGCCACCGATCGCAACAATCTTCTCGAAGACCTTGTTTGGACCTGCATCAACAAGGCCGATTTCGTATTCAGCTACTGACATGAGCCTACTCAAAGACCAAGGAACACGGTTCTGGAAGCGTCCGCATCTCGGCGGACGCCGCATGTTCTTCCGCCACACGGCTGCCGCCTTGAGCGGATACTTTCTGCTGCCCTCAGTGAATCCGATGGAAACCATCGCGAAGGCCGCTGCCTCGCCGAAGGGCACCGCGAAGAACTGCATTTTCGTCCTCATGTCCGGCGGACCGAGCCATGTCGACACCTTCGATCTGAAAGAAGGCCCGTGGACGCCTTCGGGCTTCGCGCCGACATCCTATGGCAACGTGCGTTGGCCCCAAGGCCTGCTTCCGAATCTCGGCGGCCAGTTGGGCAATGTCGCGCTGGTGCGTTCCGTGCGTTCGTGGGCACTTGTCCACGTTCTGGCGCGGACTTGGATGATGATTGGGCGCAACCCGGCACAGGGCGCATCGCGCTTCGCGCCGCATATCGGATCGGTGGTCTCGCAAGAGCTTTCCGGGCAGAATCCCAACGCGATCCTGCCGGCGTTTGTGTCGCTCAATGTAAACAATGGGCCGGGCGCGGGCTTCCTGCCGCCGTTGCACAATCCGTTCTATCTGTCGCCCGGTGGTGGCGGCATGGCCAATACGACGAATGCCGCGGGACAAGCGCGGTTCGACCGGCGATCTGCTTTGCTGGGCGATCTGGAAGCCGATTTGAAGGCATCCGGCGAGTTGGGCGCGGGTGTCGACGAGACGTTCGCCTACAACGCAGCGGCTCGCAAGCTGATGTACAACCAGACTGTCAGCAACATCTTCACGTTCGACGCGGCGGAACGCGCGCGCTACGGCAACACCGGATTCGGCAACGCCTGCATCGCGGCGAAAAGAATGCTGCGTGCCAACGAAGGCGCGCGGTTCGTCCAGATCACGCACGGCGACTGGGATCATCACGAGAACATTTATACCCTGAACAGCGGCCACTGGAACATCGCCAAGCAGTTCGACAATGCGATCGCTCCATTGATCGCGGATCTAAAGAACGACGGTATGCTCGATGAGACTCTCATCGTTTGCATGGGCGAGTTTGGACGCACCGTCGGGGCGTTGAATTCGGGCCAGGGCCGCGATCACTATGCGCAGCAGGCGATTCTGCTTGCTGGCGGTGGGGTGAAGGGCGGCAAGGTCGTCGGAGGAACGAATGCGACGGGTGCCATCACCACAGAAACTGGCTGGGCACGCAATCGCGATATCCGGCCCGAGGATGTGGAAGCGACGCTCTATTCGGCGCTAGGCATCGATTATACGAAGCAGCTGATG
>CAZCPL010000250.1:0-8253 GCA_964500255.1 uncultured Solibacteraceae bacterium | reverse complement strand
CCGCGGAAGTCGGTCGACATCTTGTCAACTTCGTCCAGCATCATCACCGGGTTCCGAGTGCCGGCTTTCTTCATCATCTGGATGACTTGGCCGGGCAGCGCGCCGATGTAGGTGCGACGATGGCCGCGGATTTCGGCTTCGTCACGCACACCGCCGAGGGAGAGGCGTACGAACTTGCGTCCAGTCGCCTTGGCGATGGATTGGCCGAGCGAAGTTTTGCCCACTCCGGGAGGTCCTACCAATAGCAGGATCGAACCACGCGGATTCTTGACAACACGGCGCACAGCGAGGAACTCAAGAATGCGTTCCTTGATCTTTTCGAGCCCGTAGTGATCGCTCTCGAGCACTTCCTGGGCGAACTTCAGATCGCGGATTTCCTTGCTCTTTTCCTTCCACGGCACAGCGAGCAACCAGTCCAGGTAATTGCGCGAAACAGTCGATTCAGCCGACATCGGCGGCATGCTTTCGAGGCGGCGCAGTTCGGTCATCGCCTTCTCGTGCGCTTCTTTCGGCATACCAGCGGTCTCGATCTTCTTCTTCAGATCGTCGTACTCGCTCTTTTCGCCGCGACCGAGTTCCTTCTGGATGGCCTTGATCTTTTCGTTGAGATAGTACTCTTTTTGCGCCTTTTCCATTTGGCGCTTGACGCGGCCCTGCACGGTGCGGTCGACGTTGAGCTTTTCGATCTCGATGTCGAGCATCTCGGCGACGCGCTGCAAACGGTCGATGGGGTCGAAGATTTCGAGCAGATCCTGCTTCTCTTCGATGTTGAGCTGCAGGTTGGCGCTGACGGTATCGGCGAGTTTGCCCGGTTCATCGACGCGAACGGCGGCGATCATGGTCTCGTAGTTGAGGTTCTGCGAGAGCTTCACATACTGTTCGAAGAGCGATGTGACGCGGCTCGTGAGGGCCTCGACTTGGGGTCCGGATTCGACCTTGAAGGAGAACGTCCGCACGGAGGCGCGGAAGTAGCCGTCTTCTTCGGTGACCGAGAGGATTTTGCCGCGTTCGACGCCTTCGACCAACACCTTAATATTGCCGTCGGGTGTACGGACGCTTTGGACGATGTTCGCCACCGTGCCGACCTGATAGATTTCGTCGGGGCGCGGTTCATCCACTGTGGCCTCGTGTTGCGTTGCGAGGAAGATTTTCTTGTCGGTGGCCAGCGCTTCTTCGAGTGCGCGGACGCTCGATTCTCTGCCCACAACGAACGGGGTCATCATATGCGGAAATATGACGACATCCCGAATTGGCATCATCGGAAGGCGTCTGGTATCCGACTTTTCTTTAGAAGTCAGCATGAACTTTTGGGGAATGTCTTCAGCGGCGAGCTAGAAAAGGCCCTGCGTCGGATGAAGAATTTCCACCTATCTAGATTGTACTCTGCGCAAGCAAGCGCCGAAACTAGCCTTTTCACCGGCTAGGCATAGAAGGGACCCTGTTTAGTCGATGCCGCCGGGCGTCCACGCGATTCAGGCTTCGCTTCGGGTTCGGCAATTTGGCCGTTTCCGATGGCACGCTGCCGGGTCACCTATGCAGCGCACGCGATCCTCGGCAAAGCCTCCGAATGCGAACAGCAATTTGAAGCAAAGACGCACAGCACGTATAGCCTTCGAAGGCAGGTACGTACTCTGAACCGGCACTAAGGTCTCTTGCCGTCGGGAATGATACTGAGGTCCGGTTGTTCGATACCGGTTCAGATCGCACTCTTACTCAGGGCGCAGTTCGGTCGTCTTCGGTTTTACGCCCGGCCAGTCACATGGTCACTTTCAAGCCGATGGCAAATGGTGCGGACCCGGATGCGGGCGGCAGCGTCACTGCTACGCCCGCATTTCGCTCTACCCAGGGCAACACACCCTTGTGACCGAGCAACTCGATCTTTGCAGGTTTCCGCATGTCAGGGATCTCAACGATTCCCGAAGCAGGACGGCTGAACACGAACGCGTACAGCGTCGAACCCTTGCGCGTGTAGCGGATTTCTTCACCTGTCGAAGTCTTGGCTTGTGGCTTGCTGTGCGGACGCGTGCCGCGGATGCCTTCGCCGTTCACTTGCATCCAGGTGCCGAGCTTGGTGAGCCGATCCATCTGGATCTCGGAGATGGAGCCATCGGCTTTGGGCCCGATGTTGAGCAGCAGGTTGCCGTTCTTCGACGCGATGTCGATCAGCATCTCGATGAGCTTGTCGGAAGCGATGACGTGGCGCCCGTCTTCCACTTGGTTGTATCCGAAGCTGAAGCCGAGACCTCGGCACGTCTCCCACTTCTTCTCGACGATCTTGTCGTACTTCGTGTACTCGGGCGTGGTGAAGTCGATGTGAGGCGTGTTGAAACGGCTGTTTACCAACCCCTCTGGAAAGCGGTTGTAGTAGTCGGCGAAGATGTTCGCAATCTTGCCGAGCTTTGGATAGCTGATGTCGTTCCACAACACCGCAGGCTCATAGCGTTCGATCAACTCGCGCCAGTGGGCATCCGCATAGTCGGCGTATTCTTGCGATTTCGGAGCCGTTGTTCCGAGATCCGCCATCTTGGCGACCGGCTTGGTTTCGAAGGTCCAATCGAGTCCGCCGGAATAGTAGAGGCCCATGCGGAGGCCCTTCTTGCGAACTGCGGTGGTGAGTTCGCCGGTGAAGTCGCGTTTGGTGGTGAGATCGTTGCGCGTCGGATGCTTGACCTTGCTGGGCCAGAGCGCAAAGCCGTCGTGATGTTTGGTGGTGAGAACGGCGTATCCCGCGCCAGTGCTGTGAATGACGTCTGCCCATTTGTTGGGATCCCACTTTTCAGATTCCTTGTGAAAAGTCTCTGAAAAGCGATAGTAATCGAAGTCCGCGCCATACATCGACGCGTGGCGCTTCGCGGTCTCCGATGAGGGGAGGCGCAACGAGTTGAGATACCACTCCGCATACGGATTCTTGTAAAACCAAGTGTTCCAGTCTACTTTGCCGAGTTCGCCGGTGGGCGGTGCGAAGGCGGGAACAGAATACAGGCCCCAGTGGATGAAGATGCCGAGCTTGGCATCGTGAAACCAGTCGGGCACCGGGTGGGTTTTGAGGCTGTCCCAAGTAGGTTCGTAGCTTGCGGCCGCGAAGGCGGGCAGTGCTGTGGCTGTGGCAAAGAACTGGCGTCGATTCATGATTCGGATCCCTTCAGAAGATGAAAAATGCCCGCCGATCAATCAAGACGGACGGGCATTTGTTGAGAACTACTCGAACATCGAACTAGAAGCTATAGCGCAGAGCCAACTGAATTTGGCGATTGCCCTGGTTTGTACCCGTGATCTGTCCGAACGCCGAACTGGAAAGGTTCGTGTTCGGGCCGCCGAGACGAGTCGTGTTGAACATATTGAAGAACTCGCCGCGGAACTCAACCGAGTGCTTTTCCGCGAACTTGAACTTCTTACCCAACGATGTATCCACCGTGAAGATGCCGTCGCCTTCTACGATGAACGCTCCCGCATTGCCATAGTTGAATGCCTCCGGCAAAGCAAACTTGTCGGTGGAGAACCACTTTTCCACCGTCTTTGGACCATTGTTGGGATTGCCGCTGACATTGGGACGCTGATAGGTGCGGCCGACATTCGCGCGATCCAGACCCGAAGTCACGTTGAACGGACGACCGGTCTGGGCGCGCACGAAGCCGTCCAGTACCCAGCCGCCAAGCAGGAAGTTGCCAACGGCGTTCATGCCAGTGCCGTACTTCATGCCTTTGCCAAACGGCAGATCGTACACATACGACAGGTTGAAGACATGGCGCAGATCGATCGAAGCGCGAGAGTAATCCGCCGACATATTGTACGGATCCTGCGTCTTCCACTCGGCGAGCGAAGACTGATCGTCCATGATGCGGCCCCACGTGTAGTTGGCGTTGAACAGAAGTCCCGCGGAGTAACGCTTCTTCAAACCAACCTGCAACGAGTTGTAGTTGGAACCGAAGCGATTAGCACCGCCATCGAGATCGCTAAAGGTGGGTACGAGACGGCGCGGATTGACAGCGCCGGGTCCGGGACGCGCGGCGTTAATTGCCGTGTAACCCGCCTGCTTCTTGTTGCTCGATCCGACATAAGCGATATCGAACGACATGTCGCTCATGATCTGTTGTTGGATCGAGAAGTTCCACTGCTGCGAGTAAGGCGTGCGGTTGTCGGGGTTCTGCGGCCAGCCGCCGATGGCAGCGGTATTCGAGAACGACGGACCCGCGTCGGTGATCGAGAGATCGGGACGCACGCCCGTGTTCGGGGTGAACACCTGCTGAATCGTGAACGGCCAGAACTTGCGCAAATCCTGCAATTCCTGTACGAAGGTCGAGTTATAGAACATGCCGTAGCCGGTGCGGATGACGGTCTTGTTCGACAACTGATAGGCGATACCGAGGCGCGGGGCGAAGTTGTTGTAGTCGCTCTGCATCAGGGCGCGGCCATAACCGAGGTTCTTGGCGGGCTGATTGCGCTGGCCCGTTTCCGGATCGATTTCCGGATTCGTGGAAGCCCACATCAGCGTGCCGCTGTACTTGCCGGTCGAGGCGTCGCGACGGAACGTGAGGTTGCCGAGGCGATCGGAGACTTCGTACGGGGCGTTCATGAACTCATAGCGCAAGCCAACGTTGATGGTCAGCTTGTTGGTAATGCGCCAATCGTCCTGCACGAAGAACTGAGGAGCGTTGATGCGGCCTTCGGTGCGGGTGTTGCCCTGGCCGCGACGGATTTCAGTGGGGAAGCCGAGCAACATGGTTGCGAAGCTGTGTCCCGAATTTGCCACGTCCGCCGAGTTGGTGAGGCGCTGATCGAAGATCGCGTCGCCGTTCATGGGGTTCGCCGTGTTGGTGAAGAAGTGGCGGCGCGAGTAGTTGACGCCGAACTTGATCGAGTGGCGGCCCTTGATGACGGACATGTTGGCAATGCCCTGCCAGACGTGGTCTTCTGTCAAGTCGCCGCCGCCACCGACACTCCATTCGCCGTTGGCGTTGAAGTTTGGAGGGACGGTGTTGCTGATGACGTCCGTTTGAAACATCTTGATGCCGGCCTGACTGAGAAAGTCCGCGCGGTTGAGCTTGCGTCCAAAGGTCATGCCCGGGTTAACGGGATTGTTGTAGCCGAACTTCACTTCGAGAACGGTGGTGGGTGAGAACAGGTGGTTCCAACCCGCGCCGACATTGTCGCCGCCGAAGCTCGACTGCGAATAGAAGTTGGCATTCGCGTTAGGGCTGAAGAGATCGGCTTCCTGCTTCAACAAGCGGACGAACAGATTGTTCTTGGTTCCGATGTTGTGATCGAAGCGCATGACGAGCGCTCTGCGGTCGTTCTTCTGCGATTCGGTGTTGAGCAGGTTCTGCGTGAGATTGCCGTTCACAGGAAGCGGCATGTAGGTGTCGACAAGCAGCTTTGTGGCCGGCGCGATACGCGTGGTCGGAATACGATTGCCCGCGAAAGCCTGCCGGATCAGAGCGCCCGCAGCGTTCTGCGTGGTGGTGAGCGGATCGAAGATCAAGCGTGCCTGCTGGGAGAAATCGCCTTGGCGCTGCGCCACAATCGGGGTATTCGAGATTGCGGTGGTGCCACGACGGCGGCGGTAACCTTCCCAGTTCACGAACCAGAAGGTTTTGTTTTCGCCGTTGTAAAGCTTGGGGATAAAAACCTTGCCACCGGCCGAAACACCGAACTGATTCTGACGGAACGGAACCTTGCCGCGGCCTTGGCGGTTGGCGAAGAATTCGTTGGCGTCGAGCACGTTATTACGGAAGTACTCATACAAGCTGCCGTGGAAGTCGTTCGTGCCGCTGCGAATCGCCATGTTGACGTTCGCGCCGGACGAGCGGCCCACTTCGGCCGAGTTATTGGTCGCCACGCGGAATTCCTGGAGGGAATCCATGGGCGGCGAGAGGCCCGGCGAGTTCATCATCATGAAGTTGTTGTCGACGCCGTCAACGGTATAGCTGTTGTCCTGGCGGCGCTGGCCGTTGACCGAGACCAACTGCGTGCCACTTTCACCGGTGCCCTTCGACTGGCTGCTGCCCTGATCCGAAGAGCCAGGCATCAACATGATGAGACGTGTGTAGTTGCGGCCGTTGACCGGGATTCGGGCAACATCGAAGTTGGTGACGGTGTTGCCGACGCTGGCGTCCTGGGTTTGCAGAACCGGTGCGGCAGCGGAAACATTGACGGTTTCGGTGATTTGTCCAACGCCAAGCTTGAAGTCGAGCTTTACGGTCTGCGCGACTTCGAGAATGATATTCTTTGCAGCTTGCGATTGGAAGCCGGCCCTCGAAACGTTGATTTCGTAAGTGCCGGGGTTGAGTGTGGGAACGCGGTAAGCACCGTTGGCGTCGCTGTTGACGTCGCGGACCAGGCCGGTGCCTACGTTTCTGACTGTGATTTTGGCTTCTGCTACCGCTGCGCCAGACGAATCCAACACGTCACCAACGATGGTGGCGGTGGTCGTTTGCGCGTAGATCGCGGTTGTGGCAAGAGTGAGCAGAACCAGGGAAAGGAACTTGGTATACATACGAGACATCCCTGATGAACCTCCAAATTTGCCAGGCTTCTCCCCTGAAGGTAGAGAAGCTCTGGATTACGACTCCAATGTCGTGCCAAGATTTATATCAGATGTCCACGTACGTTTGCAAGGTCGTAGTTATCGCATATTGCTGTGTGGTTAGCGTTAAAGGGCAGGGGGTGGCGACGCACAATACCGCGGCGGAAGTGCGCCCGGACTTCTCAGGCAGACCGTGGCCCGTCCAATTCACCGACATCGCTCTGACAAACGGATTGAAAACTCCGGTAATTTCAGGTGGCGAGAAGTCGAAGCGCTACATCATCGAGGCCAACGGATCTGGCATTGCGTTCATCGACTACGACAACGATGGCTATCTGGATGTGCTTCTGGTCAATGGATCCCGCCTCGAAGGTTCTCCGTTGAATGCCACAAACAAGTTGTTTCGCAATGACGGGAAGGGATCGTTCGTCGACGTTTCCGCAGCAGCCGGAGTGACGCAAAAAGGCTGGGGCAATGGCGTTTGCGCCGGAGACTACGACAACGATGGATACACGGACGCGTTCATTACATACTGGGGTCCGAACGTACTCTTACGCAATACCGGCAAAGGCCGCTTTGACGATGCCTCGACGAACATCCCCGCGTCAGCCGCTAAAGAGTGGTCTTCCGGCTGCACCTTCATCGACTACGATCGCGACGGATTGCTGGACCTTTTCGTCACCTCTTACCAGAAGTTCGATGTTGCGACCGCGCCGCTGCCGGGCAAGTCTTCGAACTGCGAATGGAAGGGGATGCCTGTCTTTTGCGGTCCTCGCGGACTTCCCTACGGCAAGGTGACGCTCTATCGCAACAAGGGCGCTGGCGTTTTTGAGGATGTCACCGTGAAGTCGCGCGTGGGCGAAGCGCAAGGGTTCTACGCATTCACCGCCATCGCCGCGGATCTCAATGAAGACGGTTGGCCCGACCTCTATGTTGCGTCCGATTCCACGCCCTCGCTGCTGTTTCGCAACAACAAGAACGGCACGTTTTCGGAAATCGGAACAGAAGCCGGCGTGGCGTTCAACGAGCACGGCTTCGAACAAGGAGGCATGGGACTCGCGCTGGCGGATTTCAACGGTGACGGTCACATCGATCTGTTGAAGACCAACTTTGCGGGCGATCATCCGAATTTGTATGTGAATCGCGGGAAGGGAATCTTCGAAGATGGCGTGTTGCGCGCGGGTCTGGGTGTGAATCCGCAGTATGTGGGATGGGGGATTGGTTTCGCCGATTTCGACAACGATGGCTTGCCGGATCTGCTGCAAGTGAATGGGCACGTGTATCCGGAACTGGAAGCACGAAAGTCCAACGAAGAGTACCGGAATCCACGCATTGTTTATCGCAATCTTGGAAATGGCAGGTTCGAGGATGTGAGCGCACGCAGTGGTCCGGCAATCGGCGAGAAGCATTCGAGCCGCGGGGCGGCGTTCGGGGACTTCGACAACGATGGTGATATCGACGTGCTGGTGATGAACATGAACGAGCCTCCGTCGTTATTGCGCAATGAACTGAAGTCAGCGAATCAGTGGGTGAAAGTGAAGCTGCAGGGCACAAAATCGAACCGCAGTGCGATTGGCGCGGTGGTGAGTTTGGGCAAGCAGAAGCTACCGGTGCTGAGCCAATCGAGCTTCACTTCGCAGAGCGATCTGCGGCTGCATTTCGGTCTCGGATCCGCTCTGGAAACAGGCGAAATCACGGTGCGTTGGCCGAACGGGGAAACGCAGGCGTTC
>CAZCPL010000249.1:0-8314 GCA_964500255.1 uncultured Solibacteraceae bacterium | reverse complement strand
GGGAAGAGGCGCATGTCTGGACTCGCATTCGCAAGGTTCCGCAAGTAGAGCCATTGGCCGGCGAAGTTGCTGGCGAGGGTGCGGGAGCGAGGATCGGCAAGCATGCGGCGGGTTTGGCGTTCGAGTTCCGCAGGGGTGTGAAGCGCGCCTTTTTCGGCGACGCTCAGGAGTTGGTCGTCGGGGATGCTGCTCCACAAGAAGAACGAAAGGCGGGTGGCGAGTTCGATGTCGCTGATGCGGTAGGCTGCGGTTACACCAGCGGGATCGCGTTCGACGCGAAACAAGAATTCAGGGCTGACGAGAATCGCGCGGAGAGCCATCTCGATGCCGAGTTCGAAATTGCCCTGCTTGCGGGTTTCGCGATAGAACTTCAACGGCGCTTCGGCATCCGCAAGCGTCACGGGGCGGCGATAGGCCCGGCGCTGCAACTGTTGCACGATCTTCAGGGCGCAGGCATCGCTGTCATCGCGACAAGGGAACACGCGTTGGCGGCTGGGTGTGTCTCCGGATCCGGCGATGGCATAGGGTCCGTTGATCGTCACCGAGTAAATGGCGGGTTGGATGCGCGGATGGCGGTCCATATTGAAATGCGCCTGATAGGGCTGGCGGCTGGTTTCCATCAATAGAGACGGCTTCTTGAGGAAGGTGGCGGCGACGGTGTGGGGTCCGGCTTTGATTTTGAGACGGGCGTGGAGATGCTGGTCCGCGGTGGAATGATCTGCGCCCTTGGGCTGGGTGACGGTGAAGACTTGGACGCGCACGCCGTCGACGGTGAGTTCGACTTCGTGGGTATCGCGGAGGCCTTCGACTTGCTCGTTGCGATCGCGGGCGAGGCGCAGGTGGAACTCGTACTCGCCGTCAGTCGGGAACGTATGGCGGACTATGGTTCCGCCGCGTGTGCCGAGGGGCATGCCTTCGAAGTGCTCTTCTTGAGTGAGGTCGGGCGGCAGGATGACGGTGTCGCCTCCTGGAGCTTTGGGCGGGACGCCGACGGCGAGGCGGCTGATTTTCTGGGCTGCATTCAGATAGCGTTCGAGTAGCGAGGGGGAAAGATTTCCGACAGTGACGTTGTCGAAGCCATGGCTTGCGTCGTCACTTGGGAGCAAAGAGGAGACGTCGAGATCGACGGCAAGCAGGTCTCGAATGGCGTTCTGGTACTCAGTGCGGTTGAGGCGGCGGAAGGTGTCGGTGCGTCCGGGGTTGGGGTTGGCGGCGGCTTCGCGATCGAGCTTGGTTTCGAGGGATGTGATCCAGTCGCGATAGATGGGTTCTCTGGGGCGCGGGAGTCCGGCGGGAGGCATCTGGCGGGCGCGCAGGCGGCGGATGATCTTCTCTTGGGCTTCCGGATGCGGTGAGGATTCCAGGGTGAGGTTGCCTGATTTGAGTTTGGCGTTGTGGCAGCCGAGGCAGAATTGCCTGATGGCAGCTTGATCGAAGTCTGCTACCGAGGCGAGGAGGAAGATAAGGGAAACCATTCTGACGACGCCGTTTCTCTCTTGCTTGGGACTTTTGCGTGAACAACACCATTATATTGCAGTCGACGGCGACGCCTCGTCCTCCGGTTACGAGGTTTGCGGCCGGGGCTGCCACCAAGGCGAGTTCCGGCGCGTCTAGTCGAGGATCTGGCTCGCGCCACGAACCGATCTAGATCCGGGGGCGGATCATCAAAGAGTGATCGTTGGTTGCGGCTATCGCGAACGGCGTTGGCGCAATGATGCGAAGCCGATGGCGACGAGTCCTGCAAGGGAGAGCGCGACGCTCGACGGTTCAGGAACAGCGCTTGTCGAGAGCGTGGTCGAGAAGTTTCGGAAAGCGACCGAGGATTGGTGGTCGACTTCCGCGCGGGCGTCGGCTTCCACGACAACGCCAATGTGCAGGATGCCGCTGCCAAAGTCTGTTATGGCAGTGCAGGCGTTGCCAGGCCCGAGTTGGCAGTAGTTCGCACTTGGCGTCAGGGTTCGACTGACCGCCTCCAGGCTGGCCGTTGGAGCGTTGAGAAATGCAAAGAAGAAAGCTCCAGTCGTTCTATTCCAGATGACGGAACCCGTGCGGAAAGTGGATCCAGTCGCAGAGACGATTCGATCGATGTAGGAGACGTTCACAGTTTGAACATGACCACGAAGCTGGGTGTCCCAGGAATCGGGATGAGTCGAGTAGCCGTTGTCGATTGGATTTGCGAGTCCAGTCACAAAACTGTAGCCGAACTCGTCGTAGGGTGGACCCGAAGATCCTGCGAACGGATAGATTGGGTTGGTGACGAGGAAGTTGTGGTGGTTCCAGTCAAAAAGCCATACGAATGGATCGATGGGTTGCGCCATGGTAAAGGTGGCCGAGTCCGCGTAGGCGGAGGAGGCAAGTGCGGTGAACATCGCGATTTTTGCAAGAAGTTTCATATTGTTCCAGAGCCGATCTGGCAGCTCTGGATAGGAAGAACGGAAACTCCCGACAAAGGTTTAGAGCAATTTCAGATTTTTCGTGGTGCTCGGATCAGTGCGCCAAGGCGCACCGCCAGGTTGCTCCCAGGGTGAATGCGAGTTCACGCAGCCGGTTATGTTGTCGACCTCGCACGATTTGGTCCCAAGTGCTGGAGATTGATTGACGAAAGGTTGCCCGCTCCGTCACCGTCGAGGCTCCGCAAGACTCTGAGCAATCTACGCAATCCCTGAATTCGCTCTAGCTTCTGGACCCTGCGGCTAGGGGTTCGTTCCAGAAGCGAGTTCGTCTTGCGAGAGCGCGAATGAGCTTCCGGGATAATCGACGAGCTCGATCGGTTATGCAGTCAAGGGCTGTGCGGAGTGGGGGTTGCGGGTCACGATGGCCGAGCCTCCGTCGGTGGCTCGATTTTGGGATGGAGGCACAATATATGATGCAGTGAGGCTTCCACTACTGACATGACAAAATTTATTGCTACGGCTGCTTTGCTTGTGATTCCGGCTTTTGCTCAAGTGAAGATGGCTCCGGGCGCGATCAACATCGACGTCGACGGTAAGCCGTTCACGACATTTCACTATGGCGTCGAGGCGGCAAAGCCGTTTTTCGGGCCATTGCGGAGCGCATCGGGCAAGATTGTGACGCGCCGATTTCCGATGGAAATGGTGCAAGGCGAGAGCCGCGATCACTTGCATCATCGCGGACTGTGGTTCACCTATGACGATGTGAATGGCACCAAGTATTGGGAAAACGACCCTTCATATACCAATAAGAATCCGAAGGGAGTGGTGGTGGTGAAGAAGGCCGAATGGAAAGATGGCGCCAAGGCGGGGACGTTGGATGCGGTGATGGAATGGCAGGATGCTTCGGGCAATGTGCAGTTGATTGAGAAGCGGCGGACGGTGTTTCATTCGGATCCGAAGTTGAGGATCATGGACTTTCACATCACGCTGACGGCGGCGATGGATGTGACGATCGGCGATACGAAAGAGGGCGCGTTTGCGATCCGGCTGGCGGAGGAGTTCACCGAGAAGCGCGGCGGCAAGATTACGAATGCCGATGGGCTGGAAACGATGAAGGCCATCTGGGGCAAGCGTTCGAATTGGGTGAACTATGCTGCGGAATTACAGGGCGAGAAGGTAGGCGTGGCGATTCTCGATCACCCGTCGAACCCGGGGCATCCGACGAGGTGGCACGCGCGGGATTATGGGTTGTTTTCGCTGAATCCTTTTGGACAGCAGGCTTTCGATCCGACGCAAAAAGAAAACATCACGAAGCTGGCCAAAGGGCAGAAATTGAACTTTCTCTGGCGGGTGGTCATTCATCCGGATGAGGTTCCCGTGACGGCGCTGTACAAAGATTTTGTGGCTGCGAAGGTGAAGTAACTTGGTCTCCGTGGAGGTAGACAACCAAATTAGGCCTGAGGTTCCGGGACTCCAAGGTCTTTGCCGAGATCGATGAGGCTCTGCCAGATGCCTTGGGAAACAGGGATCCCGTTGACCTTGCGATCTGCTTCCGCGCGCCATTCCGGATCTCCGGCCACCATCACTTCGTCGTAACCCTTGGCCGCCTGCGAGGCCTTGACGAGGTTCACGAGAAAGCGCATCCGGTCGGTGAATTCGTCAAGCGGCATGAATCGCGCGACATCGATCGCCATGAAGAATTGGCTAGTTCGGATGGGTCGGTCCATCACGCGGAGGCCTCCCACTTGCGTACTCATTGCGCCGCCAGAGAGGACTGAGCAGAGGATCTCGATGAAGAAGGCAAGTCCGCTGCCTTTGTGGCCTCCAAGGGGCATCGGCGAGCCTTTGACGGCTTCAGCGGTATCGGTGGTGGGTTCGCCTTCCGCGTTGAGCGCCCAGCCCGCGGGGATTTCGGATTCGCGGCTGGCCTGCGCTTTGTAGATGCGATTCATCGCGACCGTGGTTGTCGCCATGTCCAGCAGCCAGAGCTCTTCGGATCCTGTCGGAAGCGAGACGCAGATGGGGTTGGTTCCGAAGCGGGCATCCCTGCCCTGCCACGGCGCGACGAGAGGAGTGGCGTTGCAGAAGACGAGGCCCATGAGTCCTTCGCGGGACATGATCTGCGCCCAGTAGGCGGCGGCTCCGAAATGGTTGGCTTCACGCGCAGTAACGGAGGCCATGCCGTACTGCTTCGCCATGCGGATGGCGTGCTGGCAGCATACGTTGGCGGTGACTTGGCCGACTCCATTTTGCGCGTCGAACACCATGCAGGCGGCCTCTTCGGATACGACTGTGCCTTTGGTGAGTGGATCGAAATTGCCGGCGCGAATCTGTGCGATGTAGGGCGGAATGAGCTGCACACCATGCGAATCGACTGCGCGGAGATTGGCCGCGACGAGCGAATCGGCGGTGAGTGCCGCGTCGTCCTCGGGGACTCCCGCGGCCTTCAGCAGTTTTGCCGCGAAAGCACGCAGGCGGTCGTGCGTGACAAGGATTTCAGACACTACGACTTCTTGACCAGAGCTTCGTAGTCTTTGTTGGTACGGCGGTCTGTGCGGCGCATGAGTTCCTTGGCCTGATCGAGTGTGGCGATGCCTCCGCGGGCGCCGATGGCGGTGCAGTTGAGCGCGGCCATGGCGTTCGAGAGTTCCAGATTTTCCTGAAGGGGCAGGCCCTTGAGAACGCCGTAGCAGAAGGCCCCATGGAAGACGTCGCCAGCGCCAGTGGTGTCGACGCAATTCACAACGAAGGCAGGCGAATAGTAGAAGCGTCCTCCGGAGCGGGCGAGGGATCCGTGCGCGCCCAACGTCATGGCTGCGACGGGCATCTTGTACTCTTCCTGGATCATTTGCAGAGCCTTGAAGGGATCGCGTTCGTTGGTCCACTGGGATGGGAATTCGCTGCTCGTGACGAGGTGCGAAACGTGGGGCAGAACCTTGTCGAAGCCGTGATAGATGGTGTCGACGTCGACGGTGACGGGCATACCTGCGCCGTGCGCGATCTCAGCGGCGCGCGCGACGGCGGTGGTGTCGTGTCCGTCGATGTGGAGCAATTCCGCGCAGAGAATCTTTTCAGGGGTGATCGATTCGGGCGCAAGTTTCAAGCAGTCGGGGCGGCTCCAAAGAACGGTGCGTTCGCCGGTGGTTTTATCGATGAGGATATACGCGGTCTGATTCGGGCAGTCTTTGCGGACCTCGACGTCGGTGATGTCGACGCCTGTGCCGGAGAGACTATCCATTTGGATGCGTCCGCGTTCGTCGTCGCCGACCGTGCCGATGTATTTGGCCCGTAGGCCGAGACTGGAGCAGGCGACCATGGCCGAGGCGACTTGACCGCCGGGGCTGAGCATTTCCGCATCGAAAGCGACTTTGCCGGCGTAGGCAGGGAAGTGCGAAAGCAGGATCAGAGTATCCGTGGCGTTCAGGCCGACGCCGACGACGTCGAAGTTCTTGGTCATTTTAGATCATTCTCTAGAATACTGGAGTCGGCTACTTCTTCAGAAGGAACTGGTCGGCGAAAAGCGCATCGATGCCCGACGAGTAGAAGCTACGCACGGCATCGCGAGGGTTGCAGACGAGCGGGTCACCAAACAGATTGAAGCTGGTGTTGTAGAGCACGGGCAATCCGGTTGCTTTACCTGCGGCGTGCAGCAAGCGATGATAAAGCGGATTGTCGGTGGCGCTGACGGTATGGACGCGCACGAGATCCTTGCCGAGTAGCGCGGATTCGAACGTTTTTATGTGCTGCGGGAGCACCTTGCCGACGGTGGCAAGAAAGCGGGAGTTGGGTCCTGTTTCGAAATACTCGGACGCCAGTTCGGCGGGGACAGAGGCGGCGAATTTCCGGAACGGCTCACGGTGCTTGATAAACGAATTGAGATTTTCTGTGGAATAGGGATTGCGCGGCGAGGCCAGGATGCTGCGGTTGCCGAGCGCGCGGGGTCCGAATTCCATACGGCCCTGCATCCAGGCGATGATCTGGTTGTCGCCGATGGCCTGCACGGCGCTGGCGATCAGTTCATCCGAGGTTCCGAGATATTGAAAACGCAGTTTGCAGTTCTCGAGAATCTTTTTGAATTCGCCGGCGGAATATCCTGGCCCAAGGCAGAGGCTGTCCAAATCGACGGGTTTTTTCCAGGCGGCGAAGGCTGCGCCGAGCGCGGTTCCGGCATTGCCGGCGGCAGGTTGGACGAAGACGTTTTTGAAACGGCCGGAGCGTTCGAGGGCTGCAATGAGCAGCGCATTGAAGAAGAGTCCGCCGGCAACGCAGAGGTTTTCACCTTCGCCAGCGAGGTCGATCACGTATTCTTCGATGGCCTTCTGCAGTCCGCCGGCAACCAGGGAGCGGACGCGTTCGAGGGGAACGACCTGATCGGCGAGGCCGAGTTCCGTGTAGAAACGGCTGGAAAATCCGCCATAGCGGAGGCGGTTGGCGTCGAAGTAGTTGGGGTCGTTGAGGGCCCGGCGAAAGACGGGCGCGAGGGAATCATCGCCGTTAGTGGAGAGCCATTGGACTTTGTGTTCGTCGGCACCGGCTTCGAATCCGAGGAATTCGGTGACGCGGCTGTAGAGTTCGCCAGCGGAATCGGGGTAGTGGAACTCGCGATCGATACGGAGTTCGTTGTTGGATGCGAGCCAGCGCGCGCCGCAACGGAAGTCGCCGGAGCGATCGAGAGTGAGGACGACGGAATTGTCGAATCCCGAGACATAGTAGGCGGAGGCGGCGTGGGCGACGTGATGTTCGACGACCATGACTTGGGCTTTGGGGAAAAGCGCGCGTAGGCGGAGGTGGATGGCGGTGCCCTTCCCCATAGAAAATGGGCGGGCGACGGCGACAATATGAATATGGTCGGCTTTAATTTTCCCGATTTCCAGGCAGGTGTCAATTGCGGCTTCCGGAAGTTGGCCAGGAAGATGCGAGCGGCGGAGTTTGCTCTGTTCGACGGCGGCGGTCAGCTTGCCGTTCTGAAGGAGGCAGCATGCGGCGTCATTGAGGATGCCTCCGAGTCCGAGGATATTCATGTTTATACTCCTTTGAGGCGCGAGACCACTCGCGGGCGTCCGATGCAGGAGAAGATGGCGAAGGCGCTGGGTCCGGCGTGCTGTCCGGTGAGGGCGGCGCGGGAGGCGTTGATCAAGACACCGGCTTTGACGCCACGCTCTTCCGCGAGTTTGCGGAGTTCGGCTTCGGCGGATTGTTCGGTGAATTCCGATGCCGCTTCGATGCGCGCACCGAGTTCGCGCAGGAGTTCGCGCGCGCCGGGAACGTTGAGTTTTTCGAGGGCCTGGGGCTCGATGGCCGGGGGATCCGGCGAGAAATAAGGCAGGCCTTTGGTTGGAAAATCAAGCAGCGTGGCATAGCGGGCCCGCAGAACGTCGACGACGTGCGTGAATTCGGCGTCGTTTTGGGGGATCGGCACTCCTGCGGTGGTCAGAGCGATGCGTGCTTGTGCCGCGAGTTCTTCAGCCGGAATCGCGCGCATGTGCTGCGAGTTCAGCCAGAGCGCCTTGGGATCGATTGGGTCGGCATCGCTGAAGTTGACGACGGCATTCGATTTGTTGACGCCTTCGAAAGTGAAAGCGTCAATGATTTCCTGGCGGGACATTTGCTCACGGTTGTTCTTCGGCGACCAGCCAAGCAGGCAGAGGAAATTGACGTAGGTGTGCGGCAGGAATCCGGCATCGCGATAGGTGAGGACGCTGACGACGGGCCCGTGGCGACGCTTCGAAAGTTTGGATCCATCGGGAGCGATGAGCAAGGGCAAGTGCGCGAAGGTGGGCGGGGTTGCGCCGAGAGCGTCGAAAATCAGGACGTGCTTGAAGGTGTTGGTGAGGTGATCCTGACCGCGGATGATGTGGCTGATGCGGGTGTCGACGTCATCGGCACAGGAGGCCAAGTGATAGGTCGGCATGCCATTGGAG
>CAZCPL010000248.1:0-8350 GCA_964500255.1 uncultured Solibacteraceae bacterium | reverse complement strand
GTGATGAACAAGCAACGGCAGAACATCTATGCGATGCGCCGCAAATTGATCGAGGGGGCCGACCAGAAAGAGCGGATCATGGAAATGACCCGCGACATTCTAGGCTCGTTCGTCGATACGCGTTGCGCGAAAGACCAGCATCCCGGCGTTTGGGATCTGGATGGCCTGCAGGGCGACGTGCTGACGCAATTCGGGGTCAAACTCGACACCGCCATGCTTTCGCAGATGTCGCGCGAGCAGATGGAAGAGGCAGCGTTTGAAAAGCTCGAACGCCGTTACAACGAGAAAGAAGCGTTACTCGGGCCCGAACTGATGCGCGACGCCGAGCGGATGCTGATGTTGAACGTGATCGACAACCAGTGGAAAGATCACCTGTTGTCGATGGATCACTTGAAAGAGGGCATCGGCCTACGCGGTTACGGCCAAAAGGATCCGCTCGTCGAATACAAGAAAGAAAGCTACCTGCTGTTTAAGGACATGCAGGAGCGCCTCGAAGACGAGACGGTCAAGTATCTTTACTTCCTGCAGCGCAACGATGGCGACGATGGCGAAGACGGTTCTGCGATCGCGTTGCCGTACCCTGATTTCGATCCGGATGACGACGAATCCGCCGAAGCCGAAGAACCGGTTTCGATCACTTCCAACGCGCAGACCGAGAGGCAACGCGAAGCTCAGAACGCGGTTGCGGACTTCACACGCAATTTGCAGCACAAGAAAGACAAAGAACTCGAGGCGCTGCAGTTCGTCGGTGGAGATTCCACCGGGCCGACGCAGCAGGTGATCCAAAGCTCCAAGGTCGGCCGCAACGATCCGTGCCCATGTGGCAGCGGGAAGAAGTACAAGAAATGCCACGGCTCTTAGTTACGCTACTGAGCTTTGTAGCTCTCTCGATGGCGGCCCTGCTACCGGATCAGTTCGGTACAGCGAAGCGCGGCTCCGTGCGGACAATGCCGGGCGTCGACGACGCGCTGATGTCGGAACTGGGTTTGGATTCTGCCGAGCAGGCCGAGTACAGCGCGGCGGGTCCGCCGGCGGTGAAGTTCACCGTTTCCGCTTGGCGGCTCAAGGATCCGACGTCGGCCTTCACATTTTTCCTGGCCAACCGTGAGGCGGGGGCGACCGCTTCGAAGTTCCAGAAAGTGTCCGCTAGCGAACTAGGCGGCACCCACTTCTTCGCCCGGGGCAACTACGTCCTGCGGATCAAGGGTTGGACTCCAACGAAAGCAGATCTCGATAAACTGTTTTCTACCTTACCTAGGCTCGACCAGTCGAGTCTGCCAACTTTGCCCTCTTACCTCCCCGAGGGACGCTTGCCGAACTCGGATAGGTATATCTTCGGTCCAACCACTTTGGATCGCTACGAGAGCCGGATTTCGCCGGGAACCGCAGCTTTCAGCATGTCAGCCGAGGGCATTACGGCGAAGTATCCGCGCGGCTCAGCATTAACTATTTTTAATTATCCAACCCCAGAGATCGCTCGCCTGCGTGTGGAGGAGTATCGCAAAACGCCTGGATCTGTGGTGAAACGGGCCGGTCCTCTGGTGGCCGTAGTACTGGGTGCGCCGGACGCCACCGCCGCCGAGCTTCTTCTCGCAAAAGTCAATTACCAAGCAACACTTACGTGGAATGAGGCCAACCCGGAAAAGGAAGATCAGAGGGGTGCAAGTATGCTGGTTGGAGCATTCGCTTTGGCGGGTGCGCTGATCGTGATGTGTGTCCTTGCGGGAGTGGCATTTGGACTCATCCGAGTGGCGCATCGGGGCTCGAAGCGAGGCCAGCAAGAACCGGCAATGATTCGGCTGGACCTCGATGCGAAGTAAAGCTCGCCTTTTCTCCGCTTTGCAAGGAAAAGACGGAGCGCAAGCAGCCCCGCCACAGTGTTCTCAGGATTTTTACGTTTTTGGGATTTTTTGCACAACCCACTTCAAATCAATCGGTTGCGGCTGAAGTTCGCTGCCTCCTGTTTTCCTCTTGACTCGTTTCGATATTCGCCCTAACATCCAAACAACAACAGTTTTAGCGGTTGTGTTCCGTTGAAGCTGATTCTCCCTTACACATCGTTGCCTCTGGCGGCGAGAGGCCCGCGAACCCTAATGGGAACGCGGGCTTTATTTTTCGATTCGTTACAAACAAAGCACTCTCGCCAACAAAGCATTCCGTTTTCAACAAGGTTGTGATATGCTCCGGCACATGCTGCGTATCCGTCTTTTCCTGATCCTCGCGCCAGTCGCCATTGGACAACCCCTCGCCACCGGACCTGAACTTCCGCATCGTGTCGTCAAGGATTGGGCCAAGCTTCCGGTCGGCTGGAACTTCGGCGAAACCAGCGGCGTCGCCACCGACAGAAGCGATAACGTCTGGGTGTTCAATCGTGGTCCGCATGGAGTGTTGCAATTCGACAAGAACGGCAAAATGTTGCAAGCGTGGAATGAGGTTCCGATCACGTCGGCGCATGGCATGAAGGTGGATCCCTCGGGCAATGTTTGGGCGATCGATGTGGCGGGACACATGCTGTTTCAGTTCTCGCCCGAAGGCCGCATCAAGATGGTTTTGGGCAACGCCGGCAAAGCGCCTGGAAACAACGAGACCACGGATGCCTACAACAAACCGACGGCGGTGAGTTTCCTACCCGATGGCGGATTCTACGTCGCGGATGGATACGTCAACTCACGTGTCTTGAAGTATGACCGCGAAGGGATTTTTCAGCTGAAGTGGGGAACCAAGGGCGCAGGAGATGGCCAATTCGAGTTGGTGCACGATGTCGCCCTCGACAACCAGGGTCGCGTCTATGTGGCGGACCGTGGAAATGAACGCGTTCAAGTCTTTGATCGAAACGGGAAGTACATAACCAAGTGGACCGGACTCGGCGCACCGTGGGGCTTGGCATTCGCGGCGAAAGAGAATGTTTTTTACATGTGCGACGGCAAAAACAATCGCATCGTAAAGGTCAATCTCGACGGTCAGATTCTGGGAGTGCTCTCAGGATACGGCAAGGTGCAGGGACGCCTCGATTATCCGCATCACATCGCGGTCGATAGCGAAGGTTCGATCTATGTGGCGGAAATCAAGAACTGGCGCGTGCAGAAGTTTGCGGTTCCCAAATAGCGGGCAGGGGCGGGCCGACGCGGCGCTATTTACGCAAACACCAGAGGGCCGCAGCCAGCAGAACGGCCCCTGCGGCTCGCTTCGGAGTGAGCGGCGTCGATTCCAAACCGAGCCAGCCATTGTGATCGATCCACAAGGCGGCCACCAGCTGCCCGGTTACGGTTGCGATGAGCAACATCGAGGCACCGATACGGGGCACCGCGACCATAGCCGAATAGACATATGCCACACCGAGCGAACCGCCAAGAAAAACCCACCACGGTGCCATTCTCAACTTCGAAGCCGAGGCGAAAGCGTTGCTCGCGACGCCGATAGCGAGCAATGCCAGGGCTCCCGTTCCAAATGAAATCAGCGATCCCAGTACGGCGCTGCCGGCGTATTCGCGCAAACGCGCATTCACCGGTGCTTGGAACGCAAGCATCGCACCGGCAACCAAAATCATCAGGAGATAGGGAGTTTGCATGACCGTAGGCTCAATGTTATCTAGAAGTTATCCTGTGATGCTAAACTGGTTGCGAACATCGGCCAAATAAGTTGCTGCAAAACTCACAACCCGCGGAATGATCCGGATCTTCAAAGTAGCTGTCCCCACCAGTATCGTCGCGCTTTTGCTATCGGAAGTCGTCCTTTTGATGACCTGCTATTTGATAGCCGTTTTTGCATTGGCGCAAGTTGACCCGGAACTCTTCCTGTTCTACGACATGGGCATGCTGCGCATCGGCCTGGTCGTCTCGGTGATTCTTCTGGGCCTCTATTTTCTCGATCTCTATTCGAACCTGCGGATCCATTCGAGAATCCTGCTGGCGCAGCAGGTTTGTCTGGCCTTGGGAATCGCATTCATCTCGCAGGCGCTGCTGAGCTACGGCAATGCCGAACTGATCTTGCCGCGCTGGATGATGATTTTCGGGTCTGGCTTGGCGCTCGTGCTACTGCCCCTCTGGCGGATTGTCTACTCGGCCATAGTTCTCAAAGCAATCGGCGCGCGACGATACCTGTTTCTTGGCGACGCCAAGTCTTTGGACGAACTCTGCCAGGAAGTGAAGGACCGTCCCGAACTTGGGTACAACGTACTTGGCTACGTGTTCGATACCGAAGTCTCTAACGATTCGGGTATGAAGCATCTGGGCCAGATTAAAGATCTCACCGAGATCGTGAAGCGCGAGTCCCCGGACGCAATCGTGGTAGGGATGGCCGAACGCCGCCAGCGGTTGCCGATGCATGATTTGCTTGAACTTCGCTTCAGCGGTGTGCAGGTCCTCGAGGCCGCCAGCATTTACGAAGCTACGTTTGGCCGTGTGAACACACGCGATCTGCGCCCGTCGCAACTGATTTTTACCGAAGAACTGGGTCCGAATCCGGGCAGCGTCAGCTTACAAGGTCTCTACAATTTCGTTTTGGCTCTCATTGGCGTGGTATTGCTTTCGCCGATCATTCTGTTGACTGCGCTCGCCGTCTGGTTGAGTTCGCCAGGGCCGATTCTGCTGCGGCAGATTCGTTCCGGCATCCGCAACGAACCGTATATGCTTTACAAATTCCGCAGCATGTATCAGGATGCGGAAGCCCGGACAGGGGCGGTTTGGGCAACCAAGCACGATCCGCGCATTACGCCCATTGGCTGGTATTTACGGCGCTATAGGCTCGATGAGATTCCACAGTTGTTCAATGTGTTGAAGGGCGAGATGGCGATTGCTGGTCCGCGGCCTGAACGTCCCGAGTTTGTAAAAACGCTCTCGGAACAGATCGAGTTTTTCCGTCAGCGCAACTGTGTGAAGCCAGGCATCACCGGCTGGGCACAGATCAACTACGGATACACCGAAACGCTCGAGGATGTCGTGAAGAAGCTCGAATACGACCTCTACTACATCAAGCACCTTTCTCTGCCCCTCGATCTCTATATCTTCTTTCACACTCTCAAGACCATGGTTCTGAAGCGCGGCTCGCAGTAGACGTATGTGGGTGGCCTAGGCTGGTTCCGCGCTTCTGTTCTTCGCCTCTTACGGACTCGGCGAATTTTGGCCACTCGCCTGGATCGACCCAGCCCCTACGCTCAATGCACTGCCCCTTCCCATGCCGCCTTCGTTCTGACAATAACGGCGCTGCTGTTCTGGGTCCCAAACACCGGAAACACGGGCAACTCGATACGCTTAGCGCGGGCGCAGGGGTGCCGAGTCAGGCTGTCCCTCTCAAGGAACAACCCCATTGCCGCGAACACGCACCTCTGTCCCCCCAAACCGAAGGACCCCCTGCAACGATCCCTCGGACCTCGGCGTAAATCGCACCGTCAACTCGATCTGTCCACCCACCGGAACCGACAACCGCGACGCATTCTCCACAAATGCAAACTCTTCGCGATCCAGCGTCAACGAGTACCCCACCACCTGGTTCCCACTATTCTTCAGAATGAACCGCCGCAGCTCGGACTTCCCAATTCCCACGTTCCCAAACTCCAGCGTCCTCGGCAGATAGTCCACACCCGCCGAGGCCGGCACCAAGCTCACCGTCGCAAAGCCACCCACATTGTTCGCACCCGTACCGCTTACTTGAATCAGGTATGTCTGTCCTTCCCTGACCTCGAACGCAATCGAAGCCGTATTCAAAGCACAGCCAAGTTCCGCGCCAGCAAGTCCATCGATCACCGGATAGGCCGTGATCACCGTCCCCGGATTGCCAACCGTCGTCTCACGAACCGCGGTCACGCTCGCGCTCAATGTCGCCGTCGCAGACGCCCGATGGCGGAACCAGATGGTCTTCGAATCGCGCGTACCCGTGCAACTATGCACCGTATCCGAAATGCCCGTCGTCGCCTGCCGCGTATCCACAGACACCGCAAACGGCACACTCGGGATCTCCAATGCATTCGACGGTTCATCGGCCGCTGTCGCCGGCTGTAAGCCGGTCTGCGTCACCATGAACGTCTTGTCCGCAACTGAAACGATGCCGGACCTTTGACCTGAATCGCTCGGGCTCACCAACAGACGAATCTCCGCGTCCCCCGATCCACTCGCGGCCGAAACCACACGCACCCAGGAAACATTCGCGAACACCGACCACTCGCACTCAGAAGCTGTCGACAAAACGCGAGACAAGATCCCACCGGCTGCAGACACAGTCACAGGCTCGGATGGTGCCAGCGAGTAGGAACAGCCACCTGCCTCGCCACTCAACCGCACGCGCCACACGCCACGCCCATAGGTGAAGGCATACAGCGAATAGCCCAAACCCTCGCGTTCGATCGTCAAATGCTGCGTCGAAACCGCAGGAAACGACTCATCTTCGCGCACCCAAGTCTCGCCACCATCTGTCGAAACAAACAGCCCAAGATCGCCGCCGAGATAGAGCGTGTTCGGCTCTTCAGGATGCTGCGCAATGGTGAAGAACGGAGCATCCGGCAAATCGATCGAGCGCCAACTCTCACCCCCGTCAACCGATTTGTACAAGTGTGCGTCCCCACCTTCGCGGTTGAACGAACTATAAACCGCATAGACAATCCGTGTATTCGTACGATCCTGCAAAATCGCCGAAACCCAACCTGTCCGCGCCTTCGACATCGCCCAGGCGGTCTCCACCGAAGCATTCAACGCTTGGCCCGTTCGAAAGATCTCGCCAGTGCGTGTCCCAGCAAAGACAACATTCGAATCGTGCGGAGAAACATGGATCGCGGAAAACGAACGCTCGGCAATCACGCCGCTCGCAGCGCGCCAGGAAACCGCGCCGTTAACGGTCCGCCACATCGTGCGTCCTCCGGTCCACATGCGTCGGCTATCGCGCGGATCCACTGCCATCGGAGCGATAAACGCGAAGCCGTCGCCCTGTTCCGCGATGCCGCTCCGCCCACTGAGAAAGGTCGCACCGCCATCGGTGGAACGCACAAATCCAAACGTCTGGGATGCCGCGTAGATTGCGTTCACATCCAGCGAATCGACCGCCGATACCGCACCATCGCCGCCATTCAAGGTGGTGAATCCCTCACTGCCAGCGACGCCTCGCACCGTGCCGTTATCCTGCAAGCCTCCCAGCAACACGTGCCCTCCCGGATAGACCACGCCATGATAAAACTGCGTCGTCGCAAGGTTGCGATTGATCTCGCGCCAAATGACCCCGATGCCCGAGCTACCGCACAACTGCTGCTCGGTCAAAGCCACCGAACTCAACGGGTTGTCCGACCGGAAGATACCACCGTCCGTCGCGAGAAAGGTGGTCTGGTTGTCGACTCCGTTGTAGGCCGGATGAAAAACCACCGCATGATGATCGGCGTGTGCGTAGTAGGGCTGGCCTCGACGGTTCCACCCCGACATTTGCCCCCAAGTCGCGCCGCCGTCATCGGATCGGAAGGCATCCACCGAAGCGGCGAACACTCGATCCGGATTCACCGGATCCACCGAGATCGTGTTCACAAACCATGCCTGGTTACCACCACTTCCACCGCCAAAGCAAAGCTGATTCGATGGATTGCTCAAGATCATCGTGCTCACTCGCCGCTGCGTATCGGTGTTGCGCAGACGAGCCTGCCAAGATCCGACATCGCCGCCCGTGGACGAGCGAAACACCGCCAGCAAAGCGTTCTGATAGTTCCCTGCCCCAGTGCTCGACGCCAACACATACACGATGTTCTGATTCGAAGGCGCGATCGCGATCGACGAATTGCCCATATTCAGTTCGCTCAACACCTCCACCCAACCTCCAGAATGGCGAGCGTCTTTGTTGAGAAAAATCGCATTGGGCGCGTTCGGATCCTCACCCGGCTCGGTCTTGTTCAGCAGCGCGCCGGATGTACGCGAGGTCGGAATCCCGCAACTGGCGAACAGATAGTCCTCGACGCGATCTGTGCGCATCGCCACTTGCTGGCATCCTCGATTGGGGATGTCGCGATTCAATGAAAGCGTCCACGATTCGCCACCATCCAATGACCGCATCACGCCCTTGTTCGTCGCCGCATAGACCGCGCCACCGTCGCGCGCAATCGCGAGCGACCGGACGAAGCGGAAGTCGTAACCGATGGTCGAAGGCAGCCGGGTCCAGGATCCGCCAGCGTCGCGGGACTTGTAGATGCCGGCACCGCGCACCCCGAAACTACTCAGCGAGTTGTCGCCTGAACCGGCGTAGATCACATCGGGATTCGAAGGATCCATTGCCAGCGCCCCGATGGCAAGAATCGGCAGGAAGTCATCCAATGCCCGCCAGTTTGCGCCGCCGTCAGTGGACTTCCAGAGTCCCCCGGCAGCTCCGGAAGTGTACATGATACGAG
>CAZCPL010000247.1:0-8428 GCA_964500255.1 uncultured Solibacteraceae bacterium | reverse complement strand
ATCAGACGGATTACATCCAAATTAGTTTTCGAAGCATGGCCAGCCCGCCCGTAGCTCAACGCTTCCTGAGCTACGGGCGGGCTGCCTTAATTGGCCTAGCGGAAAGGGTCCCAGATCGGCGCGAGATCCAGCACGAATTCGTCGACGGGCCCGTCTCCTAAGACCTCGTTCCCTTGGACAATTTCCACATCGCGTCCCTGCCGATAGATCTCTACCGTTTCCTTCTCAGGATCGATCAGCCAAGCCACTTCCGCGCCATTTTCGATCCATTCCGCCATCTTTTCGCGCAAGGGCCTGAGCCGGTCAGTCTCCGATCGGAGTTCGATCACGAAGTCCGGACAAAGATGCCAAGCCTTGCTGCGATTCTTGGTTGGGATTCTTTCCTTGCGGAGCCAGGCAGCATCGGCGGATCGGCGCGCACCGCTCGGAAGAACGAAGCCGGTGGAGGAATCGAAGCCGATACCTCTGCCGTCGCTTCTGGCCCAGAACCCAAGCTGCATGCTCAGTTCCAGATTGCGCGCGCCGGACAAGGGGTTGTTTGGAGGCATGACAAGAAGTTCTCCGTCCGCAGTCATCTCGAAAAAGAGATCGGAATGCTCGGAGCAGAACTCGGCGAACTGCTCGTCCGTCATCGGTGCGACGGTGAGAGTGGCAGGCAGATACGCCTGGTCGATCAGGAATGCCATGATCTCAGTATATCGGTGAAAGAGATCAACTCTTTCTCAGTTTCTTCATCATCCCGCCGGCGAAGACTTTGCCGCGCTCATAAGCATCTTCGTAGGCGGATCCGCGCTCTTCCTGCGTGTATCCGTAACCGGTGCGATACAGCCGTTCCATCGAGAGCCCGACGACTCGCGTTCCGGCGTATGCGATGGCGGCTTTGGGAAGCAATCCCCCGCCCAGTGGGATCTTCGACACGAGTTGTCGCGCGATTGCGCGCAGGCCGAACGCGCCCGCCAGAATCGAACCTAGTTCCGCCTTCTGCTCACCATATCCAATCGGACGATCGCTTGCCGCTGCGATCATGAAGGTCATTCGTACCTGATTCATCGTGAGAAACGCTGTATCGGAAGCAAATTCGCCGATCGCCCACGGCAGCGAGAGAATCGGTACGATATCCGGCAGTGCGGTGGCGATGGAAAATAGTGCGTTCTCTTTGGAAATTGTAGCTACGATCTGCTTCACGACGGGTTCGCGGAATGGCGCGATGTGGCGCGCGAGCGAAAGCATCAAATCCGGACGCCTCTTCAAAATCGCACGGACACAAAGCTCGGGCTGATCGGCATCGAACACGAATCCAGTGCGCGGGCAATCCATCGACGAGTCGAAGATCTCGATATCCGGCTTGCGATTCGAATGCAGGATTTCGAGCACCTGTGCGCGTTTGGACTTCGACAGTCCGGGGGGGCAGAAGTATCCTTCGAGACGCCACAACGAGTCGGGCGTGGGCGCATTCAGGCTGATCGCCAGCGGGTAGTCGGCTTCATGCCGCACCTCGTCGGGATTCAAACGCGTGATCGCGTGCCTGACGTTACGAATGAGTCCAAATGCCATGGTTGCGCTTTTTTACCTCGTGCGGCGGAACATAACCCGAAGGTCCTTCCGCCATTCTACGCCCACACCGATCTGTTCGGCCTCGACCTCTGGCGCTAAATATTGGATGATCGTTTCGTTGCGAGGATGCACGTCCAATGCAGGGCTGACCAACAAAAGCCTCGGTGCCTCGCGCGAAACTGACATCCCCGGAAAATGTCCACTGAAGTCGCCGCGTTCCAAATGCCATTTCACCCGGATCCAATAATCGAGGCCCTGCATCGGCAGGTGGATATCCTCGCTGGCTTTCAGTTCCAGCACCGAGAGTCTTCCGGAGCGGCCGATCGCGAGCAGGTCTATGACATCGCGATCGGCCCTGTAACTGGCGGATGTGCTGCCTTCTCCACAAGGCAACATCCGCGCTCCGGCCATCGCAGGGGCCTGCCCATAAACCGGCTCGGGGCAGAGGCTCGAGTCCAGTATGTCCAGACGAGCTCTCACCTGCGATTCGAGCCAGCGTTCCGGATGCTTCCGGAACAGAGGATTGCCATTCCCTCCGCCCTGATGAGAGCGTATCTGGCTCGTTATGGAAATGAGTTTTTCTATCTCCGCGAATGTTGATGTAGTGAGAGGGTGCTTGGTTTCGATTCCGAAAGAAAATTCATGAGAGGCGGGGCCGTGGCGGCGTGCGACTTCCAGTCCGTGGACTCTGAAACTGATCGAGCGGTCGTGTTGTTCGATCGCTTCCAGGTCGGGCAACTCGCGGAGGCGAGCCTCCAGGCGATCGTGCTCGACGCTGGTGTCGAGTTCGCGTGGTTCACGAGGTTGGACGCGGGTGTCTAGATTGGTGTACTCGACAGGGTTGGCGCGATCCTCATAGCCGTCTGGCGTCATCACATAGAGTTCACAGGCGAGGCGCGAGGGATCGAGATAGCGCAGTCGCAGCGCCGTGTCGGTTTCGAATCCGGCTGGCAGAAAGATGCATAGCGTATGCGTTGTGATTTTGGGCTCGCGAGAGCGGATGTAGTCCAGCCAAATGAGTCCGAACGTGAGCGCGCCGCTGGCGGTATCGGCATCCGGGGCGGCGATGGCGGCGAGGCCTTGTGTACCTTTGCGGAGCCAGGCGCGCGGATAGGTTGGTGAGAGCGAGTGTTCGAGGTCGGCGTCGGAGGTAAGTTCGGCGACGCGCCAGCCTGGAAACTGGCGGGTGAGTGAGCGTCGGAACGATTCTCGATAGATGAGCCGTGTGCCGCGTTTGGGCAGGCTCACGTTGCGTTGCGCGGCGAGATCGGCGAGGATGATCGCGCCTTCTTTGCCTCCGAAGCGCTCGACTGTGAGTTGCAGGCGGGCGCGATGTTGGGTTTCAACGTCAACCACTTTGCGTGAGAGATTGCGAGTGTCATCCCAAAGTGTGATGAGCAAATGCGAGGCACGTGGGTCGACGGCGAAGCGATCGCGATGGATGGCGAAGGGCGGTTCGCCGGGTTCGAAGAGGGTTGGTTGCTTGCTGGCGTTGAGAAAGCTCTCGATTGCCAGGTGGATCTCGTCCGGTGGGCGGCGGTGAGTCCTGCGGATTGCAGGAGTGGGTTTCACGCTAACTTCAGAATACCCTATGAATTGACCAGTCTTGGATGTACAGGAAACCTGTACTGTAATGAAGTCGTGCCTGAAACCTCAACCTCATACACAAGTTTGCGTGAGAACCTCTCGTCGGTGTTGGATCAGGTCATCGACGATCAGCAGGTAGTGATCATCAAGCGCAAGGGTGGCTTGCGCGACGTGGCACTCATTTCCGCGGCTGAACTCTCGTCGATGATGGAGACTCTGTATTTGATGATCTCTCCGAAGAATGCCGCCCGGCTTATGGAAGCGAAGGCCCGCGCGGATGCTCGCCAAGGGGCGCGCCGGAAACATGTCAGGACTCTGGTCTCGGCGGGTCACGCTTCAGTACCGCACAGTCTATTCTGAGCAACTCGACGAAGTTCTGTTCCTACAAGCACGCTTTCACTACTCATGATTCATCCGGAAGAGTTCCGGAAAGTTGACGAACTGCTGGGCGAATCGCGTTTTGCCGAGGCAGTGGAGATCGCGGGTCCACGTGCGGAGGCGGGCGTTGCGTGGGCCCTGGGAAGCCATGTACGCCTGCAATGGGAACAGCGAGCTCGCCGGCCGGTCTATTTACTTGATCAGTTCCACTGGCAAAGTAGCCTTCGCACTGGCTACGGTGGCCTTTTGACCAGGCGCATACGTACGCACAGCATTGGCCTTCACTTCAGCGAGCGTGAAGTAGGCGGGCTTGAACTGCTGCTTGGCGTAAAGTTCCGACTGATCGATCCAGTTCTTGGATGCCGTGTCGGAATTCTGTCCGAACACCAGAATGGAGCGTGCCTGCACGCCGGTCTTGCCAAACTCGACAACACTTACGAACGAGTGCCCGGCGACGCCGTAGTTGCGCTTCTGATCTTTTTCCGGACGCGCATAGAAGTTGAAGACAACGCCCATATCGCCGGGCGCACCCGCAACGGGGATTGAACTCCTGGCGTCGTCGAACTTCTCGTCCCCACCGGTGTGTGTGCGCTGCAAGCGATTCACTTCGCCCCACGCCACGTCCCATTTGCCGAAGCGTTTCTCCAGATCTTCGACGACTTTCTCGAACGCTTCCAGCGGATCCGCCTTGGCGTTGCCGTAAGGCGAAAGAGGCGTGCGATGGGTTCGCAGATACCAGTTGTTGAAGAGCGTCATGGCCGTGGAATTCACGGTCGCGACATGGTTCCACTCGCGGAGTTCACTGAGGGGCCGTTCGATCTTCGCGGCGCGGGCGGGGTCTTGCTTGCTCACTTCCCGCCAGCGCGCGACGATGCGTGGAATCTCGGTTTCCGCCTCAATAATCGTTGTGTCGAAAGCCGAACGAGCCCAATCGTCGAAGCTGAACTTGTCGGTGTTCCAAAGAATGCGGCGAGAGATGCGGGCGCGCGCATTGTCATTCTCAGGGGCCATGTAGGCGGGAAACTTCGATGCATCCGGATTGTCGTGGACAGTCGTCGTGAACGGCGACGAGTTGCAATTCTGCATGAGGCCCGACTTGGGGTTTTCCAACTGCGGCAGATCTTCGAGCGGATGATAGCCGGCCCATTCGGTCTCCGGATCGCTGCCATCCACGGGCTTCGACCAATCGAACTTGGTGCTGCGTCGCGGAACCGCGCCATTGTAGACGTAGTAAATGTTGCCTTCGCGGTCGGCATACATCGTGTTGAACATCGGCACGGCGACTCGCGCCAGCGCCTTCTTGAATTCGACCAGATTGCGCGCGCGGCCCATCTCATACCACTCTTCCATCTGTCCGCCTTCTTCGAGTCGCGCGAACTTCACGGCGAGCTTCTTGCCTTCGCGCTCGCCCAGAATTGGACCATGGTGCGTCTTGGTGAACGTATAGCTCTTGGAAGTAGCATTGGTCTTGATGTCGACACTCCAGCGCGTGGCGCGCCGGTATTCATTGCCGTATTTGTAGGCGAGCGGGTCATCCGCTTTGTCGAAGGTCTCTGCCCAGACGTCGAGGACGTCAGGCTTGTTGACGGTGTGGCTCCAGCCGAGATGTTCATTGTGGCCGATGGTGGGGAAGCCGGTTCCAAAGAACGACGCGCCAGACATGTGCCAGCCTTGATCGGAATGCAAATGTCCTTCGTACCATTGCCCCGGCCCGAAGAACGGCTGATGGGGATTGATGAACAGCATCGCATTCCCCTTGGCGGATTTCCGCGGTGAGACGGCCCACATGTTCGAACCTTGAATTTCCGACGAGAGCTTGACGATGCTTTCGGCGGCGATGCCAGTGTTTTTGCCGAGGAACATGACGTAGAGCGAATAGCGTCCAAAGGCGAAGGGATGCCAGGGTTCGAAGCGCGTGATCAGCCGCGGCTTCACTTTGGGATTCGAGGCGAGGTAGTGGTTGAGTCCCGCGGCGAGGGCATCGGAAAGTTCGCGCATTTTGGGCGAAGAGCGGTCGTACTCGGCTTTGGCGAGACGTGGAATCTCGAGCGCGTGCACCATGAGATCGTCGGGCAGGGTCTTTTCGCCGTAAACTTCCGAGGCGCGGCCGATGGCTCGCATGTAGCTGTCTTCGATCTGCCAGAAGTTGTCTTCGGCCTGTGCGTAGATGTATCCGAAGACGCAAGCAGCGTCGGTCTTGCCGTAGACGTGCGGCACGCCGTAGCCATCGCGATAGATTGTGACTTGGCGGGCCAGCGATGCGGCGGCGGGCTGCGCGGATGCCGCGGTCGCAAGTGTCAGAGCGAGAAGTGAGAGCCTGAGCATATCGCCGTTCAGTGTACCAATTGCGGTGCGCGATATACTCGGCTTGTTGATATGAGTCCACAAGAACGCGCTGAACAAGCTCTGTTGTTACTGCGAGCGTACAAGAATGGCGTGCTTTGCACGCAGTCCGAAAGGATGGATGGGTTCCCGTATGGATCCTATGCTCCCTATGCGGTGACTGCGCGCAATGAGCCGCTCTTCTTCTTGAGTGGGCTGGCTGTTCACACGAAGAACTTGCAACACGATGCGAAGGCGAGCTTGCTGGTGACCGAGAATGAAGCGGCGGGCGGGCGTCTGAATCTGTTCGGCGAAGTCGTTGCGGTTGCCGATGAGGCGGAAATCGCGGTGATGCGGGATGTGTATCTGCGAGAGCATCCGGAAGCGAAGCAGTGGATCGAATTTGGGGACTTTCAGTTTTACAAACTGGTGATCGCCAATATCTACTGGGTTGGCGGATTCGGCGAGATGGGCTGGATTCCGCCGACTCTGTTCGTTGTCTAGTTTTGCCTCAATACGATTGCCGGATCTAAAGAAGCCGCGCGGCGGGCGGGGATGAACGTGGCTGCGGCGACCGCTAGCAGGGCTCCTGTCGCGACGCTGGCGAAGGTCAGTGGATCGTAGGCCTTCACTTGAAACAGCATCGATTCGAGAAGGCGCCCGGCGGCGAAGGCTCCTGCGAGGCCGACGACAAGGCCGATGGAGGCGAGACGCGCGGCGTTCGAGAGTACCAGGCGCACAACATCGCTGCTGCTCGCCCCAAGGGCCATCCGCAATCCGATTTCGCCGAGTCTTTGCGAGACGTTATAGGCCATGACTCCATAGACACCGATCATGGCGAGCAGCACGGCGAGGCCTGCCAGCAGCGCCAACAGCCACGTTCGGAAGCGGGGCTGCGCGGTTCCGTCGGCGATGGCGGCTTCAATGGTGGAAAATCGCAGAGGAACTTCAGGATTCACTTCTCTCACTGCGGCACGGATGCTTTCTTGCGCCAGCGCTGGGTCGCTTTGTGTGCGAACGGTCAGCGTCATGTAGGTGGCCGGAAACGGATGCTGCAGATACGGCATGATCAGTTCCGGCAAGATCCGCCGCGCAGGACCGCGTTTGCGGATGTCGCCAACGATGCCGGTAATCGTCATCCACCTGTCGGAATCGTAACCGCAGCGGATCCGCTTGCCGAGCGGATCTTCACCGGCGGGATAGGCGGCCTTCACAAACGCTTCGTTCACGATCACGCTGTAGACGCCATCGGCAGTATCGCGATCGTCAAAATCGCGTCCCGCGCGCATTGGGATTCCGATCGCCCGCAGGTAGCCGGGCGTGGCAACGCAGAACAATCCCTCTGGTTGTTTTTCACCTTCCAGGCGACCTTCGATCTGTATCGATCCGTTGGAATGGGATGCATTTCCCGGCGTTGCCGTGACGGCACCAGCGGCAACCACACCGGGAATCAACTGAATCTTCGGCAGGGCATCGGTGTAAAAGCGTACGTTCTGGCGTGCGCTTTCGATGTCATCGGTGGCGACGGTGGTTTCCGCGGTGAGAATCTTTTCAGGCGAGAATCCCAGAGGGATGTTGTTCATCGTGGTGAGGCTCTTCACCAAGAGACCCGCGCCAATGGCGAGCATGACACTCAGAGCAATCTCGCCGATGACCAGCGCGGAACGCAGCCCCGCAGCAGATCCGGATGTTGTGCGCGAGCTCTGTTTCAGCGTTTCGTTGAGATCGCCCTTGGATGCGGTGACGGCGGGAGCCAAGCCGAAAAGCATGGTGGACGCGATCGACGTAAAGACCGTGAAGGCCATCACGGTTGCATCGATATGCACTTCATCGAGGCGCGGCAGATCTTTGGGTGCCGCGGCGAGCAGGGCATCGAGTCCCCAATAAGCAAGCAGCAGGCCCAGCGCCGCGGCGGCTACGGCGAGAACAAGGCTTTCCGCAAGCATGAGTTGGACGATGTCCCAACGGCTGGCGCCTACGGCAGCGCGAATGGCGATTTCACGGGCACGCGCAGTGGCTTTCGCCAGGAGAAGGTTCGCGACATTGGCGCAGGCAATCAGCACGACCAATCCGACTGCGGCGAACAACAATAGGACCGTTAGGCGAACGTTGCTGACCAGGTCCTCTTGCAGTGGAACCGCAGCGGAACTTTTGTCAGCGTTCTCCTTGGGATACTGCGCGGCGAGCCTGCCCGCAATGGCGGCGAGTTCCGCATTCGCTTGTTCCGGCGAGATCCCGGTTTTGAGCCGGCCGACCGCTTGAAAGTTGTGGGCGGTGCGATTCTGTGTCGATTCCTGACCGCCGGTGGATATCCAGACATCGGTTTTGTCCGGATACCGCATCGGAATCACACCGATCACTCGATAAGCTTTGCCGCCGATGCGTAGGGACTGTTTGTCGAGCGGGGCTGCGTTCATGCGGCGACGCCAGTAGCTCTCGCTGACGACCGCGACGGAGGTTCCGCCCGGCTTTTCCTCTTCCGCGGAAAACACGCGGCCCTGCAATGGACGCAACCGGAAAACATCGAAGAATCCGCGCGAAACCTGAATCACACCGGCGTATTCAGCGGATCCATTGAAAGCGACGC
>CAZCPL010000246.1:0-8475 GCA_964500255.1 uncultured Solibacteraceae bacterium | reverse complement strand
GCACACGCTGCGGTGCCACCGGACTTCGGCCCACGTTCGGACGCGTCAGCCGCGCGGGCGCGATGGCGCTCTGCTGGACGATGGACAAAGTCGGCCCCATCTGCCGGTCCATCGAAGACTGCATGCTGGTGCTGCGCGAGATCCAAGGTGCCGATCGCAAAGATCTCAGCGTTCATGGGGATGCGCCGCTTGCATGGAATCCCGCTGCGGGTGTCGCGAACTTGAAGGTAGGTGTCCTGCAAAAAGACTTTGACCGTCAGTCAGAGGGTCCGCGAAAGATGATTTACGAGGGCGCGCTGGCGGCCTTGCGCAAGGCAGGTGTGAAGCTTGAGACCGCGACGCTGCCGGACTTCAACGCACAGGCTCTGATGGTGATCCTCAACGCGGAAGCAGGTGCAGCGTTCGACGATATCACGCGGGATGGGCAGGTGGAAAAGCTCAGCGGACAAAGGCCGAGCGACTGGCCGAACGGCTTCCGGTCGTCGCGTATGGTTCCTGCTGTCGAATACATTCGAGCGATGCGTGCGCGTACTTTGTTGATGCGGGAGTTCGACAAGCTGATGTCGCAGTGGGATGTGCTGGTGTCGCCCAATTCCAGCCAGAGCCTCACAATGACGAACATGACCGGACATCCGCAGATGTGCGTGCCCTGTGGGAATGTCGAGAGCAAGGATCCGGTGAGCCTCCTGTTTACCGGGCGCTTGTTTGAAGAAGGTACGGCGGCACGCGTGGCGATGGCCTATCAAGGGGCGACGGATTGGCACTTGAAGCAGCCTCCGGGGTTTGAGCTCTAGCGCTCTTCATGGCAGGCACTACAGTCGTTGCGCGCCTTCTTCGCGGCATGACAAGCCATGCAGGAAAGCATATTGTGCGAAACCTCTTTGGCGATCAAGTCGCGCTCACGCACCGGGCCGTGGCAGGTTTCGCAGGTTGTGCCTGCTTGCGTGTGCAGACGGTGGCTGAAGTAGACAAAAGCCGGAATCCGGTATACGCGGACCCACGGGATCGACGTCTTATCCAGGGCGGCGGCAGCCAGCTTCTGGATATGCGGACTATCGGTCTTCACCGCTTGGTGACAGCTCATGCAGAAACTCTCCGCGGGCAGCCCCATCGCTTCGCCCGGATCGACGTTTTTGTGACATGATGCGCACTTCAGCCCCATCGCCAAGTGCGTTTTGTGACTATAGGGAACCGGCTGTTGTTGACCGTACAATCCGGTCGCCAAGAGCAACAGACCGGCAATTCCAAGTATCGCCTTTTTCATCGTTCTGGGCAGTTCGCGAAGTTCACTTTGGAGTTACGTGGATCAGGGCACCGGGATTGGCGTCTTCCAGAAGCCAGAGCGAACCATCGGGGCCTTCGGCTACATCGCGAATGCGTTTGCCAACTTCCCATCGCTCGGCGGTTTTGGCTCCGCCCTTTCCGTCGAAGACGATGCGGTTGAGCGACATGCTTCCCATGCCGCCGATGAAGCCGCTGCCGTTCCATTGCGGGAAGGTCTTGGCACCGCGGTAGAACATCAGGTTGCCCGGTGCGATGACTGGCGTCCAATAAAGCACCGGCTTCGCAAACTCCGACCGGGAGTCGTGACTGGGAATCGCTACTTCGTTATAGTTCTTGCCAAAGGAAACGAGCGGCCAGCCGTAATTCTTGCCCTTCTCAATCAGATTCAACTCATCTCCGCCACGCGGGCCGTGCTCAACTTCCCACAATTCGCCGGTGGGCGAAAACGCCAAGCCATAGGGTGCGCGAAAACCAGAGGCCCATGTTTCGGCCAGCGTCTGGTTGGGTCCAGGAAAGTTGTAGGTACTGACCACTTTCGCGGTCTTGGCCACTTCGGTGTCGCGGGGCGGATCGATCAACGAAATCGCGGCCTGGCCGGTTTTGCCGAAGTTTGGATTACCGGGTGCCGGTTTGCCGTCCAAGGTCAGGCGCAGGATCTTGCCGACGGGCTGATTCGGATCCTGGGCCGGGGTCATGCGCGGCGGTCGCCAACGGACATGAACAGATACTGACCATCGGGCGAAAAGGCAATCTGCCCACCCGCTTGTCCACCCTTGCCTCGGGGCAACTGGCGCCACAGCACCTCGAAGTTGTCGAGTCTGGGGATTCGTCCGAGGTTCAGCTTGGCGCGGGCCAACGCTTGGCCTCCACCATAATCACCCGGCTCGATGTAGGTGATGTATATGCTCTCATCGGTGGCGAACTTGGGCGAGACGAAGACGCCCAACATGCCGTTCTGGCCCTGCCAATACACGGCGGGAGTGCCGCCCAACGGCGCGATCTTTTCCCCCGCCGCCGATACCAGCCAGATTGGCCCGATCTTCTCGGTTACCAGCATGCGTCCATCCGGCAGAAAGGCTATTCGCCAGGGTAATCCGAAGGTGGCGGTGGTGGTCATTGCGAAGGGCAATGTGGCTTCGGGTTTCTGTGCGCCCACGTTGACCTGTGCCCAAGCCGCCGCAGCACCGAGGAACAGCGCGGCTTTCGCTAGTTTCGTCTTCATTTTCCTATTCTCTCTCAAACGACATCGTCCGGTAAGGAGGGTGGGGAGGCATTCCAAGCCAAGCGACCGGCAAACGTGATATGAACAATGGATGCTTCGGCGAATCCTGTTCCTCATTCCAATTCTTGTTTGCGCACAATCCGCAACGCATCAGACATCCCTCGACCGCTACGTCCACGCCAAAGATCCCGTCTACGGCTGGAAGCTCGTCGATTCGCTGAAGGGCGAAGGCGTCGAGGCGGATGTGCTGGAACTTACTTCGCAGACTTGGCGTACGGCGAAGGATGTGGATAAGCCTGTCTGGAAGCACTGGCTGACGATTGTCCGTCCAGCGCAGGGCGTCAAGCAGAACAAGGCGATCCTTTTCATCGGGGCGGGGAACAACAACAATCCGGCTCCGAAGTCGATTCCCGAACGCGCGGCGCAGATCGCGCGCGATACCGGTACGGTGGTCGCCGAACTGGGTATGGTTCCGAACCAACCTCTGCGCTTCACCGACACGCCCAATCGCGCACGGGTTGAAGATGACATCATTGCCTACACACGAGTGAAGCACTTCGCGACCAAAGACGACACTTGGCTCGTACGTCTGGCGATGGTGAAGAGCGGCGTCCGAGCGCTCGACGCGATTCAGGAGTTTTGCAAGCAGAAGCACAACATCGCGATCGAGCAGTTCGTCGTCTCCGGTGGATCGAAGCGCGGCTGGACGACATGGCTCGTCGGACTCACCGACAAACGCGTGATCGCGATCATACCCGTGGTGATCGACGCATTGAACAGCGAAGTGATCACGCGCCATCATTACGAAGCCTATGGATTCTTTTCCTCGGCCTTGAGCGATTACGTGGAGCACGGCCTGTTTCCCGGCAAAATCGGGACGCCCGAGTATCGCGAGGTGCTGCGCATTGAAGATCCGTATGAGTATCGCGAGCGGCTCACCTTGCCAAAGTATCTGGTGAATGCGTCAGGAGACCAGTTTTTTCTGCCCGACAACTCGCAGTTCTACTACAACGAACTGAAGGGCGAAAAGCATCTGCGCTATGTTCCGAACGCGAAACACAATCTAGCGGGTTCAGACGCCACGGAAAGCATCACGGCCTACTATCAAAGTGTCCTGGATGGTTCGAAGCGCCCGCAGTTTACGTGGAAGAAGAACCCTGCCGACGGATCGATACGCGTGCAACTCGTCGACGGCAGGCCAGCGCAGGTCAATCTGTGGCAGGCAGCGAATCCAAAGGCTCGCGACTTCCGGGTGGATACGATTGGCAAAGCGTACATGAGCAGTCCGTTGAAGGAATCGAGCGCAGGAGTTTATGAGGCGAGGATCCTCAAGCCAGCCAGTGGATTCGCGGCCTTCTTTGTGGAACTCGTCTATCCAACTTCGGGCAAGTATCCGCTGAAGTTTACGACTGAGGTGAGTGTGGTTCCGGATGTCCTGCCGTTTCAGTGGAAGGACGCGGCTCGCAAGCACTGAACAGGGTAATGCCAGCGACGCCGGCTGCGCCCGCCTGAATGCAGGCGGCAGTGTTCGCGGGCGTGATGCCTCCCAAGGCGAGCACGGGTATCGCGGCAGATCGCGCGAGGCGGCCAAAAGCGTCGAGTCCCAGGGGCGGGGAATCGATTGTTTTGGACAGGGGCGCAAACACGGGTCCTAGCACGGCGAAGTCGGCACCTTCTTGTGAAGCTCTCTCTAGTTCGTCCGCGTCGTGACAGGAGACGCCAATGAGCCGGATCCCCAGCCGCCGAAGCATGCAAGGCGAGATCGCACGACTGGGCAGATGGACGCCGTCGGCTCCGGCGGCGAGTGCGATGTCTGAGCGCTCATTGACCAGCACTTCGATTCCACAAGGGCGTGCGATGGCAATGGCGCGTAAAGCTAGATTGTAGAGTTCGGCTGACGGCATTCGCTTTTCGCGAATCTGCAACCGGTCGATGGCGCGGGCCTCCGCCCAGCGTGAGATGTTTGTCAGGATGGAGGAGACGGCGGACGTTCCATCGGTGATCGCATAACGAATCGGGGACATACCTTGTATTTCAATTGTCTCTCGCCTCATATTCAATCTTTCTCAACCGATATAGCCTCTGTGACCGCTGTGACCGGTATCCACGCACATGTCGAGAGAGTCCCCATACGATCGCTCGATGAAGAACCAGGACAACTGCGGAAAGTCGCTGTGCGGCTTTTGCGAACTGCGGAAGAAAGGATCATCCAGAAAGCGATTCCGGGTATCTCTCTGTATTGCAGACAGATGCTGGAAACTCACGTGCAAGAAGTGGCACAACTTCGGGACGAGATCCAGATTCTGCATGCAATGGTTGGGCAACGTAGTCGTCCGCAAGATACCAAGTCCCGGCGCTCTTATCTGCAGGGCAGGGCTAGGGTGGGCTAGGGTGGAAGACCGGATTCGCGCAGTTTTGGATGAGGGGGGCATGTGCACCGCCGTCTTTGTGCCGATCCCTTCGCCTCTCGAGGGGCAGACTGAATCGTCAGAGATGAGTCGCTTTCTGGCGGAAATCCAATCCAATACTGTCGATGTGCTCGCGGCAGTTTGGACGAGTAAGCTCGCAGTTGTTTTGTGCGTGGTTCGCAAACCGGAAGGTCATCGGCGGACTCTCGTTGAGACATTTCGGCTTGGCGAAGCCAACTACATGATCCGCTCTCGAGCTTGGGAAGTGGAATCCGCAACGGAGGAGCGAAGCGTTGACTTCTTGAGAAGGATGGAGGATCGAGGGAAGGGTGCGAATGCATCCTGACACCACGTTTTCCGATGATGTTTCCGCAGCGTTCCCAGAAGATTGCACCGATCTTCGGCCGGTTGGCAGGGCAGCAATTTCCGAAGAGACTTTTCGCGACCGCTTCGAGGGACACATTCTTCTGGTAACCGATCAGTTCGGCGATTGGGAGCAATGGGTGGAATTGATGGAATCGGAAGGATTTCACGTCGAAACGGTTGATTCCAGAGAAGACGGCTTAGTAAAGGCGATTGCGCTGCAGCCCGATCTCATCGTGGCGGATCTGAGTCGGGCGGCAGGGCACACATTGCTCGCCTCATTGCGTAACGACAACCGCACGCAGAACGTCCCCTTTGTCTTCGTCTTGGCGGAAGCGGGCGGCGAACTTCACGTGCAGACAAGCGCCCGCGATGCGATGGATTCGGGGGCCGATGATTTTCTAGTCAAGCCGCTGCGTGGTTCCGCGATCATCTCGGCGGTTCGAGCCCGAATTCGTCGTCATCGCGCAATTGTGCGGCAGGCGTTAAGTGGGAATGACGAATCGTTCGGGGCATTCTCCGGTAAGTTGCTGGACGCAATCGCCAGGGGGGCTGCGGTTTCCGACATTCTGCAAATCGTTAGCAAACGTATCGCCACTCATCTCCAGGCGCAGTTGGCCACCTGCGCCGTCGTGCAGATGGACAAGCTCGAGAGTGTGGATGCGGATGGTGTTCCGGCGCGCCATTGGCGCCGGTTGGACGATCTTCTTGACCGTCTTCCGGTCAGCGACCGGCCGGTTGCCGTCAGTCCCGAACTCGATGATTTTCTCCGTACCCGCTGTTTTCAGCTCAATGCGAATCAGATTCCTGTCAAAGTGTGGCGCCTGCCGATCCGCAATCCTGACGGGGCGCTTCTCGGGGCGTTCTATCTCTTTCTGCCACCGGGTCATGGTCACGAACGCTGGCTTTCCGGTGACCATCGCGCAGCCATCGAACGCAAATGTGGGCTGGCGGCGATCCTGCTCGATCGGCAACGCCTGCATGAAGAGCTCACTCGCCAGACGCATTTCGATCCATTGACCGGGCTTCCGAACCGGCGGGAGTTTGAGCGCCATCTGCTCGCAACCATTCAGCGATCGAGCATTTCCGGGGACGGATTCGCGATTCTCATGCTCGATATCGACCGGTTTCAGCGCATCAATGAGGTTCGAGGACACGAGGCTGCCGACCGCTTGTTGATGGAAGTCGCGGAACGGCTACGTCCCAACTCCCGGGCGGGCGATTTTTTGGCTCGTGTCGCGGGTGATGAGTTCGCACTTTTGATTCCGGAGAAGCTCGATCCGGACGCTTTACGAATTCTGGCCCAGAGGTTGTTGGAAGTCTTCCAGAATCCATTTCGAATATCTGGTACGCGCCTGCTGGTCAGTGCCAGCATTGGAATCGCGCGGTTCCCGGACGATGGTCAATCGGTTCGCCGCCTCTTCACCTCTTGCGAGATTGCCCTAACCGAGGCACGGCGCGAAAGCGGTCCGCATATCGCGTTCTTTCATCCCAATCTAGTCCGCCAGACGATAGAAGGGGAAGAGATCGAACACTACCTGGCAGAGGCTCTGCGATCGAACCGATTCGAGCTTTTCTACCAGCCTCAATTTGAGACACGTGGCCCACTGTCGGGGTTCGAAGCTCTCATCCGACTCCGCGGCGCGGACGACCGAGTGATCAGTCCGGGGGTGTTCCTGTCCACGGCCGAAGAGGCTGGGCTGATCATTCCGATCGGCGAATGGGTGCTCGAAGCGGCCTGCAAGCAGATGGTGGAATGGAAGACTTCCGGGTTCGGACTGCGTCGCCTTGCGGTCAATGTCTCAGCGCAACAGCTTGCTCACCATTCGTTCGTCGACTTTGTCCGCGAGATGTTGCGGCGCTACAGCATCGATCCTCGGCAGATGGAATTCGAACTCACCGAATCGTCGCTAATGGCGGATATCTCCGCATCGGGGGCACGGCTCGAACAGATTAAGGCCCTGGGCATCAATATCGCCGTGGACGACTTTGGCACAGGCTATTCGTCACTGAGCTACTTGCACGACTTTCCTATCGACAAGGTCAAAATCGACCAGTCGTTTGTGCAGCGCATTCATGCCCGCAACTCTTCGATGCCGGTGATCGAAGCAATCATTGCGCTCTCGGGCAGTCTCGGTGCTTCCGTTCTCGCAGAAGGCGTGGAAACGCCAGCCCAGTACTGCGCACTCGAAGATCGCGGCTGCCAGGAGATGCAAGGCTATCTCTTCTCAAGACCACTCGCCGTGGATGCACTCAGCGAGTTTACACAAGGCCCAGGCCGCCAAAACGCCGACTGGTTCGCCCATCGGGAATCGAAAAGCCCGGCGTCGTAGTTTACTCCGCCGTTGTCTGCCAATAGCCGGGCCGGTGCCGGATCTGCGTCCCCTGCGAAACGCCTCGTACACGAATTCGCAGTTCCCGGTAAACCAACGCGTCTCCTTTGTCCTCGGATAGCGGCTGAAACGACAACAAATACTGTGTATGCAGATCCGCCCCGATCCGTTGCAGGGCGTCTTCCAAACCTTTGAGCTTTGCAAACGAAACCCGCATGCCCCCGGTATACTTGGCCAGCGCCTCATGGCTATTCTGCGATCCGCTGCGTGCAATCTCCCGGAGAACCGCAAGAATGTTCATGCCGCTACCAGCGTTATACACCCGTTTCCCTGACGATCCAAAACGCTCGTCACCTCGCGATGTGAACGCGGTTGCATACGCCGAAAAACTCACCGGATAGACGGTCACATTCGCTTCCTGCGCCTTGCTCACCGCGGTTTCCAGTTTCGCTTTGCTCGACCGGTCTTTACCTTCGCCGACGACGATGAGAACCCGCCGCCGCCCGGCGGGTCGTTTCTCGAGCATCTCCACCGCCTGCAGAACTGCATCGTGCATCGCTCCTCCGTCGCCATCCGGCTCGATGGCGCGGAAGGTCTCGACGATCTTGCCTCCGTCGGAAGTAAAGTCCTGACGAAGCGTCACGCGATCGCTATAGCCCAGCACGGCCACCTGGCCTCGCTCCCCGGCCACCAGCGGTTGCAGCAGGCTACCCACCTTTTGCACCTTGGCTAGCGCAGGACCCGCAACCGTCCCCGTCTGCACCGCCACCACAACCGACAGCGGGGCATTTTCCGGTTCCAGCCGAAACTTTCGCATCACGCCTCGATCGTAAAGCTCGAAGTCCGCTTCTGTCAGGCTTTCTAT
>CAZCPL010000245.1:0-8488 GCA_964500255.1 uncultured Solibacteraceae bacterium | reverse complement strand
ACCTCCAGTCCTGCGGCCTCGATGTTGCCTTGGAATGCGAGCTTCTCGGCAGGACCGGTTGCATTCACTTTCGCGCTGAGCTTACCGTTCGCTTGCATTCCGGCATCGGCTCCGGAACCGAAGGCGGCGGCGAGCTTCAGGAGTTCATCGATGGGACTATTCGCAGTGTCGATCCGCAGATTCGCGATCTTGTCGTCGATACCGCCCGTTACGGCAAACCTGGAAGCGCCGATCGTGAGATCGAACTTCGAGATCTGGATCTTCGTTCCGTCCTGCTTTGCGTCGAACACCGCAGCCAGTGGAAACGTCAGTTTCGACTTCTTCACCCGCACCGCTGTTACTTCGAACTTGCCTTTCGCGGACGCCGATTCAGGTGCGTATCGAACGTCCACCTCGCCGGAAAGCGTGGCGTCGACATCGGCAGGATTCTGCTCGTGCGTAAACTTCTGCAACTCGTCCACCGTCACATTCACAAGCTTTAGTTTGCCTTCCAAATCGTTGGGTCCCTTGCCGCTGCCAGTCCATTCGATCGAAGACTTGCCGGGGCCGGGCATGCGCGCATCGGCATCCAGATGGAAGCGGCTACCCGGACCATAGCCGGTCAGCTTCACGTCGATACGATCGTATTCCGCGCGTTGGGGCTTGGCCTCTCGCAAATCGGTGTAACCAACGGTGCCATCCTGAATCGTTAGCGCGTCGATCTTTGGGCTCTCTGTCGATCCACCCGAGGAACCAAGTGTAGAGAAATTCCAGGATCCGTCCGCCTTTCGAATGACCTCAACGCTTGGCGATTCCAAGGCGATGGACGATACCTCCACCTGACGGCGCAGAAGCGACATCAGCCCCAATCGCACGCGTAGTTCTTTCGCTGACGCAAAAGGCAGTTGCGAAGTGACCGATGGATCTTCGCAGATCGAGAAGTCACCGATGCGGATCGCGAGCGGAGTGACTGTCAGTTTCATGGCGCCCAGCTTCACATCGCGGCCCAGCTTGGTCCGCAGTTGATCCTGAATCAGGCCGCGGTATTGATTGACGTCCACAAGGTACGGCATCGCAAACCATCCGCCTCCGCCAACAAGGGCCAGCCCGGCTGCCCAGCGCAAAGCCTTGCTCTTGAGTAGTTCCATCTCGCCTTCATAGTAAACTGCATTCTTGCTCTTGACATCTTTCGGTATTTCCAACATAGTAGAAATATAGAAATGAAGACGAAGCCCACAGCCGATCAGGTCGCCCGTTACGCCGATATGTTCGCCGCGATGGGAACCGAAGCCCGGCTACGCATCATCCAGTTGTTGCTTTCCGCGCATCCTCAGGGGATGGTGGTGGGTGAGATCCAGAGTGAACTGGAGATCCCCAACTCGACCCTTTCGCACCATCTCGACAAGCTCAAGAATGAGGGCTTGGTGAGTGTACGGCGCGAGGGGACTTACCTTTGGTATTCGGCCAACGAGAGCACGCTGCAGGAACTGCTGCAGTTTCTCTACGCCGAATGTTGTACACGCAGCAAGGCTGTGAAGCCCGAGGCGATCGTCAGGATTTCGAATGCGAAAGGATAAGGAGACTCATAAAATATCATGACCAATATCAAAGAAGTGGTCCAAGAGAAGTACGGCAACGCGGCACTGCGCGTCACCAACGGCGGCACAGCCTGTTGCGGACCGACCTGCTGCGAGAGTACACCGACCTTGGAAATGACCAGCAATCCCATCACCGGCAATCTCTATGATGCGTTTCAGTCGAACGAGATTCCAGCGGAAGCGCTCGCTGCATCGCTCGGATGCGGCAACCCCACAGCCCTCGCCTCCCTTAATCCCGGAGAGACAGTGCTCGATCTGGGTTCCGGAGGCGGCATCGACGTGCTGCTTTCGGCGAAGCGTGTCGGGCCGACAGGCAAAGCCTACGGACTCGACATGACCGATGCGATGCTCGCTCTCGCTCGTGAGAACGCGAAGAAAGCCGGCGCGACGAACGTCGTGTTTCTCAAAGGGGAGATCGAACAGATTCCGCTTCCCGACAACTCTGTGGATGTCATCATCTCGAACTGTGTGATCAATCTCTCGGCCGACAAGAGCAAAGTGCTGCGCGAAGCGCATCGCGTACTCAAGCCTGGAGGACGTTTTGCTGTATCCGATGTCGTCGTTCGCGGCGAAGTTCCCGCTGAGGTCCGTAGGAACGTCGAACTCTGGATCGGTTGTCTTGCCGGTGCGCTCGAAGAGAACGAGTTCCGCGCGAAGTTGGCCGACGCCGGCTTCCAGAACATCGACATCGAGCCGACGCGTGTCTATAACGTAGAGGATGCGCGGACATTCCTCAGCCAGTCCGGTGTGGATGTGGACGCGATCGCTCCGCTCGTCGACGGTAAATTCATGAGTGCATTTGTGCGGGCAGTGAAGCCGTGAAAAAGAGCGTTCTAATTCTCTGCACGGGGAACTCGGCGCGCAGTCAGATGGCGGAGGGAATCCTCCGCCATTTGCGGCCCGATTGGGAGGTGGAAAGCGCCGGATCGAAGCCCACAGGGCAAGTACGCCCGGAAGCGATCGAGGCGATGGAGGAGATTGGTATCGACCTATCGGGGCATCGTTCGAAACATCTCGATGTTTTCGCGAACCGCCAGTTCGATGTCGTGATGACCGTTTGCGACAACGCAAACGACAACTGCCCAGTCTATGCGGCGACGACCGAACGCATTCATTGGAACATTGACGATCCGCATACGCTCGATGATTTTTTCCGAGTCCGCGCAGAGATTCGCGCGTTCCTGGAAAATTACGTCAGAGATTGCTGACTGGCCCACTGCAGGGTTTCAGAAAGCGACCCCTCGGGGGGACACATACGCAAAAACCGCAGCACCTCGGTGAGAACTTCCAGAGACCCATGCGGAACCGGAGGCGCGAATGTCTGCTTGCTGAGCTTAGTGCCGTCTGCGCCGCGAACGACAGGGATGTGCATGTGGCGTACTTCGGGATATGCAAGCAAGCGGCGCAGCAGAATCTGCCTGCCCGTGGATTCCAATAGATCTTCGCCGCGCACGATCTCTGTGACGCCCTGCGCCGCATCATCCACCACCACCGCCAACTGATAGGCAAAGAATCCGTCGGCTCGCAGCAGCACGAAGTCGCCGGTGGTTTCGGCGAGACGATCTACCCGATGTCCCATTGCTCGATCGTTGAACTCAATCACTTCATCGTCGACACGCAAGCGCCAAGCGTGCGCGGACATGCCCGGCGGGAGCCCGTGGCGGCATGACCCTGGATACAAGCCCGGATTCCGTGAACAGCCACAGGGAAACACGCGCGACCCGAGTCGCATCAGAGCCTCGCGATAGAGATGCGTGCGTTGATTCTGGTAGACAACCTCACCATCCCACAACAATCCATAGGATTCGAGGCACCGAAGGATCTCAGAGGCAGCCCCCTCCACGGTACGGGGTTCGTCGACATCTTCGATCCGCACCAGCCACTGCCCACCGTGTGCACGCGCGTCGACATAGCTCGCCACCGCCGCCACCAACGATCCAAAATGCAGCGGACCCGTGGGCGACGGCGCGAAACGCCCTAAATACCGGCTTTCGGATACCGTTTCTTCATCCAAGCGACGAACTTCTCCGGAACTTCCATCGTAGACAAACGGCTCTGGCGCACCAGTGCGAAGTCATCGAATAAGTGCGATTCCTTGATTTCGCGCAGGCCCGTTGGCGTGTCGAGTTTGCTCACAAAGCCAAGATCGGCAACCGCGGATTTCTCATTGTTCGGATCTGTCCTTCCCGCGGTCAGTACCTCCGCAATTCCCACAATCTCAGACTGGCCACCGGAATGATAGAGGAACACACGGTCGCCCGGCTTCATACTCTCGATCGCCTTTACCGCCTGCGGATTCACGACGCCATCCCACAGTGTCTTGCCGTCTTTCCGCAGTTGATCGATCGAATAGACCAGCGGTTCGGATTTCGCCAGAAACCAGTTCATTGATTCTCCTTCAACGCCTGTGCCGGAACGCCATCGAGCAGGTCCTTCCAATCCAGCCACTCTTTTTTGCCTCGAATCCACTTCTCGAACCAACCATACTCCGAGGCCATCTTCACCAACTGATAGCGCGGTTCCGTGAGTCCGTGCCCCATGCGCGGATACACGATAAATTCCGTCGGCACCCGCAGTTTCTTCAGTGCCATGTGCAATTCTTCGCTCTGTGGCCGGGGAACTCGCGGGTCATCGTGACCGACATGGATCAAAGTTGGGGTCTTCGCGTTCTTGATGTACTTGAGCGGAGAGACCGCAAGGTAATGGTCCCAGTTCTCATAGGGTGTCCCTTGAAAATAGTACTCTCGGTTCTCATGCACATCGGTCTGCGCGTACATCGAAATCCAGTTCACGGCACCTGCACCGGAGGAAATCGCGCGGAACCGGTCGGTATGAGTAAGCGCCCAGTTGGACCAATGCCCACCGGCGCTCCAGCCCATTAGCCCCATCTTCTCGGGATCCGCCACCCCACGTTGAATCAACTCGTCGACGCCTGTCATGATGTCGTCAAAGCCCTGGCGGAAGTAGTCTCCGGAAATCTGCATGCGGAACTTCTCGCCGTAGTTCGATGAGCCCCGATAGTTCGGTTGAAACACGGCGTATCCCCCGGCGGCGAAGATGTGCGTGTAGGTTCCCCAGCTTGTCGAAAAACCTTGCGTGTAGGCGGACGCCGGCCCCCCGTGCAACTGCACAATCAAGGGGACCTTCGAGCCCTGGCGATAACCAACTGGCTTAACCAAAATCCCTTCTACGACAGAGCCGTCGCTCGATTTCCATTGCACCGTTTCGTATTGGCCCAACGCGAACTGTTCCACCTGCGGATTCGCATTGCTGATTCGCTTCCAGGCGTCGCGCTTGCCGAGTGTCGCTTCGGTCGCGAGATAGTAGTCGCGGGGCAACAGCGGATTCTCGTAGCCAATGAGAAAGTGTCCGCTTTCCCCGAAGTACTGTGAAGCCAACGCTCCGGCACTCTTCGTCACCTGCACGGCCTTGCCGGATTCGACGTCCACATGAATCAATTCTTCACTCACGCCAACGCCGTCGGTGAAGTAGAGCTTCCTGGAATCCGCTGCCCAGTGGAACTGTCCGATATCGCCCGCCCACTCCGTGGCAACGGTCTTCCACGCGCCACCGATTGTCTGGCGGATTTGCAGGCGATTGCGGCGGAAATAGGTGAAATCTTCAGGCGCTCGCAGCGCGATCCATCGACCGTCGGGTGAGATCTGCGGCAAAGCCTCAGGAGCGCGATTGTCGGTCAGCCGCGTCAGGTTGCCGCTGAGAATCGAGTACAAATACGCTTCGGAATCGCGCCGGTCGAGAGGATCGACATACCGGTCGGTAGAATTCATTACCAACGAAATCCACTGTCCATTGCGAGAGACTTTGAATTCGCCAACCGAAATGTCGTCACCGGACGTGAGACGCCGAGCCTTGGCGACAGTGAGTTCCGCGACCCATAAATGCACGGCGGGCTTCTCCTCGTTTACGATGCGGACATCGAAACGGAGATCCATCCGCTTGCGCTGATTGGGATCGGTGCGGTCAGGCGAGGTGAAGTAAACCTTCGAGGAATCGGGTGCCCACTCGATGGCAAGCACGCCCGTTGCATGATCTGCCAGACCTCGCACCTGCAACGTCGCCAGATCGACCAATCGAATCTGACGCTCGCCCTCGCGGCCCGCAGTGAACGCACCCCAACGGCCGTCGGGGGAGAACGCAAACGATCCCACCGGCACCTCGGCAACCCTACGCGCCTCGCCGCCCAACGGCGAAATCAGATAAAACTGCTGCGCCGCTGCGTCAATCGCCAAAGCATCGCGATTCGACAGGAATCCGAGCCACTTGACGTCGGGCGAAAACGCAGGAGCAGACTCATCCTTGCAGTCGGTAAAGGTCATCCGGCGTGGCGTAGACAGACCACCCGATAGGTCGGCGAGATAGATATCCGTGAAGCGCTTGCCAGCCTGCCAATCCAGTGAACTTTGCACCCAGGCGGCGAGTCTGCCGTCTTTTGATAGTGTAGCCGAGGATACTGAACCAAAGTGCAACAGATCGACAAAAGTCATCGGCTTGGTACCGGCTATTGCACTCGATACGAGAATGGCGTATGCTGCTATAGAAGTACTTTTCATTGTAAAGTAATCGTACGGATGTACCTTTACACAGCGGGTGAAATCCGATTTGATCGAGATAGTAACATGTGGACCGGCCGGAACGAATTGGGGACACCCGGAACTGCTCAAAACGGGCAATGTCGGAATCGGATGATTTGCTAGAATGGGGTGCGGGCAGGAACATTCAAAAATCGGATCTTTCGCTTCCGGGGACAGGCGAAGGGTCTCATCGGAATGCATTCAGCCTCAACCGGAGTTCGACATAACGAAGATGAAACGCACGATGCGCTGGCTACCAATTTCCTGGTTCTTGATCGCCGCTTGCTTTGCTCAACAATTGCCTCAGGTAAAAAAGAGCGAAGCACCTAAGGAGTCCGACGTCGCCGATCCGGCTGCCATGAAACCATTGCCGTCTGGATTGGGACAGGCCGTCGATCCTCGCGCCTATCTGATTGGCGGTGAGGACGTTCTTTCGATTCAGACGTGGCGGCACCCGGAGTTTAGCTTCACCATGGCGGTCCGCCCGGACGGTAAAATAGCGATCCCCCTTGTGGGAGAAATGCAGGCTGGCGGACTCACGCCCGACCAACTGACCAAGCAGTTCGCCGCGGCCATCGCGGACTATGTGAAGACCCCGGAAGTGTTCATTCAGGTCTTGGACGTTCGCAGTAAGAAATACTTTATCGATGGCGAAGTGGGCAAAGCCGGAGAGTATGCACTCATTGGACCCATTCGTGTTTTCGAGGCATTGAGCAAGGCTGGCGGGTTCCGCGACTTTGCGAACAAGAAGAAGATCCAGATCCTTAGGGGTGCGAAGATCTACAAGTTCAACTGGATCGAGGTCTCCAGGGGCCAGAAGACCGAACAGAATATCGTGCTGGAAAACGGCGATCACATCATCGTTCCCTAGGCGCTGACTGAGTTTGAAATACCGCGGATAAGTCGCACATGAGCCGGTGCGGCAGCCGCAAATGAGCAGGATTCGATTTTGAGCCCGGCATGAAGAGCCGGCACTGAAGCTTAAGGAGTTTCACAAACCGATGCAAGCGCAAGAAACTTATGGCGTCGCTCGCCGTTCCTTGGATCTCGAAGACTACGGCGACCTTCTCCGCAGGCACAAGGGCTGGATCTTCGGCCCATTGTTCGCAATGCTTGTGCTGACAGTGGTGGGATCCTATCTCTGGGCGGATACTTTCGAATCCCAAGCTTCTTTGAAGATTGTTTCGCCAACGCTCGATGCGTCCATTTCCGGCGGCTCGCCGCTTAGCTCTCAATTGAGCGACCGTATCAATTCGATGGCTTCCACCATTCTGAGCCGTACCGTGTTGCAGACGATCATTCAGCAACTCGACCTCTATCCGCAGGATGTCAAGCGTATCCCGATCGAAGACATCATCGAGAATATGAAGAAGAAAATCACGATCACGCCGGCGCAGATGATGAATGCGCCGAACGGCCGTGGTACGGTTTCGGCCTTTACCATCAAATTCGCCTATTCCGACCGCTTCAAAGCGCAGAAGGTCGTTGGCGAACTCGTCGGACGCTTCATCAACGAGAACCAGAAAGAAAAAACCAGCGGCGTCGTACAGGGTTTGAACCTCTTCCGCGACCGTCTCGAAAACTCGCAGAAAGAGCTGGATACGGCGGAAACCAAGCTGGCCGCTTTTCGCGCGGCGCATCAGGGCCGTCTGCCCGATCAGGAAAATTCTGTGATGCAGCAGATGTCGTCGCTCCAAACCCGCCTCAGCCTGATCAACAATTCGATGTCCCGTTCGGCGCAGGACAAGATGATGCTGGAAACAAACCTCAGCGTCGAGCAGGAAAAGCGCCGGTCGATCAAGGAATTCATCGAAGTCTCAGAACCGGAACGGGCCAAGAACGACCGCTTGCAGGAATACGAACGCGAAATCCGCAAGATCGAAGATTTTGTCAGCGCCCTGCGCGAATCCGTCACCGAAAAGCACCCCGATCTCATCGCCGCACGCCAACGCCTGGCTTCGGTGAAGAAAGAACGCGATTCGCTGTTCCAGGAAGAGAGCAAGCAGAAGAGTTCTTCGAACGCCCGCAAGATTCAAGATCCCCAAGCTGTCCGTATGGCGCAGGAACACGAAGGCAACATCAAGCGCTACCAGACCCAGATCGAGTCGAAGAACCTCGAAATGGATACGCTCAACAAAGAAGCCCGAGAGGTTTCCACTCAGATTCGCATGATGAGCGATCGCGTCCAAGGCATCCCGCTCAGCGAGAAAGAATACGCCGAACTGCAGCGCGATCGCGATGTGGCCAAAGAAAAATTCCAGCTGGCCAACATCAGCCATAACAAGATGCAGAGCGGTGAGGAAATCGAAACCCGAAAGC
>CAZCPL010000244.1:0-8489 GCA_964500255.1 uncultured Solibacteraceae bacterium | reverse complement strand
GTTTATCGTACGGCACGACGCGACGGAAGAAGAAATCACTCCGCTGCTCGACCAACTCAAAAGCGTCATCACCAAGTCGAAGGGTACGGTCGACAAGGTCGACAATTGGGGCGTTCGCAAGCTTGCCTATCGCGTGAAAAAGCGCGTTGAGGGAATCTATATTCTGATCCAGTTCTCCAGCGGTCCGGAGACGGTGAAAGAACTCGAACGTCGCCTGCGTGTGTCCGACTTGGTGTTGAAATTCATCACTGTCCGCCAGGACATCAAGATGAAGATGGACGCAAAGATGCGCAAGAAGCGCGAAGCGCGCGCGGCCCGCAAGCCTGTGATGCAGACTGTGACGCCCGGCATCGTGATGCCGTCGCCAGTCGGCGAACCGGCTTCGATTCCGGGAGCTCCGGCCCCTGGCGTTCCTGCCGCTCCCGCACCGACGGCCCCGGAAGCTCCGGTGGCTGTTGTTGTGGAAACCCCGGCTGCAGCAGCCCCGGAAGCTACCCCGGAAGCTACCCCGGAAGCTGCCGTCGCTACGCCAGAAGCTGTCAGTGAGGTGAAGGAATAATCATGGCTGAAGGAAAAGGTGGACGTCCAATTGCCGCTTCCCAGCGGCCCACCGGCGGAGACAAGGCGATGGGAGCCAAGAAGGGTTACTTTCGCCGCAAGCGCGTGGCTCGCATCAGCGACAAGCGCATCGACGAGGTGGACTACAAGAATCTGGATGTTTTGCGCTCGTTCCTGACCGAACGCGGCAAGATCATTCCACGCCGCATCACCGGTGTTTCGCAGCGCGTCCAGCGCCGCGTCACCGAGGCCATCAAGCAGGCGCGCAACATCGCGCTGCTCCCGATGGGCGGCCAGGGGCTGTAAGGAGGAAATCACGCGATGGAAGTCATTCTCAAACAAGATGTCGACAAGCTCGGTTCGACCGGCCAAGTGGTAAAGGTCGCGGCCGGGTACGCTCGCAATTTCCTCGTTCCTCGCGGCTTTGCCGTGGCGGCGACGGCTTCGAACAAGAAGATCATCGATCAGGTCCGTCAGTCTGAGCTTCGTAAAGAAGCGAAGTCCGCTGGCGATGCCACGGAACTCGCCAAGAGCATGGCGAATGTCACGATCGAGATCCGCATGAAAGCCGGCGAAAACGATCAGTTGTTCGGATCGGTCACTGCGCAGGATATCGCCGACCAGTTGGCGGCGAAGGGTTTCACGATCGATCGCAAGAAGGTGATGCTCGATCACCCGATTCGCACGATCGGCGAACACAAAGTTGTGGTCAAGCTCCACAAGGATGTGTCGTTCGACCTGCCTGTCAATGTCGCCAAAGACGAGTAGCTCTCTCTCCTAACGAAATAGCAAAGGACTCCGGTTAACCAGGTTAACCGGAGTCCTTTTTCAATATCTGGACGGCTTTCTAGCTAGCGAGCTAGCCACTAGGTCGCCGATGGGACCGAAGGTCTGCTGGAACGGTTCTTCGCGGGGAACATCCCCAGCGGACCGGTACCGGAAAGGAAAGCCTCCGGCGGCGGGATCAGAAACATTCCCATCGCTTGGCGGGTGATCGAATGGAGTTTGGCCGCCTGATCGAGCACCGTCAACTTTTGGCGCTGTTCGGGCGTCAACACAGCCAAAGCTTCCGTTTGCAGCTCTTCCGAGGTTCTTTCGCTACGATGCTTGGCGACTTCAAGTTCCAGCAAGGCTCTGCCCGCACTCAGCGGATCCGCATTGTCGGCAGCAAGCTGCATGCGGAGCGCTTTCTGCTTCGATTCCAGTTCCTGTTGCGAACTCTGCGCTCGCATGCGCAGGCGAACTCCCAGTTCGTCGAGTTGCTTTTGCTGGTCTGCGGTCAACGAAAGATACTCCTGAACGGAATCGGCCTTCATGGCAGCCGACGTTGGCGTCTGACTTTGGTATCCGAGGAGTTGCGGAATCACCCAGGCCAAGCCGAAGCTCAACAGAGAAACGAGTGCGGTTCTCATTGGTCCAATCTCCTGTTGCCGGGGCGTCCGCCAAGGCGTGGTCCACGGAAAGTTCCAACTTCGCGAGATCCACCCTCACCGAAAGGTGAGGGTCCATCGAGCAGGCCGAGACGTTCCGCTTCATGGATGGCGGGGGCCAAGCTACGGGCGTCTTCGAGCATTTTCAAACGGGCCTTCTGATCTGCCGTCAGTGTTGAGATCATCTGTTCGCGGAAAGATTGCCGGGATGCCTCAACTTGCTTGCGTGAGGCTTCGATGTCGATCAACAAGCGACCGAGCGAAGCCGCATCGGTATTGCCGGCTTTTAGTTGGTCGCGCAGCGATCGCTCTTTGGGATGCAACCCTTGCAGGGAGGCATCCGTCGACTGGCGATGCTGATCGCGCAGGCTGGAGAGGTTCTGCCGTTGAGAGTCCGTGAGAGGGAATTGCGACTTGCCACCGCGAAAGCCCGGTTGGGCGGCACAGGTGAAGCCGAGGGCCAGTGTTGTCAGTGCTGCGATCTTAAGCATTTCTGTAAGTTCCTATCTCATACAACCACGGAACTGTGAATTGTGTTGGTTAAGTTCTTGCTAAGAAGAGTAAAGTATTAAAGCCCCGGGATCCGTTTGGGCAGCAGTGCGGCTTGCCGTTGTCGCCTGAGAGGCGGGGTCTTCAGCGCGCGGGTCCTGGTCTCGTTGCCAAAACAATCGTCGGCAATGACTTTGACGATGTCGATCTCGTCTAGATTTGTGAGGATGCCGGCCGAAAGTTCGCTGCGCCAGCCGAAGCGATCCGCCAGCATGAGTCGACTGGTCAAATCACTATTATCCAATGGCCCGGATCCAAGCTCACTCGCAGCCATGATATCGTAGCGAAACCATGCGTTTCGGATTCTGCTTTCTGCTGTGCGCCGCCTTTGCACTTGGCCAGTCGACAACCATTCACATCAGGACGCCCATGCCGCCGCCCACCTGGGCGCTGCTTGAGCGCGAGGTCATCCGTTACAACTCGCTCGCCGTCGAAGAGTTCGCCAAGAAGTTCGTCGACGATCGCGGATACCTTTTGCATACGCCGCGCTGGGGCACGCTCGATGGTCCGGACGACGCCATCGAAACCTACTGGAACTGGACGCTGCTGCATGCGCTCGGCGGTTCAGACCGCGTGCTCGATCTCTACAAAAAGGCCCACGAAGGGCATCTCAACCAGTACAACGAGATCCGCACCAGGCTCACGACCCTCGCCGCGAATGGCTCGTATTCCAAGGAATTCATCACACAATCGGACTGGTTCCACACTGGCGAAGGCTTGCGTGCCTTTCTGCTACAAGGCCTGTCGGATCCCAATAACGAGCTTTATCGCGCGCGCATGAAGCGCTTCGCCTCGATGTACATGGGCGAGGATCCCGAGGCGCCGAACTACGATCCGCAGTTGAAGATTCTGAAGAGCATCTGGACGGGCAGCAAGGGTCCGATGCTGCGCAAGGCCACGACCTATGACTGGGTTGGCGATCCGGTTCCAGGGACGTTTCACCTGCTGCACAATCCCGCGGGTCGAGGCAAGATGCTTGACCTCGAGGCGAACTATAAGAAGATGCTCGCCCATTGCGATGAATATCTCGATAGTTCCGGCGACAACTTCTTGAACCTCGCATCGACCATTCTCGGCATGAATGCCTACATGCTCACCGGCGACGAAAAATACCGTCAATGGGTCCTCGACTATGTCGGCGCATGGCAGAAACGCGCGGCGGAAACTGGCGGGATGATTCCCAGCAACGTTGGTCTTGACGGCAAGCTTGGCGGCGAACACAACGGCCAATGGTGGAAAGGAACCTACGGCTGGAACTTTACCATTTTCGATGGCGAACTCGAGAAGATCGCGCATCGCAACTACTTCACCGATGGATCCTGGCCAGGTTTTGGCAATGCGCTCATCCTTTCTGGCGATCAATCGTTTGTCGCGACGCTGCGGAAACAGATGGATCTCATCTACGCGCAGAAGAAAGTCGAAAACGGAAAAACTCTCCTGCCTCAAATGTACGGCGATCCGAAGGGATACAAGCACAACGGTCCCCCGAGTTGGTATCAGTGGGGCGACAAACTGCATCTCGATCGCCTTGCTGAAATCTACTTCTGGTCGATGGACCGAAAAGATCTTGAGCGCCTGCAGATTGCCGATACCTACACGCCCAGCGCTGGCCGCGGCGGCTATAGTGAAGCCGATCGCGGCAACACCTATCTTGGCTACCTCGAAGGCAAACTGCCGAATTATCCGGAACTCGTTCTGCGCGATGATCTCGCTCGCATTCGGGCGAAGGTCGAGATGATCCGCAACGACCAAACCACTGCCGATTCGAGGCTCGCGGATTATCTTCTCGATCTCAACCCCGCCACCACCAACGGACTCACCAACCTCTCATTGGGCGGCTATTTTTCCGGCGGACGCATCTGGGTGTTGCATTCGCGGTTCCGCTACTTCGATCCGGTGAAGCGCCGCGCGGGCTTGCCTGAGGATGTTTCCGCACTGGTGGAAAAGATGAGTGCGGATTCGGCGACGCTGATGCTGGTGAACACGAATCCGATCGAGGCGCGCGACATCGTGGTGCAGGCCGGTGGCTATGGCGAACATCGCTTCGATTCCGTTGCGATTGCCGGAGCGACGAAGACGGTCGGTGCACCGACAATGACCGTGCGTTTGGAACCGGGTGCAGGTGCGCGCATGGAGTTCAAGATGACGCGTTACACTACGCGGCCATCGTTCGCGTTTCCGTGGGATCGAGGCTGGTACGGGCAGAAATAGCAGAGTACTATAAGGCATGAAATTGTCCCTCTTGATGCTCGTCGCGCCGATGCTGAACGCTGCCGATATCCGCGATGCGAAAGCCCTGGAAATCGCCGGCAAAGTGACGAAAGCTATGGGAGGCGAAGAGGCATGGGCGAAGGCTCGCTACATCCGCTTCGACTTTCGCTTCTTGGACGCTGGCGCGGCCAAGATGGAGCGCTCGCATCTTTGGGATAAATCGACCGGACGCTATCGCTTCGATTCCAAGACCAAAGACGGCAAGGCCAGCGTCACTCTCATGAACCTTGCGACGCAGAAGGGCTCCGTCTTCATTGACGGCAAACAGCTCGAAGGCGAAGCTGCGACGAAGGCTCTGAAAGACGCCTATGCATCCTACATCAACGATTACTATTGGCTTGCGATGCCTTGGAAATGGACGGATCCAGGCGTCAATCTCAAGCACTTGGGACAGAAGCCCTGCAAAGCCAACACCTGCGACGTAGTGGAACTCACCTTCGGCAAAGTCGGACTCACCCCCGGCGATCGCTATCACGCCTTCGTCAATCCGCAGACGAACCTGATGGAACATTGGGAATACACGCTGCAGAACGGTACCAAGGGTTCGTGGGATTGGGAATACACGTCGACCGGTGGCGTCATGCTGGCATCCAACCACAGCGATGGCAAGAGCAAAGCGCTCAATATGGGGTCAGTAAAGGTGCTCGACAAGGTGGATGCTGCCGTGTTCGAGGATCCGAAGGCTAAATTCTAAATGCTTTGCGCAAGCGATCCGCGAGTTTCTTGCGGATCTCTGCGGAACCTTGCAGGCATTCGTTTTCCAGCGGATCTTCTCGCAGATCGTAGAGTTCGGTTGCGGCAAGATGCTTGTCCTTCCAACGGAACCATTCCACATAACGATGCCGCTCAGTGCGGATCGCATAGCCCATATACTCAACGCCATCGGGTGCAGTCCAGATGCCGTTGCGAAGATACTGACTGAACACGGCGGACTTGCCCTTGCGTTTCGGATCCTGCAGCAGCGGCTTCAGGCTCATGCCTTCGAGCGCTGCCGGTTTCGCAACGCCGCAGAGGTCGCAAAGCGTCGGATAAACATCTACAAACTCCACCAAACCCGCGCAGCGCTTGCCATTGGCTAGGCTTGGCACGCGCATGATCAACGGCACACGGGTGTCGATTTCGTAGTTGGTCATCTTGCCCCAACTGTTGTGATCGCCGAGCTTCCAACCGTGATCGCCCCACAGCACAACGATTGTGTTGTCGCGGATCCCAAGGCGGTCGAGTTCATCGAGCAGGCGTCCAATCTGTGCGTCTACATAGCTCACTGAGGCGAAGTATCCGTGCCGCAATCGGCGGGCTTCCCCTTCGCTCACCGAGCCTTCATGCGGACTTGGCGCGCGATTGAAATCCCGATAGCCGCGCAGTTCGCGATTGACATTGCTCGCCATGATAGGCGCGTTCTTCGGCACAAATGGATTCGGCGACAACGGCAGAGCTGCGCGATCGTAGAGATCCCAATACTTCTTCGGCGCATTGAACGGCAGATGCGGACGATAGTAGCCAACACCAAAGAAAAATGGTTCTTTTCGCGCGCTCAACTCACCCAACTTGCGGATCGCGGTATCCGTCTGCGCGCCATCGTAGTAGGCGTTGTCGGGGACATCCGCAATTTCTATTGCAGAGCTTTTCAGATACCACTCGCCATAGCGATCGATGTGGCGCTTCTCATTGCCCTGTTCGATGATCTGTTTCTTGCGGCTCTCAATCCAGCGAGTATCGTTATCGCTGCGATAGACGGCATCGGGGTCGAAGGGGAATCCATCGACATGCATTTCCGGTTCGCTCCACGAAACATCGTCCGGAAAAATGTTGTGAAAGATCTTGCCGATGCAGGCCGCGTAGTATCCGCTCGCACGAAACGCTTGCGGAATCGTCACCGCATTCGGAACCGTAGTGCGGAAGTTGGTCTGCAGATCCCAAACCCGCAAGGTGTCCGGACGCAGGCCCGTCATCAGACTTGCGCGCGATGGATTGCATAAGGCCTGCTGGCAATAGGCGTGAGTGAACGTTATGCCCGTGCGGGCGAGTTCATCGATCCGTGGACTCTTGACATGCTCCGCGCCATACGCGCCGAGTTCCGGACGCAGATCGTCCACGGCGAGGAACAACACATTCGGACGTTTGCTGGCCGTTCCAGCCCAAACCGACGTACCGACGGACTTCAAGAACTCTGCACGCGTCATCAATCCAATTTAGCCAAGATCGACGACCTCACAACCTTTACTTTCAGACTCGCTTCGCGGAACCCTCCAATCGCTCAATCGACATTTGTATCGGACAGCGTCGTGGAAGATGATTCCCAATGTGAATCGTTCGCCAGAATGAAGTGCGCTCACACCATGCCGGATGTTCGCGCGATACCTGCCTCCGCGTGAGTTATGGCCGAGCCTGTAGCGTGTCGCAACGACTGCGCCGTCACCTTGCGCGAGAGGACGACCCGAGCAATCGACTGGGCGCGTGGCTGTTGTTCCACCAGCACCGACTCACCGCCCGTGTACTCCGTACCTTGCGCCGACAGCGCAACCACGACTTGAAAAGGAAAGTAGACCTCGCCTGAGAGATCCTGATGCAGGCAGTTGTAGTCGCCCTCGCGATAGTGCGGCAGCAGCGGCGTGGGCCGCAACTGGCCCCCTGCTGTGCACCGTTCGAGAAATTCCTCGTGAGTTGCTGGATACTCGACGCCGCACTTCCACTCGTTCGCTAACGCGGCGAGACGCGCATAAAGTTCCCGCCGAAGTGCCCCGATACGGTCGGGCAACGGATAGGCGAAGTATCGATACTCGCCCTGGCCGAAGCGATAGCGCTTCATGTCGATGCGGCTGCGAAATCGCTCAGTTTGGGAATAAAGCTCTCGAATCTCGCGGCATTCGGATGACGTCAACAACGCGGGCAGTTTTGCGTAGCCTTGCTCAGCAAGGGCATCGAACATAACGACAGCTTGGCATTGCCGTGCGGTCGAAGACTATCCGATTCTTGCGATACTTTTAGAGAACTTCACCTTTGGGATTACCAAGTGAACGGCGAAGGAATCGGCCTTCGTTGGGTTGACTCGAATGACCTCTCCTGTCGCCATAGGTTGTTCACTCCTCACTTCTTCATTCGCTTTTTCCGGCAACATGGGGTCAAACTTTAAGGCCGGGGGCAAACCAGAGAGAACTCGACCTCCAATCCCAACCGATCCGTGCGATTGCGGCAGACAACCGTGCCGCGGCAAGCTTCCACGCAGTCTTTGACAATCGCCAAGCCGAGCCCCGCGCCTCCGCCCTGCTGGCGATTTCGGGATTCGTCGGGACGATAAAAGGGCATGAATACGCCACTCAGCGCATCTTCGGGCAATCCAGGACCCGAATCCGCGATCGTCAACAACACCCGCTCGCCTTGCGCTCGTGCGCGGATCTCGATCGGCTCTTCCAGTCCCGCATGACGCACGGCGTTGCGCACGACATTGGCGATTGCGCGCGAAAGAAAGGCCTCGTGTACCAAGACCTGCATCGTGGCGGGCACCTCGATCTTCACCTTGTCTCCGGCCTCCCGAGCCGCCGCTCGTTCCACGATGGGCCTCAGTTCCTGCAAGGCCAATTCCACCTTTGAAGGATCGCTTGCCATGCCCGCTTTCGAAAACGAAAGCAGTTCGTTGACGAGTTGTGACATTTCCTGCACCTCTTCATGCAATTGCTGCAC
>CAZCPL010000243.1:0-8511 GCA_964500255.1 uncultured Solibacteraceae bacterium | reverse complement strand
GGTTTCGCTCGCAGCGAGCTCGCCGAGGCGTGCGGCATTGCGGCGTGCGGCCGCTGCCATGGCTTCAACGATCGCGTCAACCTGGGCTTGCGAGTAGGAACGATACTTGCCCCAAGCCTGATAGGCGGCGTCGACCTTGGCGCGGACCTCCTGAATGGATTGAAGGTCCTGATCAAACTGCATTGGTTACTTGGAAATGCCGCCGGGCAGCACTTTTTCGACGTCGGATGCTGGTGCAGGAATGACGTGGACGGCGACGAGTTCGCCCACCCTGCGCGCGGCCGCTGCGCCCGCGTCGGTGGCGGCCTTGACTGCGCCGACATCGCCGCGGACAGTCACCAGCACGTATCCCGCGCCGATGAATTCCTTGCCTTGTAGCGTTACGTTCGCCGTCTTCACCATTGCGTCCGCCGCTTCGATTGCGCCGGTCAGTCCTTTGGTTTCCACCATGCCGAGTGCTTGCATGTTGCCTCCTGTCGAATCTCCTATTCTAGCTGTATTGTGATCGGATTTATGAGGCTCTCTTGCCCAGTCCCTCAGCGATCATCGCTGTCACCAAGGTGTTGAGACTGACACCCTCTTGCCGTGCCCTTAGGACTAACCTCGCATGGATGCTTCGCGGAACACGTTGCCTCCATTGTCCGCTTGCTGGGCTAGCTTTCGGAGTCGGGTCTCCATGCTTCACGCAACTCATCAGATAGGACTTTACGGCATCGTAACCGCTGCTGAGTGCCTCTTCCGGCGTTTCGCCGTCCCCGGCAGATCCGGGAATTCAATGAAAAAACCTCCGCCCTCGGTTTCTTCCAAGGGCCGGATGGAGAACGGATAGGCGCGGATGGTAGACTTATCAATCTTCATTGTTGGCTTCTACCTTGCCGACGAATTCGGAGAAGAGTCGGACGTAAACCGGTTTGATTGGACGATGGGCGGGCACCGCTAGCCGTCCAGCCGAAGGATGCCGGAAAAAGACATGGCTTGTTCCGCTCTGATCATGATCGATACCCAAGCTATATTGGCCACGGTTTTTAGTTCCTCGATCAACCAATCACGGGGAGTTCTTCGCATTTTGGCGAGTAGCTTAGAAGCGCCCGACACCAACTCATGGTATCACCGGTGATACCGAAGTTTTATCGTGAACTTAAGAGTTTCGAAATCGCCCGCCTGAGGATCCCCTCGGTTCCAGGACCCGCATTCGAAGCACTCGGTTCGTATCCACCCTCTTCATACGCGGCGTCGGGGCACAGATAGCCGGTCTGCAAGTCGCCATATCCTGCCACCAGCACATTCGCCGCTAGCGAGCGCGCGTAGTTCTGAAACTCCAGCAGGGGTTCGCCTGGCATATGCAGCAGTCGGATGTCTCCCAACTGAAGCGAGGTCAGCATCACCGGATCCTTACGATTGGCAAATGCCACTGCGATCGCCGCGCGATACAGCTCAATCGCTGTGCGCTTTTCGGGGCTCTTCAAGATTGCCTCATGATCCGCTAGATCGCGCCGCGGCGGTAGCTTCACGCCTTCCATTTTCCAGGTGACCGTCTTCGGAACAGGCCTCCATTTGGTGGATGCCGACGACGCTTCCATTCCGGTCTTCAAGCGGCCTGCAAGAGCCGTGCGTGCGGACTCGGATCCATCGTTATACTTGCCAACGGTCACGTTGCCACCCGCGCCATCGAAGTTGATTTGCATCGCACCGTCCTGCTTTTCGAACTCCTCCCGCGCGGCGTTCAACATGTCGCCGGAAACGCGCCCGTCGCAGCAAAATGTCTGCGGATGCGTGGCGTAATAGTGCAATCGCGCGACTGGTTTGCCTCTGGATGCGAACGTGAGCGTGCGCAACATCGGATCGATCGGCTCTTCGGGCATTGCTGCCTTTTTCGGATCCTTGCCATCGGCGCTGAAGCGGATCACCAGCTTGCCGTCGACATTGAGACGACGAGCGGAGGCTACTTTCTCGACACGCGCTTCGCCGAGTCCGATGCGATCGACGTTGTGGAATGTCGCTGCCGATGCTGCCGCTGTCAACGCGTTCGCGAGCTTGTCGAGATAGGCATCGCTCATCATCAGTGGAGGCTTTGCCAGCAGCTTCGACATCAGCGCGTAACCGTCACCGTCGACATAAGGAGCCGAATGCTGATGCACGGTGTGCAGTTCCACAAACTCCGGTTTCGTGCGCGCACCTTTTGCCAAAGCAGCGCGCAACATGCGATGCGTCTTGCCGGAAACACCGCACCAATCCATCGCGCAGAGCACGTATCGCTGGCCCTTGGACTCAACGATGACGCCCTTCGCATAGAGAGGATCCAAGACCTTGGTGACGGGCGTAACCCAGATGAGAGGCTCGCCCAGCGCCGGAGTCGCGTCCGCTTTGAATGGTGCGACGCGTAGTTCGGCCACGAGGATGACACCAACGAGAGTAAGCAGCATGGGAAAATGAAAGTCTACATGATCCAGCCCGGTGGTTATATTCGCGACATCCTCAACAGCGCCGTGGGCGACAATGTCAAAGCGCACGGTTGGGTGAAGACCAAGACTGAGTTTCCCGGTCACTACTTCGTCAAGCTCAACGACGGCTCGGCCTTCGAGGAGCTGCAACTGGTTGTACGCAAGGGTGCTTCGGTGGACGATGAGACGCTTGCAAAAATCACCACCGGTGCCTGTTTGAGCGCGAGCGGAACGATTGTTGAGTCGGCAGGCAAGGGCCAGCGCATCGAACTCGAAGTGGAATCGCTTGAGCTCCTGGGTGCTGCAAATCCCGAAGAGTACTATCTGCAAAAAAAGAAGGTTTCGCTGGAATATTTGCGCGAGATCGCGCACTTCCGCACACGCACGAACACGTTCGGCGCTGTATTTCGCGTGCGCAATGCTCTCTCGTTCGCGATCCATAAGTTTTTTCAGGAACGCGGATTCCTTTACGTCCACTCGCCGATCATCACCACTTCGGATGCCGAAGGCGCGGGCAACATGTTTCAGGTGACCACGCTGCCACTGGACAAGTTGAAGGGCGGGGAGCCGGACTACTCACAAGATTTCTTTGGCAAGAAGGCTCATCTCACGGTGAGCGGGCAGCTTGAGGCCGAAGTATTCGCGCTTTCGTTCAGCAATGTGTATACGTTTGGCCCCACGTTTCGCGCTGAAAATTCCAACACCGCGCGTCACCTCGCCGAGTTCTGGATGATCGAGCCGGAGATGGCCTTCTGCGATCTCGATGGCAACCGTAAGTTGGCCGAAGAGTTTTTGAAGTACATCATCAATGCGGTGCTGCAAAACTGCCGCCGTGATCTCGAGTTCTTTCAGAGCTTTTACGACAAAGAGCTGCTGAAGACGTTGGACAATGTTGTGAACAGCGAGTTCCAACATGTGTCGTATACCGAAGCGGTGGAACGAATTGTGGCCGGGAAGAAGAAGTGGGAGTTCCCCGTGCAATGGGGATCGGATCTGCAGAGTGAGCATGAGCGCTATCTGTGCGAAGAGGTCTTCAACAAGCCTGTTGTCGTTACGGATTATCCGAAGGAAATCAAGGCGTTCTACATGCGCGAGAACGAGGATGGCAAGACCGTCCGCGCGATGGATATCCTTGCTCCACGTATCGGTGAGATCGTCGGCGGAAGCCAGCGTGAAGAGCGGTTCGAGGTACTGCAGCGCAAGGTGGAAGAGCAGTGCGCTAAGCACGGAACGCCGATGGATGCTTACAAGTGGTATCTCGAACTGCGCAAGTTCGGCGGTGCGCCGCATGCGGGGTTTGGGCTGGGCTTTGAGCGCATCCTGATGTACGTGACCGGCATGACGAACATCCGCGACGTGATCCCATTCCCGCGGACGCCTGGAAACGCGGAGTTCTAGGGTGAGTCTTCACGACAACTACTTTCGAGTTCAGGAACGCATCGCCAACGCGGCTCAAAGCGCGGGACGTAGAGCGGAAGAGATCACGCTGATTGCGGTTACGAAGAAGTTTCCCGCTGCTCTCATGCGGGAAGCGTACGCGCTTGGCATGCGCGATTTCGGTGAGAACTACGTGCAGGAGTTTGAGGGCAAGCATCCTGAGTTGAGCGATCTCGCAACGGATTCAAGGTTCCATTTGATTGGGCACTTGCAATCGAACAAGGCCCGCAAGGCGGCTGACATCTTTCACGTTATCCAGACTGTGGATTCGGTAAAGCTCGCGCAGCGGCTGGATTCGATGGGCGCGAAGCTCGAAGTGATGATCGAAGTAAAGCTGTCGGAAGAGGATTCTAAAGAAGGAGCCTCGCCCGATCAGGTGCCGAAGATCATTGAGGCTTTGCGCGCCGCGCAGAATCTGACACTCACGGGGCTGATGACGATGCCCCCGTGGAATGACAATCCGGAAATCACGCGGCCCTACTTCCGCCGTCTCGCGGCTCTGGCGCGCGAGCATGGGTTCGCGAAGCTTTCGATGGGGATGTCCCACGATCTCGAAGCCGCCATCGAAGAGGGATCCACACATGTTCGCGTGGGTACGGCTTTGTTTGGCAAGCGCCCGAAGCCTGCGGTCTAAGCGGCGGCTGGGACTACGGATCCAATTTGGTCGCGTCGATCCATGTCGCGGGCAATTGTCTTAGAACCCGCCCACAGTACGATCGAGAGCAGGAACGATAGGACGGGAATCATCAACATCGCTTCCTGCAAGCCCTGAGCCCGCGCCTGAGCATTGATCGCCGCGAGGCCCAGAGAAGCAGCGGCTTCTTTCGCGCGCCAATCGCTCACAACGCCAGTCAGGAGTGGGCCCAACGAAGCTCCGCACATGTACATGAACATGAAGTAGATCGACATGGTGCTGGCGCGCAGACGGGGTGGAACGATGTCCTGAATCGACGAGTAGACGAGTCCGTAGTAGGAATTGCAGGCACCGTAGGCGAGCGTGAAAAACGCGGTTGCAGCTATCCACGATCCTTTGCCCTGCATTACGCCAGCCAGCGCGAGAGGTACGCCGCAGAGGGCGACGATGGCGGCGACAAGCATGCGTCCATCGCGGCGTTTGCGGATGATTTCGTCGCCGAGTTTGCCCGCCAGCGATCCCCCGGCGATGCCACCGACGGCGTAGATAAAGCCGACAATGAGGCCGGAGGAGGCAAGAGTTTCCTGGTGCGTTCTAACGAACAGCGAGACGAGGAACGTTCCGTAAGCATACATGTTGAAGTTGAGCAGCGCGCCCGAGGCGATGATCCACCAGAGGGTCGGGATGCGTAGGACGCTCCACATCGAAGCGCTTTCGTTTGCTGCCGATTGCTTGCCGGTTTCCGATGCGCCACGGGCCGGTTCCTTCAGAAACCACAGGGCTGGAATCAGCAGCAGCGCGGGCGCCGCGGCAATGACCAGGGCGTTGCGCCAGCCAAACGCTTGCGCGGCCGGTCCGGAACAGATGTAGGCCAGTGCCCCACCGATCGGTACGCCAAGCATGAAAAATGCCAAGGCCCGCGATCGCTTTTCGGCAGGAAAGAGATCGCCGATCCAACTGGCGGCGGTCGGTGCGACAACGGCTTCTCCTACGGCCACGCCCAGTCGGCTGATCATCAGGTGAAAATAGCTTTGCGCCAGCGAATTCGCAGCAGTGAGCAGGCTCCAAACGATAAGACCGACCATGAGGATCGTCTTGCGGCTACCTTTGTCGGCCATGCGGCCCAGAGGCACACCGATGATTGCGTAGAGCATGATAAACCCAGTTCCCAGCCAGCCGATTTCGGTGTCGGTGAGGCCGAATTCCGCTTTCATCGGTTCGGCGAGTGCGCCGGAGACATTCCTGTCGTAGAAGTTCAGGACATTGATCAGAAACAGTATGGCGAGAGATGCAATCAGCCCGGATTTCACAGTCGGCCTTTCGTGGTGCACAAACGGAGTAACCCCGAGATCCTATCACAGGCGTTCGTTCATACCTTTGTACTTGTATTGTTGTTGTGTTATAAGTGCGTAGGCACTTATGAATCAATATGACTTTGGATACTCCTGGCCTTGGACCTACGGCCACCTGATGGTTGCCGCCGCTTTCGGTATGTTCGCGGCGATTGCGCATCGGATGAAATGGCGTCGCTGGATCTCGATTCTCTCGGGTCTTGTCGCGTTTTGGGCCGTGTCAGGTTTTCTCGTTTTGTACTATCAGTTCAATCTCAGTTCTCCAACGGAGATGCCCACGGCGCGCTTCGTGGCCAATATCGATGCCCCTTCGGTGCTTGATGTCGGCGCGGGTTCCGGACGGACGACTATCATGGCACTTGCCTCGCGCCCGAAGTCGACGGTGACGTCGCTTGACATTTTCAGCAATGAATTCGGCATTGAGGACAACAACGAACGCCGGTTGTTGTCGAATGTGAAGATCGCTGGCTTTGACGGCAGGGCCAAGGCGCAGCGAGGCGATATGCGCAAGATGGACTTGCTTGACGCTACCTTCGATGGCGTTGTCAGCGCGTACGCCATCGATCATCTGAACGGCGAAGGTGTGAAGCAATCTCTCGCGGAAGTGCGTCGCGTGTTGAAGCCCGGCGGCGAGTTCTTACTGATGGTGATCAATCGAGACGTGTGGGTTCGCTTCACGTATCCGCTGCTGCATGGACACTACTATGGGCAGGCTCCCGCAGGCGAACGCTGGAAGCGGCGTTTGAACGACGCAGGCTTTGTGATCATGGAAGAGGGCACGCCTCCGGGGACGCTGTATCTTCTCTGCCGCAAGCCCCTGACGGTTAAGCCGACGATCACGGATGGCGAGAACAAGAACGATTCGCGATGAAGACTTGCTGCTTGCGGCCCGCGCCGCTTTTGTAGAGAGAGGTTTTGCATGCCCAACGAAAGAGATCGCTCGTCGAGCCGGCGTTTCAGAGGGTGTACTGTTTCAACGCTACGCAACCAAAGAGGAACTGTTTTTCGCCGCGATGGCACCGCCTCAGGCGCATATCGCGGAACTGCTCGGTGTCGCGAATGGATCACACGAACACATGGAAGCCATCGGCCTGCGGATGTTGGAATATTTTCGGGATGCCGTTCCTGTGTTATTGCCGTTGGTTTCACATCCAGCTTTCAAGTTCGAAGAGTTCGCGATGCGGAATCCGGACTCGGCGTTAGTAACGATGCGAAGGGATGTGATGGGCTACTTCACTGCGATCGGTTCCGTAGATCCCGCGGCGTCGGCATTGCTTTTGATGTCTTCGGTTTACGGAGTCGCGATGTTTGAACGCCTCGGTGCGCATGAAGGCAAGATGCCGCAACGTTTTGTGCTTCGAATGTTGGAGCGCATTTGGAAGACCTGCGAACTCCCGATTCCACAGGGTAAAGCGAAGGCCGCTACCAGCCGGGGTCCCAGATCTTAGAGAGGTCGAGGGTGAAGCCTTCAACCGGGCCTTCGCCCGAAATGTTGTTCAGATTGTCCAGCGTTCTGAAATCCACCGGGGACGTGTAAACATGAACCCTTCGTTTGTCCATTCGAGAATCCATCCGAGTTGAGCACCGCTCAGCATCCACTCCGCCATCTTCGAATGAACCTGATTGATTCGATCGGAAGGAGAAGTTAGTTCCACCACAAACTCCGGGCAAATTGGCAAGAACTTGTCCCGTTGATCGGATGGTACGGTTTGGATTCGCTCGAAGGACGCCCATGCCGCATCTGCCGCTCGCATCGCGGAGTTCTGTAGCCTGAAAATGGTACTGGAGTCAAAGGCCTCTCCCTTGCCTTGCTGGTCACTCCAGTCAAGCAAACGGGCGGAAAGCCGATTGTTCCGCGCGCCTGTTCTCGCACCCTTTCCAGACATGATCACGATCCTCCCCTCGGCGGTTCGTTCGATTCTGTATTCGTCATTCGAAGCACAGAAATCGAAAAAAGCGTCATCCGAAAGTTCCGGCATGCGCAAAACTGATGGTTCGAGCACCTCGACGAGCATCTTCGCCTCCATGCGAGTAGAGTACTAAAGATTGACTTCCATCACTTCGTGGAACACAGACTCGTCGAGTTGGATGCCCGCAACTCTGACCCGTTGCAGGATCTTCGGTTCCTCGCCCGACCAGCGAAAACGTCCTTGCACCTTGCCATCCGCCGTCATGCCGATGCGCTCGAAAAAGAAGATGTCGTGCACGTCGACCTGTCCGTCTTTGATGCCACGCACTTCGGAAACAGCGATGATCTTGCGGGATCCATCCTGTAGACGCGATACCTGCACCACCATCTTGATCGCACTGACGACCTGCTGCTGAATGACCTTCGAAGGGATCTCGACATCCGACATCAACACCATGGCCTCGAGGCGCGAGAATGCGTCTTTGGGTGAGTTGGCGTGGATCGTGGTCATCGATCCCTCAACACCTGTGTTCATGGCCTGCAGCATGTCCAGCGTTTCACCGCCGCGGCACTCGCCGACGATGATGCGATCAGGACGCATACGCAACGCGGTGCGAACCAACTGCCGTTGATTGATGCCGCCTTCTTTGTTGAGGTTGGGCGGGCGGGTTTCGAACTTCACCACGTGACGCTGCTGCAACTGCAGCTCCGCCGTGTCCTCGATGGTCACGATGCGTT
>CAZCPL010000242.1:4686-8524 GCA_964500255.1 uncultured Solibacteraceae bacterium | reverse complement strand
TTCGAGCACTTCCTCTACATCGGAACCGCCATGAACCACATAGGCGGCGACGGACTTTGGGACGAAGCCGATGGCTTCTACTACGACATGTTGAAGCGGCCCGACGGCGAACGCGTTGCGTTGAAGATCCGCTCGATGGTGGGGCTCATTCCGATCTTCGCGGTGGATACCCTCGAACCTGAGCTCATTGACCGTCTGCCTGGATTCAAACGCCGCATGGAATGGTTTATGGCCAATCGTCCCGATCTTTGCGGCAATGTCTCCTCAGGGCTGATGACGGAGGGCGTCGGGGAACGCCGCCTGCTCTCGATCGTGGGACGCACACGCCTCACGCCGATCCTGCGGCGGATGTTGGATGAAGCAGAGTTCCTGTCAGAGTATGGCGTGCGCTCGCTGTCGCGCTATCACAAGGACAATCCATATATTCTGCCCGTTGGAGGCATGACCCACCGCGTGGACTACGATCCCGCCGAATCGTCGTCTGGGATGTTCGGAGGCAATTCCAACTGGCGAGGCCCGGTGTGGTTTCCGGTGAACTTTCTGCTCATTGAGTCTCTGCAGAAGTTCCATCACTACTACGGCGATGATTTGAAGATTGAGTTCCCCACGGGATCGGGACGTTATCTCAATTTGTGGAACATCGCCGGGGAATTGTCACGTCGGCTGTCTCATCTGTTCTTGCGCGATGCCCAAGGAAGGCGACCGTTCAACGGAGAGAACGAGAAGATGCAGACGGATCCCCACTTCAAAGACTACTCGCTCTTTTATGAGTACTTTCATGGCGAAAACGGTACAGGGTTGGGAGCCAGTCATCAAACTGGTTGGACTGGGCTTGTGGCCAAGTTGCTTCAGCAGAGCGGCGAGTAGCTAATCTGCAATGCGCTTCGCCGTCGCCACGGGTGCGGGATTCAGGAAGGTGAAGCCTGTGCTCTTCCCTTCTTGGATCTCGAACCGGAACCCTACGCTGGGCACCGGACGTCCGCCAATCTCATACTTGCCGACGGTCATCTTTCTGCGCTCATCGCTGACCGAGGCGGTCTTCGGCCCATTGCCCGCATCGCCGAGTGTTTCGAGATAAGCAAACACCGCGGCCGCTTGCGGTCCACCCGCCTTGGCATGGGCCAAAAGCGAAATGCCATGCGGACCCGATGTCTTCTGCACGCCGGGCTGCGCCGCTACCATTGCTTTCACCGCGTCGGTCATTCCCAACATGGTCGCCGCGAAGATGTCCAGGCGCGCGCCTTTGTTGAGCAGATACTCCGCAATCGGACGCCGCCCCGTATGCGCCGCGGCGCCGAGGGGAGTCTCCCAATCGCCAAAGCCCCAATCCCAGCAGGCGTTGGCAAGCGACGGATGAGCATCCACCAGTTCTCTCACCTTCTTTTCATCGAAGTGAGAAACACGAACCACTTCATAGGCGAGCTTCGAATCCTCACGCGGGAAATCCGATGTCAACGGCGCAGCAGCAGATGCCCCGCGTTGAAAGAAGAAAGCCAAAGCCGCGGCTTCGCGCCGATTGAGAACAAACATGCTGTTTCGAGGCTCACCGCAGCTCTTTGTTACTTACTTTCAGCTGACTTCAGGATCTTCATCTGGCGCGCTTCCACAATGTCGCCGCGCATCGGAGCCAGCACTCCCAGCAGCGCGACCTTTTCCGTCGTCGGAACTTTGAACTTGTCGAGCGCCTTCAACAGATCGTCCACCAATGCATCGAAGGCATCGTCGTCGATCTTCATGCCACGGTGTACAGACTTCATGTCGCCACCTTTGTACTGGCAGGGTCCACCGGAACCGGCGCAAACCTGATCGATCAGATTTTGCCTCAGCGCTTGCACTCTCGCGGGGCTCTTTACTGTGGAACCAAAGAATCCATTAATCCGGTTGTCTGCAACCACGTTGCCGAGGAAGTCGTCGATCACCGCGGTGATCGCATCGAGTCCACCAAGGCGTTCGAACAACGGGGTCAGCGTTCCAGCCGGAGCTACGGTCATGGCTGTGATCTGATCCAGTACGCCGAGCGTTCCCACCAGCGTCACCGTCTTGGCAGTGAGATCCACTTCATAGAGCTGAGATCGGGCGGCTCTGAATTCGCGTGTGGCGAGATAGGCTTTGCCGGTTTCGGCGGAGATGTCGAGAGAGGTTAGGTCAGAGAAATCGCCACTTGCGGGAATCTGAATGGCGACGGTGAGAGTTCCATCGTTCGGCGGATTCTGAATCACAAGCGCCTTCTGATTGAGATCGAAATTGTAGAGCATCGTGGTGGTCGCACCGGCAACGCTGTTGGTGTAAGCGGAAGCCACCACCGAGGGTTTTTTGCTATCGGCGTAGTTGAGGCGTCCGTCAATAGCGGCGACAGCACCGGTGTCCGGATGCAGGCGAAGATTCTGGCCGGTGTCGCTGGTCACGCGGATGCGATCGACGGTCGGGTTGAAGCTGAATCCAAAACGCGAGCCATCGAGTATGGTTGTCAGGGTGCCTTCGCCAACCTGAGAGGCGAAACCCGTCGCCGGATCGATCACATAGAGTCGGCTGTAGGATCCGAGACCATAAAGCCGTTTGTTCGCGGGGCGGAAATCGAGACCGATGATCTGTTCACCGGGTTGAAGACCGCGGACGATTACCATCGATTGTACGGCCGCAGGGCGATCGGTGTCGTAAGTCACCAATACGGCGCGCGAGTCGATCGCGTAAACGAACTCGGCATAAGCTGGAGCCAAAGTGAGGCAAACAGAGCCCGCAAGAAACGCAAGAGAACGTGGATTCATAGGAAAAGTTACCTTTCGGTGGCCATCTGGTTCGGCCACACACGATAGAGAACGAAGGTCGGCACAAGGTGGATTTGCCGGGCCGTCATTTTCCTCGAAATCGTTTTGTGACAGAACCCTAGCGCCCGAGCGCGTTCTTGCCTATAATGAAGGTGTCGATGAAGAGCAGTGGGCGCAAGCCCACTTTTTTATTGTCCGAGTCGACTCGATGGGAAGCCGTGGCAGGAAATCGCGAAGCCATTATCGAAAACACAACCGCCTTGGCGGAACGTCTCGCTGCGACCAAGGGGTTGGAAGTGACACAGGTCGATCTTGTCGGCGGCGGGCGCAATCGGGTATTGCGTATCTATATAGACAGGCCGCCAGCACCGGGAGAAACTGTGCCGGTCGACAAGCCGTTTGGGGTGACCCTCGAAGATTGCGAACAGTTCTCGCATGACTTTGGGACGCTACTCGACGAAAAGGATGTCATTCCCGGCGAAGAAGGCTACGAATTGGAAGTCGGTTCACCCGGTGCGGAGCGCAAGCTCATTCGCCCCATCGACTTCGAGCGGTTCCGAGGGCACAAAGTGAAGTTACGCCTGCGTGAACCGGTAGATAAGCAGAAAGTCTGGCGAGGCAAACTCGCCGCCTTCGACGGGAAAATGCTGTCACTCGACGCCACTTACCCGGAGAAGCGCAACGTGCAGATCGAGTTCACCCAGATTGACCGCGCCAACGTCGAGATCGACTGGTAGGCGGCGGCGGAACAGAACTAGGAACGGCACCCAAAAAGAGAGAACGACGTCAAAGGAAATTAGACCGCATGTCCAACATTTCACAGCTCATCGAGATCCTCAGCAAAGAAAAAGGCATCAATCCACAGGTGGTCATGGACGCCGTGAAGGACGCCATGATTGTCGCCGGCCGCAAACAGTTTAAGGGCAATGAGGATCTCGTCGCGGATTTCGACGAAAAAGCTGGATTTCAGATCTTTGCCGTGCGCAAGATTGTCGAAGCCGTAGTCGACAAAGATCGCGAGATGACTCTTGCAGAAGGGCGAAAGCATGCCCCCGCCGCTGAAATCGGCGACG
>CAZCPL010000242.1:2562-4676 GCA_964500255.1 uncultured Solibacteraceae bacterium | reverse complement strand
CGGCGACGAAGTCCGCATCGCCAAGCCCACCGAAATCCTTGGACGCATTTCCGCCCAGACCGCAAAACAGGTGATTCTGCAGAAGGTTCGCGAGGCGGAACGCGAAACGATCCATTCCGAGTACTTCGGACGCGTCGGCGAACTCGTGAACTGCACCATTAAACGCATGGAGGGCCAAGACATCGTTGTTGATCTCGGCAAAACCGAGGCCCGCCTGCCAAAGAAGGAGCAGTCGCGTCTCGAATCCTACTCGGTGAGCGATCGCATCCGCTGCGTTATTAAGTCAGTGGAAAAAACTGGCAAGAACGCCGGAGTCATCGTGTCCCGCGGTGCCCCCGAACTGGTAATGCGCCTGTTCGAACAGGAGGTTCCGGAAATCTACGACAACACGGTGGTGATCAAAGGATGCGCCCGTGAATCCGGCGAACGTACCAAGATCGCCGTGGCAAGCCGGGATCGCGATGTCGATTCCGTAGGTGCCTGTGTCGGAATGAAGGGCATGCGCGTGCAGTCGATCATCCGCGAACTGAGGGGCGAAAAGATCGACATCATCGAGTTTTCCGAAGATCCCATCGTATTTGCAACCCATGCGTTGAGCCCAGCCAAGATATCCAGAGTCACCGTGCTCAGCCCTGGCGAAAAACACATGGAAGTGATTGTGGACGACACCCAGCTTTCACTGGCGATCGGCAAGAAAGGGCAAAACGTCCGCCTCGCGGCCAAATTGCTCGGATGGAAAGTCGACATCAAGAGCGAAGAAGAGAAGCGTCAGGAAGTGGAAACGCAGATAGCCGCCCTCGACCAGCCCGGAACTCCGGTTTCGGTACTCCTCGATCATGGGTTGTCGGAGCGGCTCGCCGAAAAGCTCGTTGCGGACGGTCATACCACCGTGGAACCGCTGGCCAATATGACACGCGAGGAGATCGAGGCGATTCCAGGAATCGGGCTGGAAATGGCGGACGATGTGATCATCGCGCTCAACGCGTACTACGCGCCATACATAGAACATCCTGAGGAAGAGCAACAGGTTGGCGACGAACCCGGCGACTTGGGACCCGCGCCCGATGAAGTCGCACCCGAATCCGGCACGGAAGTCTTAGAGGAAACCCCTCTGGAATCCGCCGAAGACCCGACGCCGCAGCCGGAGCCCTCCGCTGGCGAAGGGGAATTTACTGAAAACACTACTGTTCCCGTCGAGGAATCTGATACGATAAGTGAAATGAAGTAATCCCTCGTCTTTTGAGGGATGCGTCAAGAGAGGTAAACCAAGCGGCGCGGCCGCTGTTTTATGAAGATCCGAATCAACGAGTTGGCTCGAGAACTGGAAATCAAACCAGGGAAACTGATTGACGCATTGCCCGACTTGGGCGTGACAGACAAGAAGACCCATTCCAGTTCGCTCGAAGACGATCTCGCCAACACGATCCGGAAGCACTTCGGGTTTGAGCCCGTGACCACCGTACCTGTGTACGGTGCGCCGGAACCCCATGGTTCGGAATCCCGCTCCGGCGGCGATTCGAATCCAGGTGACGCGCCTGTCACGAACGCACCGAAGCCGCCTCGCATTGCTCCTCCCCTACAAGGCCGACCGACTTTCAGTCCCGGAAGTGACATAAAGCCGCTTGTCGCCAAATCTGAGTCTAGCCCCACAGCAACCGAAGCTGTCACTGCGGCTCCGGTGATTCCCGCCTTTGTCAGGCCTCCCCTGCGCCCACCCATGGGCGGAGCGTCAATCTTGCCCCCGCTGCAAACGCAGACGCCTGTTTCACCAACCGCGCCAACTCCCCCCGTGGTGCGTACCTATCCCCAGGTGACCTCTCGACCACCGGCCGATACTCCAGCGGCCGTTCCCGGGTCGCCTGCCGCCCGTCATACTTCGCCGCCTCCCGGAAATCCTGTAGCTCGGCCCCAGCACACCGTGATCCCGGCCCGCCCGGTGCCGACAACCGCACAGCCCGGACAAATTCTGTCCGGTCCGCGCCAGCCGATGCCCGCCGATCTTGGCCGTCCGTCAGTTCTTCCGGGCGCACCCCGTCCGCCGGTAGTTACGCAGCGCCCAATGGTGCCGCGTCCGCCCATGTCCGGCCAGCCTCAACAGCCGCGTCCGGCTGGTC
>CAZCPL010000242.1:0-2552 GCA_964500255.1 uncultured Solibacteraceae bacterium | reverse complement strand
CCGCTCCGCATCGCTCGCGCGCATCGACTTTCTCCGGCTGGTCCGCAGCAACCACAACACGGTCAGCCACAGCGGCCTCCGCTCGCCGGTCAGCCAGTAGCGCGCCCTGTGGTGCCGCCACGCCCCGAAATTCTTGAGCGTCTGCGCCAGCAGCAACAGCGTCAGAATCCCGCTCAACCAATGCCCGGCGCTCCCCGGCCCGGTTTGCCTCCAGCCCCCCGCCCGCAAGGTCCAGGACAGCCCAGTGCATTCCGAGGACCCTTGCGTCCCGGCCAGCCCTCCGTTCGTCCGGGCGGTCCCGGATATCCCGGTGCAGGTGGCCCGGGCGGACCTGGCGGACCCGGTGGCATGCGTCCACGTCCGCGCGGTCCGCACCCCACAGCTTTGCGTCCCGAAGCAGCAACTCCGGTCCCGACGGCGGAGCAGCAACGGCGTCACCAACAGAAGCCCCAAAGCAAGGGTCATCATCGTCCCGCCGAGCCCGAAGAGCGGATGTTCAAGCCCGGTCCTCGCCGCCAGGACCAGATGTCGGTGCAGGCCACCAACAAGGACATCACGATCTCCGAGGGCATCACCGTCAAGGAACTTGCCGAAAAGATGGGCGTGAAGGGCGTCGATGTCATCAAGAAGCTTCTGCAGAAGAAGATTTTCGCGAACATCAACCAAACCCTGGACGTGAAACTCGCTGAGGATATCGCTCGGGACTTCGGATCTCTGGCCAGCCAGATCAGCTACGAAGAAGAATCGACATTCGAGCTCGAAATGGCCGAAGTCGATACCGATCGCGAGAAGCGTCCGCCAGTGGTTACCATCATGGGCCACGTCGATCACGGTAAGACTTCGCTGCTCGATGCGATCCGTCACACCAGCGTCGCCGCCCGTGAAGCTGGCGGCATTACGCAGCACATCGGCGCTTACCGCATTGAACACAAAGGCAACAAGATTGCCTTTATCGACACGCCGGGCCACCAAGCCTTCACCCGTATGCGTGCTCGCGGAGCCAAAGTGACGGACATCGTCATTCTGGTGGTCGCAGCCGACGACGGTGTGATGCCTCAGACTCTCGAAGCGATCGATCATGCCAGGGCTGCCAAAGTTCCGATCATTGTGGCCATCAACAAGGTGGACAAGCCCGGCGGCAACATTGACCGTATCAAACAACAACTTGCTGACCGCGGATTGCAGCCCGAAGATTGGGGCGGCGACGTGGTTATGGTTCCGGTTTCGGCCAAGACCAAGCAGAATCTCGACCTCTTGCTCGAAATGATTCTGTTGGTTGCTGAAATACAGAACCTGCGCGCCAACCCCGCGCGTCCCGGCCTTGGATCGGTGCTCGAAGCACACCTTGATCGCGGTCGCGGTCCGGTGGCGACAGTCCTCGTTCGCAACGGCACACTCAACGTGGGCGACTTCTTCATCTGCGGAGCCGTTTTCGGCAAGATCCGCGCCATGTTTGACGACTTGGGCGCACCGATCCGAACGGCCGATCCGTCGCAGCCCGTTGAGGTCATCGGTCTTGAAAGCCTTCCCGAAGTGGGCGATTCTCTGCAGGTGGTCACGGATACGTCCAAGGCTAAGCAGATCGTTATGTTCCGCGAAGCAAAGGCTCGTGAACATGCGATGGCGCAAACCAATCGCGTGACGCTCGAAAGCCTTTCGCAGCATTTCAGAGACGGCGAAATCAGTCAACTCAACGTCATCATCAAGGCGGACGTGGGTGGTACGGCAGAAGTTCTATCCGACACCCTGCAGAAGCTTTCGAACGACAAGGTTCGCCTCCGTGTGCTCCGTGCCGCGGTGGGTGCGATCACCGAGTCGGACGTCCTGCTTGCGACAACATCGAGCGCCATCGTGATCGGATTCAATGTCCGGCCGGAACGCGGTGCACAGGCGTTGGCCGATCAGGAAAAGGTCGACATCCGGATGCACACGATCATCTACAACTTGACCGACGAGATCAAGAAGGCGATGACGGGCATGCTGGAACCTGTGTTCAAAGAGGTTTATCAGGGCCGCGCCGATGTTAGGGACACGTTCCGCATCACCAAGGTGGGAACGGTCGCTGGCTGCTACATTACGGATGGATTCATCAAGCGCGACAGTCAGGTTCGCCTGCTGCGTGAGAATGTTGTGGTGCATACCGGCAAGGTCGATGCGTTGAAGCGCTTTAAGAACGATGCTTCGGAAGTCAAAACCGGCTTCGAATGCGGCATCTCCCTGGTGAACTTCCACGACATACGCCCCGGCGATATTATTGAAGCCTTTGTCACCGAGAAGGTGGCTGCGGAGGCCTTCGTCTAAAGTTGTGGCGAGTCCTTCGGTCGGTGCCTTGACGCTCGAGATTCATGTCGAGGATTCGCAGTCACTGAAGGACAAGCGGAACGTGGTTCGCAGTCTCAAGGACAGGCTGCGGACGAAGTTCAATGTGTCGGTAGCCGAAATCGACGGACACGGCACCTGGACAAAATCGGTGGTTGCGGTTGTCACCGTTGCCAAGGATCGCGAGTACGCGGAACAGCTCTTGCAAGCCGTGGAAAGTGAAGCCGAGAATC
>CAZCPL010000241.1:5606-8599 GCA_964500255.1 uncultured Solibacteraceae bacterium | reverse complement strand
TCGCTAAACCACCAGGCACCGGTTTCTGACGACGGATATCTGGAATCCCAAAGCCGGTAGAGCGATCGTGCCGAGATAACCGCTGCGAAGGCCCGTTTCTCGCGAACTCCTCCCGAAGCCGCCAAGCCTCCCACTAACAGACGAGCCTCCAGCCGCGCCGCTTCCGCCAAACGCTCACGCTGTGCGGGAATGAGATGCTCGATCTTCGAAGGAAACTCTGGCAGGATGCCTGCCTTGAACAAGAATCCCGGATAGTTCTGCGGGAGCTGGGATCTCGGAATCTGGTCAAGCTTCTCTTTCAATGCCCGCCGCAAAAACGGGACATCCCCCTGCTCGCTCTTCTCATGCAGCAGGACGCTGAAGATGTTGCTCGAAAGAATTTCAGCAAGCCCGGATTCGACGCTGGACCACATGGCTTCAAGTGTACTGCCAAGCATTACCCTTGACGTCGAGCCATCTTAGTCTCACACTTGGAATAGAAGTTCAGGGAGTTATCTAAATGAACTTGTCGCATGCCTATGACGCGGACTTTTCGGTCAACAAGACCTTCAAGTTCAGTAAATCCGGCGGGTTGGGGGCGGTGTGCAGGCATCACCGCTCGCGCCGTTCAGCTAGGATTGAACTTATACTTCTAACTCAGAGCAGACGGATCTCTCAGATGCCTCCACGTGAACGCGTAGAGGTATTTTTGCGTGCGATCAGCCTGAATTCTCTGGTATCGGAATCGAAATCCGGCGAAGAAATCCGCCAGCGTTGGGGTTCAACCGAGCGCGGCGTAGAATTTGTCGACCGCACCGAAGAACGAACCTACACGCTAGCCTGCTATGGCTACGAGCCTCCGTTGCTGCAAGCGAAGATCGAAAAAGGGTGGGCTACTTGGACATCCACGGATCCGGGCGTGCTCGAAGCCTTCGAAGACCTGATCGGACCCGCAATGAATCCCTCGGATCCCGCAAGGCTCGATCGTCTGGCGAGCGACGCCGCACGATCGATCCGCAGCGGCAGTTGGAGCGCAGCGAAACGCGACGCTTCGGAGGTACTGCAATATCGTCCGGACGACATCGAAGCAATGTTCGCTCTCGGCCTCGCGCACGCTGCTCTCGACGAATTCGTGCAAGCGGAACAAGCCCTCCGCAAGGTCATCGCCTCCGCCCCCAACCACGTCGACGCGCTCTACTGTCTGGGCAACCTGCGAATCGAACAAAAGAACTTTCTGGCCGCAGAGGAATTTCTTCGCAAAGCCGTCGCCATCGATCCGCGAAATCATGCCGCCTGGGCGCGCCTGGGATTCGCACTCGACACGATGGGGCGTCGCCGTGAGGCAATTCCAGCCTACGAGAATGCGCTCGAGACTTCACCTAATCCCGGTGGCGTCTTCGGATACACCGGGCTCGATTTCACCGGCGATGTGATCGAGGCGCTCGACCGTCTCAAGCGATAGCTTACAGAAGCTTCCGGATGCCCTGGTAAACCGTCTCCGCCATCACCGGCGTCCCCTTGGCCGTGGGGTGGATTCCATCCTCTTGCATCATGCCGGGCTTGCCTCCGGTAGGCGTCCAAATGCCATCCATCAAAAACGGAATCAACGTCAGGGAATGCTGGCGTGCAAGATCCGCGTAGTTCTTCTCAAAGCCTTCGATATAGTCGCCGTAGTTCGGCGGCAGGGTGATGCCCACCAATACAACCGTCGCGCCCTTGGCTTGGAACCGCAGGATCATCTCATCGAGATTCGCCCTTATCTTGGCCACCGGGATGCCGCGTAACCCATCGTTGCCGCCCAGTTCCAGCAGCACTATCTTTGGCCTCAGTGCGATGCACTGGTCGACGCGCGACAATCCGCCCGATGTGGTATCACCGCTGATACCCTGGTTCACCACTCGATAGTGGTTTCCTCTGGCATCGAGAAGCTTCTGCAGAAAGTCGGGATAGCTGAGGCCGGATTCGAGCCCGTGGCCTGCGGAAAGGGAATCGCCAAAAGCAACGATCACCGGACGATCATCCTTGGCTTGCTCTGCGGGCGGCACCGGCGGCGCAGTCGAAAAAACCGGAGGAGGCGTTTCTTTCGGTGGCGCGGAATCTCCACAGGAAACGATCGTCAAAACGGACAACGAAGCGAAGAAGGATCGAAAGGTCACTAATGCCATAATAAGATCAACGCTCGCTTCATGCCATCCCCTATCGTTCAAGTCCAATCCCTAACACGTTCCATCGATACCGGAACCCATCGCGTCGACATCCTGCGCGGCATCGATTTCGAGATCCCAACGGGTGAGTTCGTTGCAATCATGGGTGCGTCCGGAAGCGGCAAAAGTACACTGCTTGGGCTGCTTGCGGGCCTCGATTCGCCTACCTCCGGACGCATTATCCTCGACGGAATCGACATCACGAACCTGGAAGAAGATCAGATGGCGAAGGTCCGCGGCCAGAAGCTGGGCTTCGTCTTTCAGTCGTATCAGTTGATTCCCACTCTGACGGCGGAAGAAAATGTCCTGCTGCCGGCGGAACTCACCGGAAGCATTCACGGCGGTATCGTTCGCGCCCGTGAACTGCTGACTCGCGTCGGACTCCTAGACCGTCTCGATCATTATCCCGTGCAGCTTTCCGGCGGCGAACAGCAGCGTGTGGCCCTTGCGCGAGCTTTCATGGTGAAGCCTCCGATTCTGATGGCCGACGAACCCACTGGCAATCTGGATTCCGCCAATGGACAACAGGTTCTCGATCTGCTGATTTCTCTGAATCGCGAAGAACACACAACGCTCGTGTTGGTTACGCATGACCGCGAACTGGCAACCCACGCCGACCGGATCATTACATTGAAAGACGGATTGGTGATTTCGGATCTGCTTCGAAGGAAGTGAAGTGTGGCGTCCCCAAGGGGATTCGAACCCCTGTTACCGCCGTGAAAGGGCGATGTCCTAGGCCGGGCTAGACGATGGGGACACTAATTGAGTGTCAAAGTTGAACTTACTCTTCGTTCTCGGTCACTCTAAGTG